>JBDRMW010000173.1:0-11387 GCA_043811735.1 bacterium
TACCACATTACCCACAGTACGGCCGGCGACTACTATTTTTTCTTCTTTTTTCTTAAAATATGACATTTCTAAATTGGTAGGATTATGACATTTCTAAATTGGCTTGACACTTTAACAAAAACTTATTGACAAAAAATGGCAATTAATATACAATAACAGTTTGATTTTTATATATAATATCAATATATACAGGAGGTATACATGTCAGTAAAACTGCGCTTTCAAAGAGTCGGTAAAAAGAAACAGCCTTTTTATCGTTTAGTTGCAATTGATTCAAGGAAACGAAGAGACGGTAAACCAATAGAGGTTATAGGTAATTTTAATCCTAAAGCCGAATCTCAGGGGGATGAACTGGTATATAAATATGACCGTTTTACCTACTGGCTTTCTAATGGCGCACAGGTTTCAGACCGGGTGCGGACCGCTTTAAGTCGAAAAGGTGCGTGGCTTAAATTGGTTGAATCAACACAAAAATGAAAGAATTAGTTGAATATCTGGTTAAAAATCTGGTTGATGAACCTGATAAGATCCGCATTGAAGAAAACTCGAGCGGTTCAAAGACCGAAATTCATATTCATGCGGCGCAGGCTGACCGGGGAAAAATCATCGGGAAAACAGGGCGTATTATAAAAGCTATTCGGACTCTGGCGAATGCATCAGTATCGAAGCAGCATACGCGTAGTTATATTGAGTTGAAGGATGATCCTGATTAACGTATGTTAATAAAAGTCGGTTTTTTAGGTAAACCGCACGGTAAACAGGGGGATATTTTTTTTACTGTTTTTCGTGAGACCGGCTGGCAACCGGTTAAAGGATTAAAAGTTTTTGTACACGTACATACAGGTCAGAGCCAAACATATACGATATGCACCGTAAAAGAATATAAGAAGGGCATTCTTATAAGTTTTCTTGAATTAACTGATAGATACCAGCTTAAAACCCTGGTTAATAGTGGAGTTTCAGCTCAGATAGATAAACTGCCTGATCATACATATAAAATTGCAGATATAGTCGGATCTTTGGTAAAAACAGTCGATAATAAACAGATAGGAACCGTAGTAGATGTGCTCTCAACAGGTGCGTATGATCTCTATCAGGTTAAGGGTGAGCAGGGGGAGATTCTGATCCCCGCTGCGAAGAATTTAGTTCGTTCATTTGATGAAAAAAACAAGGAACTGGTCGTGGATCTGCCGGAAGGTTTTTTATAAAGGAGCATCGAGGTTTTGAGAAAAAAAACGGTTTTACGCATTGATATACTTACGATTTTTCCCCGCATGTTCACCCGGGTTTTTGATGAGAGCATTATCAGTAAAGCACGGGATAAAGGCCTGGTTGATATCCGTGTATTTGACATACGGGATGAAGCAACCGATACACACCGCAGTGTAGATGATAAAGTTTTCGGCGGCGGCGCGGGAATGGTTATGAAGATTGAACCATTATACCGGATACTGAGGAGATATAAGGATAAACAAAAACCATTCGTTATCCTGCTTACTCCCCAGGGCAGCTTGTTTAATCAAGATACGGCTAATCGTTTATTGCGCAAGAAACACCTGGTTCTTATCTGCGGGCATTATGAAGGTGTTGATGAGCGGATCAAACGATTTATTAACCGGGAAGTATCAATCGGGGATGTGGTTTTAACCGGCGGGGAGATACCCGCGATGGTTGTGGTTGATGCGGTAACGAGGCTGATACCGGGAGTTGTACAGAAACAAGAATCTATTGAGAATGATTCTTTTTATAAAGGCAGGCTGGATCATCCGCATTATACAAGGCCTGCGGTCTTTAAAGGCATGAACGTTCCCGGGGTCTTGATTTCAGGGAATCATGCAAAGATTCTGCAGTGGCGCAAAACAATGATTTTAAAAAACACCCTGCAGAAAAGACCTGATCTTTTTAAAAAACACAGATTAACTGAAGAAGAACATCACATAATTAAGCAGTTGAAAGGGAGAAAATTATGAAAGCATTAGCATTTGTTGAGAACCTGTATAAGAAAAAGAACCCGCCCGTGGTGCGGGCAGGCAATCATGTTCGGGTGCATGTAAAGGTTGTTGAAGGTTTAAATGAACGGATTCAGCCGTTTGAAGGAACGGTTATACGGTTACGCGGTACCGGATTGGGTGAAACATATACGGTTAGAAAAATATCGTACGGAGTTGGTGTTGAACGGACATTCCCGATTCACAGTCCGCGTGTTGACAAAGTTGAAGTGGTGCGCACCGGGAAAGTGCGGCGTTCACGATTGTATTATCTGCGCGGATTAATGGGTAAAGCATCCCGTATTGAAGAAGGTAAAGATAACAAATAAATAGTATTTAAATTAAGGATCACGCGTGGTACAGCTGTTTAAGGTTTCTGACTTATGTGATTTTGACCGGCGGATTCACCGCGAAGGGTTTTCCTCGATTGCAGGTGTTGATGAAGCTGGACGCGGGCCCTGGGCAGGGCCGGTCGTAGCTGCCGCGGTGGTTATGCCGCAGGATGCGGTCATTGAAGGCGTTAATGACAGCAAAAAACTTACCCCCCAAAGACGCGAAAAAATCTACCCGCAAATTATTTCATCATGCACGGATTATGCAGTCGGTGTCGTCTCACATGAAACTATTGATACAATTAACATTTTAAATGCAACGAAGCATGCTGTTCAACATGCGGTGCGCGGTCTGATCGTATCAGTTGACCTTTCTATTGTTGACGGGAATATGTATTTGGATGGATTCCTCACATCATACCGGTCGTATGTCGGTGGAGACAGCTTAAGTTTCAGTATTGCCTGTGCAAGCATTATTGCCAAAGTTACCCGGGACCGCATGATGATTAAGTTTGACCGGCAATACCCTGGCTGGGGTTTTGCAGCGCATAAAGGATACGGCACTGCATTACATCGAGAAGCGATCAGCATTCTGGGGATAAGTCCCATACACCGGGTCAGTTTTCAACCTATGAAGGGATTGGTTTGTGCAAACTGATGTTAACATATCGTACATCTTTAGGAAAGCTGGGTGAGCATGATGCACTGGTCATGCTTAATCAAAAAGGTTATACCTTGCGAGAATCCAACTGGCGCTGCCGCGGAGGAGAGATTGATTTAGTTGTCGAAAAAGGAAATCTCATTGTGTTCATTGAAGTGAAACTAAGACAGAATTACGCGTATGGTTCTGCTGAATATGCGGTACATAAAATTAAACAAAGACGGATCGTGCGTGCGGCGGTTTTGTATATGAAGTTAAAAAATTTGTATAATAAGGATGTTCGGTTTGATGTGATTAGTATTATGCCTGAAGGAATGCATCATATAGAAGATGCATTTTCCGCGGAAGGTTATTGTGTGTGAGGAGAACGTGCATGGGCGATTTTTTTAATCTACTGCGGTTTCGCACCGGTATACATCTTATACGAGCAAATAAAATACAACAGGCGATCGATTATTTTGCTGATAAGCTTTTTGAAAATCCTTCAAGCGCGTTTCTTCATTTAGAGCTTGCGCGGGCGCAGTATAAATTAAACAATATCACGAAAGTTAAAGAACATCTTCTTCAAACTATTGAGCTGGACTCTTCTAAACAAACATTGAAGAATATTCTTCAGTTAACCAATTGGCGGATGATCGCTTCTCCTGCCTATTATAATCATTCTCCGGTTTTTTCACCATGCGGGAATTATCTGGTGTATACGTCTGCGCGTCAAAATACATCGGGAGGAAGACATCTTTCTCTTGCTGACCGGCCGGGAGTTTACCGCTATGATTTAACAGCTGATAAGGAAGAATGTCTGGTTGATGCACAGTGGTATAATTCTTCCCCGTGTTTTTCACCGGATGGGTCCAAAATATTGTTTTTAAGTGCACGTAAAGCCGCTGATCCGTTCAAAGGCATTACCTCGCAGGATAACCGTGCGTTGTATCTGCTTGATCTGCGCTCCGGCGGGGAAGAAAAACTAATTGACGAAGAAAACAAGCTTAAACATGCGTCTTTTTCTCCGGATGGACTGCGCATTATATTTTATAATAATCCGCCCGGATCGCCCACGGGGCATATTTATCTCTTGGATCTTGCCGCTAAAGAGACTGCCAGCTTAACTCCCGATGAATATGAGAGTACGTTTCCTTCAATTTCTCCTGATGGTACGCGGTATGTGTTTGCGTCATGGCGCCGGGATACCAATAAAGACGGGCAGATTACGATGCGGGATAACTCAGGTATTTACTGCAGGGAGTTTGCGAGCCTGCATGAAGTGACTGTGGCGGAAGATAGGTTTGACAATTCATTCCCCAGTTTTTCTCCAAACGGCAGGTATGTGCTCTATCTTTCCCGGCGGCGTGATACGAACCGGGACGGGATTATCAATTCTCAGGACAATTCAGGTGTTTATCAGGCTGATTTAAAGAGGCTCAAAGAAAAAGTATTGGTTACCGATGATCATTATAATAAATATCCTGTATATGCACCTGATGGCAGATCAATTATTTTCATGAGCAATTGGCGGAGGAAGAAAGACCCGGCGTTCCCGCATAAAGATTATTTTGAACAAAAAGGGATTTATGCTATGGATTTGACCTCGTGGAAAATATCTCAAATTGTTAATGATAAATATTACTCCTCTCATGCGCCGGCCGTTTCTCCCGATAGCAACGCAATCGCCTATTCATCCTGGCGTGCCGGCATGTCCCGCGGCATTTACTTGGCCCGCATCAAAGACCTTCCGTCAAAAGATGAGGTCGAAACCTGCATAAAAAATAACTTGTAAGGCATTGAATTTTTTTACATTTTTTTGTTGACTTTATATCCTAATATGAGTATAATAGCCACTTATGTTACAAAATACGCAATTAATTAAAACCGCTGATATTAAAAGAACGTGGCATTATATTGATGCTTCAGGCCTCGTTTTAGGACGGCTTGCTACGCAGATCGTTTCACTGCTGCGCGGCAAAGGCAAGCGTGATTTTACGCCTCATATTGATAATGGGGATTTCGTGGTTGTTACGAATGCCTCAAAGATACGGTTAACCGGAAATAAAGCGGTGCAAAAACTTAAGTTCAGGCATTCAGGATATCCCGGCGGTATCACGTTGACGCCCCTGGGCAGTTTTTTAAAAGATACACCTGAAAAAGCAGTAAGAGAGTCTGTTAAAGGCATGCTTCCTAAATCAAAAACACGGAAACGTCTGTTAGCGCGGCTTCGTGTCTTCCGGGAAGCTGAACATACACACCAGGCTCATATCCAAAAAGGCGTTGCTTAAATGGTAAAACAAAATAATGAAATCTGGACAAGAGGAACCCGTAAATCATCTGTTGCGCGGATACGTCTCTGCAGCGGTAACGGGAAACTGATGGTAAACGGTAAATCAATCGATGATTTTTTTGCCGGGCATCACCGTCAAAAAACCGAAGTTATGAAACCGCTTGCTGTGGCCGGTCATACAAATGATTATGATATTATTGCAACTGTCTCGGGCGGCGGGGTAACCGGTCAGTCGGGCGCGTTAAGATTAGGCATTGCGCGCGCAATTGTGCAGATGGATGACAAAACTAAACAACCATTGCGCAGCAGAGGTTTTTTTACCCGTGATTCCCGCATGGTTGAACGGAAAAAACCAGGCCAGCCTAAAGCACGAAAGAAATTCCAGTATTCAAAGAGATAATTATTGACTTTGTTCGTATAAATATATATAAAAGAAGCATAGATTTATTATTTTTTAAGGGGGGTTAAACATGAATAAATCCACGTTAATCCATAAGGTTTCTGCAGATGCACATGTTAAGAAATCTCAGTCAGTACGAACGATTAAAGCCCTTGTTGGTGCGATCAGAGAGACTATGAAATCCGGCGATAAGATTTCTCTTGCGGGCTTAGGAACGTTTAGAGCAAAGGCTCGTAAAGCACGGAAAGGACGTAATCCCAAAACCGGTGAGACGATCCAGATTCCTGCGGGAAGAAAAATATCGTTTAAACCAAGCCTTTCTTTAAAAAAACTGATTAAATAAAAACATTGCAGACATCTTCATTGTCCTGCCATTATTAAGGCTTTATTCTGTATCCTGCTTTTTTCTGTTTTGCAATCTCTAATTTCATTAGTATAATATATATTCAAGTATTGTATGCCTAAACAAGAAAAGATTCTTATACGCGGATTAGTGCGTTGTGCCGGATGGATTTTTCTCATCTGGGGAGTGGTTGTTGTCCTTAAGGGCATGTTTGATTCTTTTTTTGGAGAACCGGAAGCGAACTATTTTTCTCCGGCGAAATGGGATTTTGTCTCAAAGGAACAGTGGTTAAGGTTTGCAGGATTTGAAATTTTTTATGGGATTGCCTGCGTTACAACAGCGTATCTCCTGCGGAGATATGCAGCACGCATGCCGGAATACTATGTGCGTACGGCATCGCGCGAGGACACTCCCGTTTAAGGGTATTTGCTATGGTTGAATGTTCACGCAAATTATCATTACTCCCGCCTTATTTATTTTCACGTATAAATGAATTAAAAAGGCAGGCGTATGAACAAAAACATGATGTGATAGATTTATGCATGGGGAATCCCGATCTCGCAACGCATAAAAATATTATCGATCGTTTATGTGATACGGTGCAGCATCATAAAGGAACGCATCGGTATCCTCAGGCAAAGGGTATGCCTAAATTCCGGCATACGATCTCCCGGTGGTTTTATAAACGATTCGGCGTTGATTTGGATCCGAATAAAGAGATTATTGCGCTTATTGGATCAAAAGAAGGAATTGCCAATGTGTTTACCGCGTATCTTGATCCCGGAGATACGGTGCTGGTGCCGGATCCGACATACCCGGTGCATTTTAACGGGGTGCATCTAGCCGGCGGTAAGATTGAAACCATGCCGCTCCTCCCCCAGAATAATTTTATCCCTGATTTATCTCAGATTAAACCTGAAACTGCACGCAAAGCAAAGATCATGATTCTCTGTTATCCGCATAATCCAACAACGGGTGTGGTAGAAAATCTGGATTTTTTTAAAAACGTTGTTCAATTTGCCAAAGAATATAATATTCTTATCTGCCATGATAATGCCTATTCCGAGCTTACTTTTGATGGATATACCGCGCCCTCATTTTTAGAGGTTCCCGGAGCTAAAGATGTAAGCATTGAATTTCATTCGTTTTCCAAAACATTTTCGATGTGCGGATGGCGCATTGGTTTTGCGGTTGGTTCAAACAAGCTCTTGGGGCCCTTAGAAAAACTTAAAAGTTTTATTGATTTTGGAGTACCGACGTTTATACAGTTAGCAGCGGTAAAAGCATTACTTGATTATGATGAGATTGTACCGCATATCGTTGATGTTTACCGCAAAAGACGGGATAAACTGGTTACTGGTCTGCAAAAAATAGGATGGGAGCTCGAAAAACCAAAAGCAACGATGTACGTATGGGCGCCGATCCCGAAAAAATTCAATATGAATTCATTAGAATTTTCAGAAGCACTTATACAAGAAACCGGTGTGGTGGTAGCTCCCGGGGTTGGATTCGGTCCCGGTGGTGAAGGTTTTGTGCGATTTGCATTGGTTACTCATGATAATCGGTATCATGATGCACTGCTGCGCATAAAGAAGTTTTCAAATAAATATTGACAACTGGAGATCACTTAAAAACCCCTTTGCGGAGGCATTGCCGATGCCCCAGAACCCCATGGGGAACTCTCCCGTGGTTCCCCTCCGTCGAACAAAGTTCGACGGAGCCTCCCTTCCGCTGCGGGGGCTTACGGGAATACCGCCGCACAGGGGTTTTTTAAGTGATCTCAACTGGTTTTAAGTATACGGGTAAATAAATGGAGAGTAATTAATATGATTAGGAAAAGAGTGGGGTTAGGATTAATTGGATTCGGAACGGTTGGATCAGGTGTTCTAAAGATACTTAATAAGCATGCATCATCAATTGAACGGAAGATCGGTGCAGAATTTAAGGTTATGCGGGTATGCGATATGGATATACGCACCAAAAGATCCGGGATAACGATCTTACGAAAAAATTTAACCACAAATTATAAAGATCTTCTGCGCGACCCCGAGATAGATATTATTATTGAATTGATAGGGGGATATCAGCCGGCATATAAAATCGTTACTGAGGCGCTCTCCAACGGTAAACATATTGTTACGGCAAACAAAGCGATACTTTCAAAATATTGGGATCAATTGTTTTCCCTTGCCCGGTTACGGAGAAAACTTATTTATTTTGAGGCATCAGTAGGCGGCGGTATCCCGGTTGTACAGGCGCTTAATGAAGGGCTTGCGGCAAATCATATTGAAAAAATCATGGGTATTTTAAACGGCACAACCAATTATATTTTAACGAAGATGTCTGAAGGAGGATTAAGTTTTAATCAAGCTCTGAAAGCTGCACAAAAGGCGGGTTTTGCTGAAGCAAATCCGCAGTTTGATATTCATGGGCTTGATGCAGCGCATAAAATTGGGATATTAGCTTCACTTGGCATAGGGAGTTGGGTAAATCCAAAACATATTTTCTGTGAAGGTATTACGCAGATTCATTTAAAAGATATTCTTTTTGCAAAAGAACATCTGGGATTGTCTCTTAAACTGCTTGGCATTGTAAAAGATCATAATGGAAAAACCGAAGTTCGCGTGCATCCTGCGCTTATATCAACCCAGCATCCGTTTTCTGCGGTTAAAAATGAGTATAATGCGGTTTTTATGCACGGAGATGCAGTTGGTGATGTTATGTTTTACGGCAAAGGAGCAGGAAGCATGGCAGCTGCCAGTGCGGTTGTTTCTGATATAATCTTTCTTGCCAGGCAGGTGGCCAACGGCACTGCCGGCAGAATCCCTTACGTAGCGCATAACCGGAAAAAATCAGTCAGCATACTGCCGATGAAAGAGATTAAAACCAGATATTATCTGCGTTTTACCACGGTTGATAAACCGGGAGTTTTATCAAAAATTGCAGGTATCTTAGGCAAACACCATGTATCAATTTCGTCAGTGTATCAAAAGGAAATGGCAACTTCACGCCGGGGAGTGCCGATCCTTATTGTTACCCATGAAGCCCGTGAAGGCGATATGCTCAATTCACTAAAGATTATTGATAAATTACCCGTTATAAAAGCAAAAACAATTATGCTGAGAATAGAAGAATAATGGAGGAAAAATGAAAATCCACGAAATAACCAAAACACTTAAAAAATTTATCCCTATTCTAAAGGAAAGATTTAAAGTAAAAGAAATCGGTGTTTTCGGTTCTTATGGCCGGGGTGAAGAATCTGAAGAAAGTGATATAGATATTCTTGTTGAATTTAATGGATCTGTAGGCTGGGAGTTTGTTGATTTCAAAGAATATTTGGAAGAAATATTGCACAATAAAGTGGATGTGGTTACCGTAAAAGCTTTGAAGCCGCAATTAAAAGATATAATCCTACGAGAGGTTATTTATGTATGACAAATAGAAATTGTAAATTATTTATCGAAGATATTTTGCAGGCGATGCAAAAAATTGAAGAGTATACAAAAGATTTAACCTATGAAGCATTTATACACAATAAAATGGTGGCTGATGCGGTAATAAGAAACATTGAAATTATTGGTGAGGCAGCAAAAAATATTCCCGAAGAAGTGAAAGCGCAATATCCGACTATCCCATGGAAAAGAATGATAGGACTTAGGAATATTACTATTCATGAATATTTTGGAGTAGATGAAGAAATCATTTGGGAGATTATAACCAGGAATTTACCTGAAACAAAGCCAAGCATACAAGCAATACTTAAGAGTTTTAATAAAAAAAAACTTCTAAACTGTCCAATATCCCGCAATTTTGATTCAAATCTAAAAAAAAACTCTAAAAATTGTTAAAAAACATTTTCTTGCGGAAAAAATTAAACTAATGTAGAATACTTTTTAACGCAGTATATTGGGATATAAAATATATGATATATAAAGGTATTATTGAACGGTATCGAACATATTTGCCGGTTTCTGCGGGAACACCGGTTATTACCCTTCTTGAGGGGAACACTCCCTTGGTTCCTGTGCCGCAGCTGGCAGCTGCGTTGGGTGCGCCTGAGATAGAGCTCTATGTTAAATTTGAAGGCATGAATCCCACCGGATCATTTAAAGACCGCGGGATGACCCTGGCGATCTCAAAAGCGGTTGAGGAAAAATCCAAAGCGGTTATCTGTGCTTCAACGGGGAATACCTCAGCTTCAGCAGCAGCTTATTCTGCGCGGGCAAAATTAAAATGCGTTGTATTAATTCCTGAAGGTGCGATTGCATTAGGTAAACTTTCTCAAGCCATGATTCACGGTGCGCATGTTCTAGCGGTGCGGGGAAATTTTGATGATGCGCTTAATTTGGTGAAAGAAATTTGTAATACATATCCTATTACTCTGGTTAATTCGCTTAATCCATTCCGTATAGAAGGACAGAAATCAGGCGCTTTTGAGATTGTGGATGTGCTTGGGGAGGCGCCTGATTTTCATTGTATCCCGGTTGGCAATGCAGGTAATATTACTGCATATTGGAAGGGATATAAAGAATATTATAAACACAAAAAAATAAAAAAACTTCCCGTAATGATGGGATTCCAGGCAGAAGGTGCCGCACCCATTGTGCGCGGAGCGCCGGTACATAATCCGGAAACGATCGCAACAGCTATCAGGATCGGCAATCCTGCTTCGTGGAAACAGGCGGAAGCTGCCAGGATTGAGTCCCATGGTATTATTGATATGGTAAGCGATGATGAGATCCTTGAATCCTATACGATACTTGCCAATCTCTGCGGGATTTTCTGTGAGCCGGCATCAGCTGCTTCGGTCGCGGGACTTAAGAAATATATTGCCAAAGGGCATGTTAAGAAAATAAACAGTAAGAAGATTACAATTGTATGTATTCTTACCGGCCACGGATTAAAAGATCCCGAACGGGCTATACAATCAGTTGATAAACCCAAGGTAATAGATGCACGTTTGGACGCAGTAGTTAAAGAAATAGGTTTGTAATGAGGATTGAACTCATCTGTATCGGCAGTGAACTGCTCACCGGAAAACAAAACACTCATTGTTCGTTTTTTTCTAAGACCCTGCAAACCATCGGTTTGACAGTTTCTGAAGAACATACGGTTCCTGATATATTGGAAGATATTGAATATAGAATTAAGCAGTCTTTTGCGCGCAGTGATATGGTATTCGTCTGCGGCGGGTTAGGCCCTACCTTTGATGATATTACCCGTGAAGCAGCTGCGCGGGCACTCAAAAAAAAACTGATATGCAGTACAGATATTCTTGAAAAAATAAAAAAGCGGACACGTGAGTGGAAATCAAGTTTTTCTGATCATGAAAAAAAGCAGGCGTATGTTATTGAAGGAGCCGAACCCTTGGTAAATGAAATTGGTGTTGCT
>JBDRMW010000174.1:0-2767 GCA_043811735.1 bacterium
GTATAGGCAAAACCTCCGACAACAATCTGCTGCCCCAATCCTTCCAGGTCTCCCCAGCGTGTCCTGATTTTCGTACCACGGTCAGCACAGATGACCCGGACAATATCCTTGAGAATCGGAAACTGGCTTTTGTAGTTTGATATGCGCCTAACCAGAGAAACAACCTGTTTATTCTGATCCAGGCTTATTCCTGTACGCTTTTCTATTTTTTTAAGAAACTGCACCTTTCCATCATTCTGCCGGATATTCCATAATTCTTTTGCTGTAATATTCTCTTTACCTTTTTGCTCTTCCAAAGCAAGCAGCTTTTCATTTTTCCAGTAATCACTGGATCCGTTAAGCACACCGATGATTTTTTTTGCCGTACGGAAAAGCGTCTTGGTCACCGCAGCATGTTCCGTACTTACTCCATTGATCGCATCTGCAAGTTTTACTGCCCCAAGCGATAAATCGATACGTCCTTCATGCGTGAATACTTCTCTCATTTGCTCTAATGCTTTTTCTCCGCGGTTTCTCTTTATTGAGAAAAAGAAATTATTACCTTTAACCGCATAGCCACCGGACATGATTTCGAGCATACGATCTATCGATGCTGTCCACTGATCATATGTCGGCAGACCGGCCTGAACAACCGTATGATTGGTATAAATTGACGGGATCGCTTCAAATTGCGGATCCCACTGCATAAGCGCCCCTAGCAGGATAAACGGAGACTCGTTAAAATGTATCATCCCCGGTTTATACTGAGGGAAGTGGCTGAGAAATGCATACATTGCCCAGGCACTCACCATATATTCATTAAAACGCTGGCGTTTCCCTTCTGGAGATATATCCAGCCGATACAGTAATCCATATAACTGCGGACATACCAGCTGTATCCGCGTAACACTGCCGTCCAAATATCTTCTAAACTTTATATCATAATAAGCGGTTTTTGCCGGATCATTAACGTCCAATCCTCCTACAGTAACAATAAATTCATTCCCATTCTGATCGCGTATATATTCACCCGGCTCATTATCATAAGAAACCGGCTCTTCAATAATTATCTGCTCTTTTGTCACCGCAGTTCTGGCCAGATAATTCACCAGAGCACTATATAACATATCATAGTTTATCCCGTTTTTTTCAATAAAGGTATCAAACACGTTATCGGCCTTTATTGCAGCTTGAAGATGTTTTTGGGTTATCTGTTTTTGACTGGAAAGATACTGCAGTATCTCTATGGTCTGGCTGATGATTTTATCGTTTAATTTGCCATTAATATGTATGGTTTTGTATATTTTTCTCACTGCCCTCTCCGCAGCATCAATCTTATCCCCATGCGTAGCATGCTCAATCAATACGCTCAATGCCGCGGTATAAACATAAGCAATATTTTCCTTGTTTTTAGCATCCATCTCTTTTGATTCCCCGGCATTAATGTAAATCTTACTTTTTAATTCTGCATTATTCATAACCTCTTGTTCAAAACTTTGCAGTGAAAGAATATCCTTTTCAGACAACTGCAGGATCAATTCCACAACCGGATAAGCAATCTCATTAAAATTACACCCATTCAGGTTGCAAAAAACCGATTTAACATGCTCGACAACATGATCATGTTTTAACTTTACGGTCTGACGCCTTCGCTTTGAAAAGTCCGGCTGAAACGCAACGGTTTTAACCCCGATTTTTTTAAGTCCGCGGAGCAGGCAACCAAAAAATGCCCCTAATCCTCCCTTTGAATTTGCATTTAATGCCTGTGTTGAATATTTTTCATGAAACCCTTCCATGGAAACCGTCATCAGCGGACGCTTATCAAAGAGAGCATGAAAAGCCGGAAAGCACTCCTGTAACCATGACTGTTTTTTTTGCAGGGGAATCTTTTTTATTTCTGGTATAAGTTGCAGGGCTGGAGATTGCTGACTGAGCGCCTTGGGAAGGATATCGCCTGGAATTAACAATCGCGGCGAAAGCATGGCTATGTTTGGAGAAATCCCCTTCGGCATTTCCACACGCATGTTTTCACAATTGCCATCCGGTAAGCACAGCGTCAAAAACAAAAACTGTATGATGCTCATGCTGATAACTTTAAGTGCTGTTCGTTTCATCGCCTCTCCTTGTGTTTTACCGCCAGCCCTTGTTTTAAAAAGGTATAAAAGTGTACCATATTTTTTTAGACATCGCAACTTTATTCTATGCATGCAACTTACTGCAAATAAACATGTTGCTAGGATTAAACTGTCCTGATTTAATATAGTAATGAAAAGCCGTTGACAAAGACTGCTATTTATGTTATATTTCACAGATACTTATTCTTATGTATCCAGAGCATTCTTAAAAAGCATCGGTTAAAATTTTTATTAAACTAAAGAACTAAAGTAAGCGGAGGAATCAAACGTGTCTAAAGTATGTGAAATCTGCGGCAAGGGGCCGGTAGCCGGCCGTTCTATAAGCCAGCGCGGTATGGCAAAAAACAAAGGCGGAGTGGGAAAGAAAACAACCGGGATAACCAAACGGACATTTCACCCGAACCTTCAGACCATTAAAATACATATTAACGGTTCAAACAAAACAACCAAGGTTTGCACAGCATGTATCCGTTCAGGAAAAATCGTTAAAGCATCTGTATTTAAAAAATCATAATCCGAGTAAATCATGCGCCTTTGCCCTGCCAAAGGCGTGTTTTATATCTTCGTAGTCCACAACAATCAGCTCAGGCCTTTTTTCTTTTATTCTCTTTATAGCAAAGAGCTCTTCCGCTTTATTGTTTTTCTTACGAAAC
>JBDRMW010000175.1:0-26412 GCA_043811735.1 bacterium
AGAAACGCGGCAAAGAACTGCTTGTTTCTGAGCAGGAAATAGATCTTTATTGTAAAAATCATGAGGAGGATTTTTCTGATCCGCGGGAAGCCGTCGTTAGTCATATTCTGCTTGATACTGAAGCTGAAGCCCAACACGTGCTTGACCGGCTGCGCCAGGGTGAGTCTTTTGATCGATTGGTTTCAGCGCTTTCATTAGATTCCGTAACGCGCGATATGCATGGGAAACTTCCTCCCCTGGTTAAAGGGGATATGCTGCCTGAATTTGAAGACATAGTTTTTAATTTGAAGATCAATGAGATTTCAGGAGTTATAAAAAGTGATTTTGGGTATCATATCCTTAAAAAACAAAGCGAACGGAAATTACCGTTATTAAGCAAAGAAGAAGTGCGCCGTAACATACACAAAAAACTCGAAAAAGAAAAATTTATTGCTTTGCTTGAACAATTAAAACAAGAATTTTCTGTTACGATAAACCAAAATTATTTTAAGCGAGGGAATGTTAATGAAATTGATTAAACCCGCAGTAAATATGTATCCGCTGAGTCTCGTTGGGCTGGTCATGGTAATATGTTTTTTCAGCATCACGATGGTCTCTGCCAAAGTCGCTAACCGGACACTCGCACTCGTTAACGGAGAACCTATCCTGCAGAGTGAGATGGATAAAAATGTGCAGGCATTACTGGAACTGCAGCAGCGGCTTCAGCCCGGCAAGGAATTATCAGAATCAGAACTGCTTGAGCATAAGAAAAATGTATTCGATCAGATGGTTGATGATAAGCTTATGCTTCAAGAAGCCAAACTCCTTAAAATAAAAACAATTCAGCGGGATGTTGAAAAAGGCATCGAAGAAGTAAAGAGGCGTTTTAGCCGCGATGCTAACGGAACGATTTTGTCCGAGCAGGAAGCGGAAAAACTTTTTAAGGAAGAACTTAAAAAAGAAGGGATAACCAACAAGGAGTTCGAAGAACGCATCCGGGATCAGGTGCAGGTTATTAATTTAATTGATCAAGAAGTTAAAGCAAAAGTTAAGCAGCCAAGCGAAGAAGAGATGAAGAAACTCTATGATGATATAATTGCCATTAATGCAGGAAAAACAATTAAAGGTTTAAGTGACGAAGAACTCAAGGATATGAAAACCCTCGCAAAATATTTTAATGACAGTGTTTCAGAACGGGTGCGCTGCAGGCATATTTTAATTAGAGTCCCGGATAACGCATCATTTACCGATAAAAATAAGGCGCGAAGAGCAATTGGAGATATAAAAAAGGAACTGCAAGGCGGAGCTGATTTTTCTAATCTTGCGCGCAAATATTCTGAAGATACTGAAAGCGCAAAAAACGGCGGAGATTTGGGATTTTTTGTAAAAGGATGGATGGTGCCTGAGTTTGAAAAAGCGGCGTTTGCATTGCATGTCGGCGCAGTATCGGATATCATAGAAACTGAATTCGGATACCATCTGATTAAATGCGAAGAGAAAAAAGCAGCAGCGCAGCTTTCCTATGACACGCTGCCTGAAGAACTGTTTGGCTATATGTTCCAATTTTTGTTTCAGCAAAAAGCAAAACCAAGGTTTGAAGCCTGGATTCAGGGCTTACGGAAAAAAGCGAATATAAAGATTAACGACGAATCATTACAATAGATATAAATCTCTTCTGCTCCGCATCTATTGGCGGAACGCAGCAAATTACCGCAGCCTTTCGATTATATTGTCATACTTATTTTTAGGAGATACCGGTGAAGCCGAATATTGTTATCACTATGGGAGATCCTGCCGGGATAGGCCCAGAAATTGTGTCTAAATGTTTTGCCACAAGACGCATACAGGAGATGTGTAATATTATCGTGCTTGAAACGACCTCAAAATCAGCCGGGAAACGATTAACATCATCAGGCAGAACAGTATTAGCTGCGATCCGAAAAGGAGTGCAGTTATGCATGAGCGGAGAAGCGGATGCATTAGTGACGGCTCCGGTCAGTAAAAAAGCATGCAGTAAAATTGATCGGTCTTTTGTCGGACATACGGAGATGCTTGCTGAAATTTCCGGCGCCCGGATGCCGGTTATGATGATGCAGGCGCGTGCATGCAAAATAGTAATGATGACGCGGCATACGGCATTGAAAGATATCGGCAGGAACATTTCAGTGCAGTCCCTGTGTTCGGTCGTTGAAACAACATATAAGGATTTAATAAAAACATATCATATGCAGATCCATAATGCGGTTATGAGTGCATTAAATCCGCATGCAGGCGAGTCAGGGAATATCGGCCAGGAAGAAAAGCGTATCATTATTCCGGCACTGCTATTTTTAAGAAAAAAAGGATATGCTATTACAGGCCCTGAACCGGCGGACGTCTGTATGAGAAAACTGCTTAATGGCGATTACGATCTTGGTTTTGGTATGTATCATGATCAGGTAATGATACCCTTAAAGCTTAAATATCCATGGGAAACGGTTAATGTTACGCTGGGGCTGCCGTTTATACGCACCTCACCTGCGCATGGGGTGGCATATGACATAGCGGGGAAAAACTGTGCTAATCCGCGATCAATGGAAGAGGCGATTCGGGTAGCGGTTGAAATGGTAAAACTTAAAAAGGCCTGGCGATGAGGAAATGGGGGCAGCATTTTTTAAACGATAAAAACATTCTACGTGAGATCGTTGCCCGGGCTCAACTGTCTTATGATACCGCGGTTCTTGAGATCGGACCCGGATGCGGCGCACTCACGAGAGAGCTTGTTTCACACACAAAAAAAATATTAGCAGTTGAAATAGATCCTGTATTGTGCAGCCGGCTTAGGCAATCATTTAAAAATTATCTGAAGGTTCTGCATAAAAATATTCTTGATGTTCAGGAAAAAGAGATTAATGCGGTGCTGGGAAACAGATGGCGTATTGTATCTAATCTTCCGTATTATATCACCTCACCCATTTTACAGGCTATCTTTGCTTGGCACTCCTGGGATTGGGCAGTCTTAACGGTACAAGATGAAGTAGCTGACCGGCTCGTTGCCTCAGTGCATACCAAAGCATACGGGCTTCTTTCAATCTTAACGCAAATTTATACCAGGCCTGAAAAATTGTTCGGTATCCCTAACGATGCGTTTAGTCCGCCTCCGCGCGTTAATTCAGCGGTAGTGAAATTGACCAGAAGAGAGCAGCCATTAATCCTTAAAAGTGATCTAGATCCTTTTTTTAAACTCCTTAAGATTTGCTTTACCAAACGAAGAAAAATGATTCTAAATTCCCTGGCTCCGGGGCTTCATATAGATAAACACACCGCACATGACTTACTTGAACAAGCGGGCATTGATCCCCGTCGGAGGCCGGAGACGGTTACGATTGATGAATTTAAACAGCTTCATAGATTGACCCTGCGCACATAAAACAGTATAATAAAATCTGTGACCGGTACAGGTGTTCTGATAATTGATGATCGATCTTCGTTTAAGCGGCAAGTTGAGAAGCATCTTGCAGGCGGCGGTTATCGTTTGTATACCGCTGAATCAATCTCAAATTTATTAGAGATTGTTGTTTCAAAGCCAATTTCGCTGGTCATCCTCCGCTATACATCACCGGTTGATGCGACGCGCGAGATGATACAGTCGTGCAAAAAAAAGACGAAATACAAAAACCTGTTGTTTTTGTGTTACTCTGAGAGTCTGGTCTCATCATCACATATGGTCGAGGCTTTGGATGCAGGAGTTGATGATTATGTAGTCTATCCGTTTAATTGGAAAGTCTTTACGGCGCGGGTAAAAGCATTGGCACGGCGCGCGGTATTCCGATCGGAATCGCACGCCTGGCTGGCGGGAAAAAACATTAAAGTCAATCTGAACTCGCATGCGGTAACCGTCAATAATAAACCGGTTAGTTTGCGGCCTAAAGAATACGGGCTCATATGTTTATTTTTAGAAAAACCAGGAGTGGTCTTAGACCGGTCTTATCTTATGGAGCAGATTTGGGAATACAGCTATTTTGGCACTACCCGAACGGTAGACAAACATATTGAAAATTTACGCAATAAGTTAGGAAGCGCAGGTAAATATATCCAAACCGTAGAGCGAGCCGGATATAAATTTGAATAAACATAATAATATAAAGAGGCTAAATACGAAGTTCGAAATACGAAATTCGAAACAAATACGAAATACGAAATTCGAAACAAAGTCAAAGGAAAGAATAAAAAAATAGCGGTTTGAATGTATGTATTTGGTATTTGGTGTTGATGTTGTTTGGGACTTGAGATTTCTGATTTAGAATTTATGTTTTTGATGTTGTTTCGAATTTTGATATAAGCTGGAAAATCCATTATACGATCTATTGATAAGAGGTTCTATGCAGCATTCACGTTTTGTTCATCTTCATAATCACACCGGTTATTCACTCTTAGATGGTGCGTGCCGCATCGTGGACGAGAAAGGGCGTCCGGCTGATCTTTTAAAAACAATCGAATCATACAAGATGCCTGCATTAGCTATTACTGATCATGGTAATATGTATGGGGCTATAGAGTTTTACAAAGCATGCGTTTCAGTCGGGATTAAACCGATCATTGGTTGTGAATGTTATCTTGCCCCGCAATCTCGGTTTGATAGGACGGGCGGTATGAGTGAAACTGCGTACCATATAACGATTCTCGCAAAAAACAGTACGGGCTATAAGAATCTTATGAAACTTTCAAGTATGGGGTTTATCGAAGGCTTTTATTATAAACCGCGCATTGATAAAGATATTCTCAAAACCCATAGTGAAGGGTTGATCGCGCTTTCCGGCTGCTTGAAAGGGGAGATCCCGAAATATGTGCTCAAATCGGATATGACCAATGCTGAAAAAGCAGTGGAGTCGTATCTCGACATTTTCGGAGAAGGTAATTTTTACATAGAAGCAATGAATCATTTGATCCCTGAGCAGATTCAGATCTTACCCGGTTTAGAGCGTTTATCAAAAAAGATGAAAGTACCCCTCGTGGCAACAAATGATTGTCATTATTTGCATAAAGCAGATGCTGAGGTGCAGGATGCATTGATGTGCATCGGTACGGGTAAGCTTATATCTGACGAAAAAAGGCTTAAGTTCAGCACACAGGAGTTTTATTATAAATCGCCTGAAGAAATGATCGCATTATTTAAAGATATGCCCGAGGCTGTTACCTCAACCCTTGAGATTACTGAAAAATGTAATTTAGATATTTCGTTTGATAACCTGCACTTGCCTCATTATCCGATTCCTGAAGGAGAAACCGCTGATACATACCTTGATAAACTCTGCAGAGAAGGAGTGATTAAAAGGTACGGTCAGATGACGCCTGAACTTAAATCCCGCCTTGATCATGAACTTACCATAATAAAGAAGATGGGATTTTCTTCGTATTTTCTTATTGTCTGGGATTTTATTCAGTTTGCCAGATCACATGAGATTCCGGTCGGCCCGGGCAGAGGAAGCGGTGCGGGGTCGTTAGTGGCATATGTGTTAGAAATAACTTCAATTTGTCCGCTTAAGTATGGGCTCTTGTTTGAACGATTTTTAAATCCAGACCGTCGTTCAATGCCTGATTTAGACATTGATTTTTCTGATGAAGGCCGTGAAAAAGTAATTGAATATGTTAAAACAAAGTACGGCCAAAACAGTGTTGCCCAGATCATCACGTTTGGGTCATTGATGGCTCGTTCAGTGGTGCGGGATGTCGGCCGGGTGATGGATATCCCGTTGCAGGATGTTGATAAAATCGCTAAGATGATCCCTCGTGATCCCGGAACCACACTGCATCACGCATTGCGTACCGTGCCTGAGCTTAAAAAACAATGTGATCTATATCCTCAAATTAAAAAACTCATTGAATACGCTCAAAAACTGGAAGGATTAAAACGGCACACGGGTGTCCATGCTGCCGGAACAGTCATCGGAAAAGACAATATTACCAGTTTTACGCCGCTTGCACGCGGATCTAAGGATATTGTCACTACGCAGTATGACGGCGATACGTTAACCAAGATGGGGATGTTAAAAATTGATTTTTTAGGGCTTCGCACATTAACAGTGATGTCAGATGCTCAAAAGGCAATCAAGAAGTTTAAAAACAAAGAGTTTGCATTGGGTGATATTCCGTTCGATGATAAAAAAACATATAAATTATTATCAAAAGCTCAGACGATCGGGGTCTTTCAGTTAGAATCCTCAGGGATGAGAGATCTCCTGCGGAAATTAAAGCCCACGAATATGAATGATATTATTGCGTTGATCTCACTGTTTAGGCCGGGTCCGATCGGCAGCGGCATGCTGGATGATTTTGTGGCGCGCAGACACGGTAAGGTTAAGGTAACCTATGATCATCCGGCGTTAAAACCGGTGCTTCAGGAAACATACGGAGTTATTGTTTATCAGGAACAGGTTATGAAAATAGCCACCTCATTAACCGGTTTTAGCTCCGGGAAAGCAGATGACCTGCGTAAAGCAATGGGAAAGAAAATCCCTGAGGTAATGGAAAAATATCGTGAAGAGTTTATTACCGGAGCATCAGAGCGGAATATCCCGAAGCAGTTAGCCACCACTATTTTTGATAAGATGGCTCATTTCGGGGGATATGGTTTTAATAAATCTCATGCATCCGCATACGGTGTTCTGGCGTATCAGACCGCATATTTAAAAGCAAATTATCCGATTGAATTTATGACGGCGCTGCTGACTTCAGAGATTGGAAGGAGCGCGGTTGATAAGGGTGAGGGAAGCAAGTTAGTGCAGGTTATATCAGAAATAAAAAACATGAATATTGAGCTGCTTCCTCCGGATGTGCAGAAATCATTCCATGATTTTACGATTGAACATGATAAGGGTGTTGAAAAAATACGATACGGCTTGTTGGCAGTAAAAAATGTCGGTTCAGGTGCGGTTGATTCTATTATTGAACAGCGGGCGAACGGTTCGTTTGCTTCAATGAATGATTTTCTTATGCGCGTGGACAACCGCACGGTGAACAGAAAAGTGATTGAATCATTGATTAAAGCCGGCGCATTTGACGGTTTCGGCGAAGATGCCAAATTATTGCGTGCCGAGTTCTCTGAAACCATTGATGAAATGCTCACCCGAAGTTCAAAAGCTCAGGAAGACAAATTATACGGACAGGGGAGTCTTTTTAATCTTACGGAGATGAATGTTCCCGGGAATGGATCTAAAGGCAGCAGACCCCAGCTGCAACCTTGGCCTGAACACACTCTGCTTTCCAATGAGCGCGAAGTGCTGGGATTTTATTTATCAGGCCATCCTTTAACTAAATTTCAACAGGATTTGAAAATATTTTCATCGGTCAGTATTTCCGAGATCCAGGATCATTTTAACCGTGAGCCGCAAAAAACGATTGTTTTGCCCGGAAAAATCTATCTTGCCGGTATGGTTACCTGCCTGCGCCAGCTGATCAGTAAAGGAAAAAAACAAGCATATGCACGGTTTAAATTAGAAAGTCTTGATGGGGAGATCGACGTGCTGGTCTTCCCCACGGTCTATACAGCCGAGGTGGCAAAAAAACTTATACCCAATGAAATGATGGTTGTTGCAGGAAAACTTAACGGGAGCGAAGAAGCGCAGGAACTTCTGGCCGATGAACTGTTAACATTTATGGAAGCGCGGGATAAACTGGTACAAAAAGTCATTGTATCAGTAACGAGTGCAGGTTTGGAAGATTCGATGTTAAAAAAAATCAAACAGGTGCTGATTAAACATCCGGGAAACAGCACCGCATATATACAGATTAATACCCGCTCTCGCCAGCGCGTATTGATTGAAACCGGTTTGAAAGTTAAAGCTTCATCTGAGCTTAAAGAAGCTGTGGAGAAGCTGCTCGGCACTTCGAGTTTGGATATTCAGCGTGTATCGTAAAAGTTAAGGAGAACATTATGGAGCAGAAAAAAATTCTTGTTGCTGACGATGAACAGGAAATTTGTGATTTATTGGAGCAGACGCTCTCTCAAGAAGGATACTCAGTTACGTGCGTTAATGACGGGCAGACCGCATTTGACCGGTTAAAACAAGAGTTTTATGATCTTGCACTGTTAGATGTGTGTATGCCGCATATTGACGGCTACCATCTTTCATATAAAATTACTACTCAATTATCAGGCCCTGTACCGAAAATAATTTTATTAACAAGCCGTGATGCAAAACAAGATAATGATATTGGCACCAAGTCAGGAGCTGATATGCAGCTGAGCAAACCTTTTGATGCAAGTGATCTTATCAACAAGGTTAAACAATTAATTGGATCAGCTGAATCTTTGTAATCGGTGAATCCTTTGATTGCCAAAAAACTCTTTATTTTTGAGTTCTTGACAATTAAAAAGCAATTATTTAAAATCAGGGTTAATTTACATATAATGTATGATTAAATTAAAGATTACATATATAACATTTTTTACGTTATGCATGTTAAGTACTATTGATTTGTTTGCTGAAAAACAATTATCAGCATTGCTTATTGATCTTTCACACGTTGATTCCAAGGTAAGGCATGACGCGGTTGTTGCAATCGGCAGGCTTGGGGATACGCAGGGGATAGATCCGTTGATTTTGCAGCTTGCTGATCCTGAATATGCGGTTCGCGGCGCAGCAGTTGATGCATTGGGTGTATTAAGAGCTCACAAAGCCCAACATGAAATTATGCATCTGCTTACATCCGATCCTCACGAAGAAGTCCGGCAGTATGCAGCGATTGCTTTGAGGTCATTAGGTGATGCAACCGCTGCTGATGTGTTGATAGAAGCATTATCTGATGAACATGAAGGTACCAGGCATGAAGTCATAAAAACGATTGGAAAGCTTCGTATAACCAACGGACGTGATCATATACGCGGCCTGTTGGGAGATAAAAATCCTCTTATTAGAGAATCCAGTTTAAGCGTACTGGGCAGTATCGGAGATGCATCAGTTATAGAAGCGGTTACCCGATCTTTGAGAGACCGGGAGTTCCGTGTACGTATGGAAGCTGCGCGTACATTAGGGAAGCTAAACGCGCAGGATTCTGTTTCTGAATTAAAGAAGAGTTTGAAAGATTCTCATGAGGAAGTTTCATTAGCAGCAGCAGTTTCCCTGGCGATGATGCACAATGATTCGGGTAAGAAAACAGCACAAACATATCTGGAGCATACTGATCCTCTCATGCGTAAAACCGCGGTAGAAGTTTTTAAATTAATCGGTAAAAAGAAAGATATCGGAGAGCTTAAATTCATGCAAGAAAATGATCCGGTGCGTTCGGTGCAATCAGCTGCACGCAGGGCAATTGCTTCCATACATGAGCGGTATCCGGATAATTAAGGAAAAGGGTAAAAAATGAAGAAATTAATGTTGGTAAGTTTAATTGTTTCAGCGGTATATACCGGGATGGTGCATGGTCAGGATATAACCAGGTTAATAGATACGCCGACTGCAAAAGTAACCGAATATGGTGCATATGATTTACGCTTCAGCTTTTATACCGGGGGAGGAATTTTAAGCAGACTTTCATTTGGCGTGTTAAATCGTATTAATGTCGGTTTTTCATGGGATTTAGAAGAAATGGTTGGTTCAGAAGATATTGATGTAAATAAACCGAGCTTGAATTTGGCTATACGGTTTTGGGATGGTAATTTCATCTTTCCTGCATTAGCATTAGGATACGACGGTCAGGGATATTTTTTTGATGAGATAACGGATGAATATCTTCAACGGGAAAAAGGCGTGTATCTGGTGGCGACCCAGGAAGCTTTTCTCCCTAAGCTTGAATTGACGTTTGGCGGCAATATTTTTGATTTTTCTGAAGATACTGTGTATGGCTTTGCGGGCATAAATTATCTCGTTTCTCCTATTATGATTATCGGTGAAGTAGATAATATACATATATCTGAATTTAACCGCATAAATGCAGGTATCCGGATTTTAATAACACCTGAGATCGGCGTTGATTTGGCTGGCAGGGACTTGGGGGCAAAGCACCGGGAAGCAGAACGAATCTTAAGAATTAATTATCGAGGTACATTCTAATGGAACAAGAATTAAAAGCGCTGGAATTTGAGAAACCGATTGTTGAACTGGAAAATAAAATCCAAGAACTTAAATCCCTCGGCAATTCGGAAAATATAAATTTTTCGTCCGAGATTGACGTGCTTATAGGGAAATGCGAGGAGCTTAAAAAAAATATTTATGGATCGCTTAATCCCTGGCAGCGCGTACAGATGGCTCGTCATCCAAATAGATTGTATACCATGGATTATGTTTTTGCCATGTGCCATGATTTTGTTGAGCTTCACGGCGACCGGTATTATGCGGATGATGCCGCGATCGTTGGAGGACTGGCATATATTGATACAATGCGCGTTGTTGTTATCGGCCATCAAAAAGGCAGAACCGTCCATGAATCAATGGATAGAAATTTTGCGATGCCGCATCCCGAAGGCTACCGCAAAGCATTGCGGTTGATGAAACTTGCTGAACGGTTTAACAAACCGGTTATCTGCTTTATCGATACTCCCGGTGCATATCCCGGGATCGGCGCTGAGGAGCGCGGGCAGGCAACGGCTATTGCGGAAAATTTAAGGGAAATGGCTGATTTAGAAGTCCCGGTGATCTGTGTGGTCATCGGAGAAGGCGGTTCCGGCGGTGCGCTTGCCATAGGGGTGGGGAATGTCGTGTTAATGCTTGAGAATTCATGGTATTCGGTTATCAGCCCCGAAGGATGTGCAGCCATATTATTCCGTGATGCGGGGATGGCGTCCCGTGCGGCGCAGGAATTAAAATTAACCGCTCAAGATTTAAAAGAATTTAACATTATTGATGAGATTATTCCTGAACCTTTGGGAGGAGCTCACCGGGATCCTGATGCGGTATGTGCCCGGTTAAAACAGGAACTTATTAATTATATAACCAAACTTCAAAAACTAACTCCCAAAGAATTAGTTGCTCAACGGAAGAAAAAATTCAGGGATATAGGTTCACAGATAGAGAAACCTGAAGTAAAAAGCATAAAAAAAATAAAAAAGACAAGGAGAGCAAAAAAATGAAGCGTGTCGGCATATTGACAGGCGGCGGCGATTGTCCCGGGCTTAATCCAGCTATTCGGGGATGTGTGATGCGCAGTATTGATCATGGATATAAATCAATCGGCATATCCGAAGGATGGAGAGGATTGGTTGAAGGCAATACTACTGCTTTAAATGCGGATATTGTGGATGATATTATTTGCAAGGGAGGAACTATTTTGGGGACGTCCCGGACAAATCCGTTTAAAAAAGAAGGTGCGGTTCAAAAATGTCTTAATAATATGAAAAAATTAAAGCTGGATGCGCTGGTAGCCATGGGCGGGGAAGATACACTGGGCGTAGCCAGCCGTTTATATAAAGAACATCAGGTTAATGTCGTCGGTGTTCCTAAAACAATGGATAATGATTTATCTGCCACTGATTTTACTTTTGGATTTGACACATCCGTTACGATTGCGGTTGAAGCGGCTGAACGGCTGCGTGATACCGGCATGTCGCACCGCCGTATTATGGTATTTGAAGTAATGGGCAGGCATGCAGGATGGGTTGCACTTTATACGGCCATTGCTTCTGCCGCTGATTGGGCGCTTCTGCCTGAACAGCCGGTTGATATTGAAGCTATGTGCAAACATTTGAAAAAAGTACATGCGCGTAACAAGGTTGCGTTATTAGTTGTTTCTGAAGGCGTGCAGCTGCCTGAAGATAAAGATCAAAAAGAAGAATTGGATGAGTTTGGACATATGATCCTCAAAAAACGAGGGATCGCCGTACGGCTGGCAGAAATTATTGAAGAAAAAACCGGCGCTGAAACCAGAACAGCCGTCATTGGACATATGCAGCGCGGCGGGCCGCCGACCTTGTTTGACAGAATCCTCGGCACCAGGGTTGGGGTTGCGGCGGCTGACCTTATTGCCAAAGGAACATTCGGCAGTATGGTTGCACTTAAAGGGGAACATATTGTGCCGGTATCACTTGAAGAGGCAACCGGAACCCTTAAAGTTGTACCGTCCGAATGGATTGATTTTATGAAAATATTTTTTAAATAAGGGCTTCTACCTTTTCATGGCGGTATTAATAATAAATTTTATTGTATTAAGTTTCCTGGCATTGGTTGTTTTTTTTTCACATCAAGATTCTGCTGAAAATAAAAACTATGTTTACCTTGCGGTTGGCACCTCTCTGGTTATTTTAACACGGATTGGTATTGAGTATTGTGCAGGCAGCAAAGCAGCATATTTCTGGATGCAGGTCAGCTGGGCAGTTATTTTTTTCTTAGTGCTGGTCTTTTTAAAATTCATTTTTGATCTTATTGCGTACAAACCTCCCCGATTTACCTATCATTATATCGGCATTATTTCCCTGCTGCTCTTAAGTTTAAATTTTACGCCTTTTTTTATTAAATCGATAATCAAAAGCGGCCAGTTTTATCATATCGTTCCCGGCCCGGTTTTTCATATGTTTACCGTATATGCGGTTGGGATATGCGTGTATATGCTCTCCATAATTAGTTTCCATATTATCCATCCCGGCAGTATGCACAAAAGAGAAGTTTATTTAGTCGGCATTGCGGCGGCAGGCGCGTATGCTCTTGGGTTTTTATATATCAGTGAATGGATGGATAAGGAGTGGTTTATAAGCAGTTCCCAGGGAATTATTCCATTGTTTTTATTTTTTGCCTATGTCTCGCTGTTTAAGCGGAGCATTACCCTGGGGAATATTATTAGGCGCATTTTTATTGCATTAACGGCAACGGCGGCCCTAACCGGAATTTTGTTTTTGTTTATTCTTATTTTGGAGAGTATTCTTAATAAACCGTTAGATTATAGGCTCTTGTATCCGATTGTTATGGGAAGTTTTGTAATCGTGGTAGTCTATACCACGCTTTTTGAATTTATAACCGTTGGCATAACCAAGATATTTTTTAGAAAAAGATTTGAGGGCGAAAAAGTATCCAAAGATTTAAGCAGGCATATACTGCAGATTTTAAAAAGCGATGAGATTTTTAAATATATTTTAAGCACGGCAGGCTTCCTCCTTAATACCCGGAAATTAGCGATATTCGCCAAAGATGCATATACTAATAAATACGTAATATATGAAACTATCGGCATCGGAACGGAAGAATTAAGCGATGTTTCGTTTACTGACAAATCCTTATTTGTTAAGTATATGCTGGGTGTCCGTAAAGGAGTTACGTGGGAGACGATCATTTCTGATTACCGAAAAATAAAGATACGCGAAGAAATTGAACCGTTGTCTCAGGAAGGGTTTGTCTATTATGTGCCGTTTATTTCTAAAGAAAAAGTCCTGGCGATTTTGGTGGTTGGTGAAAAAAAGAACGGCTCCATATACACGGAAGAAGACCGGGAGATATTATCCGGCCTCATTGCCAATGGTACGATGGCGATCGAAAATATTCAGCTCATAGAGCTTAATGAAAAATTAAAAGAACTCGATGAAATGAAAAGAGATTTTATATCAAATGTAACGCATGAGCTTAAATCTCCGCTGACCGCCATTCAAAGCTGTGTAGAATTTCTGTTGAAAAAACGCGGAGGAGATCTTACCCGGTTCCAGATGGATTATCTGGTCATGGTGCAGAATAATACCGCTCGTTTAACCCGATTTATTACCCAGCTATTAGATGTCTCCCGTATTGAAGCTGCGCGGCTTGATTTGTATAAAGAAGAAACTGGTTTGCAGAACCTTGCACAGGAAATTGCGCTTCTTTTCGGTCCCTATGCTGATGAAAAAGGAATAAAAATAAGGGTATCCGCACAGCCTGATATAATGGAAATCCTGGTTGATCAGGATAAAATAAAACAGGTTTTCACCAATCTTATCAGTAATGCATTAAAGTTTACTGATCAGGGTGAGATATTGGTTAAAATCGGCGATAAACCGGATTGTCTTGAAATACAAGTTTGTGATACCGGGGTGGGTATTCCCGAAGAATCAGTTGCAAGATTATTTGATAAATTTTATCAGGTAAAAGAAACACATAAGATGAAAAAATACGGCGGAACCGGGCTGGGGCTGGCTATTGTAAAAGGGATTATTGATGCGCATGGCGGGAGAATCTGGGTTGAAAGTGAACTCGGTAAAGGAACTACCTTCAGCTTTACGCTCCCTAAATATATATGGGAATAACTAAAAAATCGTAATTCGTTTTTCGTGGTTCGTTTTTCGAGCGGTGAACCACGAATAACGAATAACGGATTTAATGATGAGATATTTTGATGTAACTATTCGAATACCGTATGCGGATGTTGACCAGATGGGGGTGGTCTATTATGCGAATTATTTGGTTTATTTTGAACGGGGAAGGACCGAATTCCTGCGAAAGATAGGGCTTGATTACCGCAGAATGGAAAAAGACTTAAGTTTGTTCCTCCCGGTTAAAGAAGTACATCTTGAGTATGTTGCTCCGGTTCACTATGATGATCTTATTGTCATTAGAACCTGTATTGAAAAATTAGGCAGAGCATCGATTAATTTCACCTATGCGATCTTCCGTGAACATAAGGAAGAAAAAATTCTTATTACCGGGTATACGAATCATGTCTTTATCAATAAGGAATGGAAACCCAGCCGCATCCCGGTGAAAGTGGCACAAAAAATAATGCCGCATGTTAAACCTTAATAATTGTGGGTAAATGAAAGGGCAATTACGCGGAGTTTACCCTTTTTATAATAGTTCTTTTCAAGTTTTGTTGAATTTACAGTGCAAATTTTCTGAAAACTAATTCAAAAAAAAACTAATTACGTATTGACACAAAACGAATAATATGCTATTATTTACGCTTCAAATTTAAATTTAAAGGATTTAAAAGATGTATGCTATTGTAGAAACAGGGGGCCGGCAGTACCGCATGGAAGTCGGCTCAACATTTGAAGTGAATAAAATTAAATCACAACCGGGCAGTGAGATCTCTTTGGATAAAGTATTGCTGGTTGCTGACGGCGAAAAGGTAAGCCTGGGCAATCCATATGTATCCGGAGCCTCAGTTATTGCACAGGTCCTCGAACAAGAGCGCGGAAAAAAGATAATAGTTTTTAAGAAAAAGCCCAAAAAAGGATTTAAACGGAAACATGGTCATCGGCAGTATCTGACCAAACTGGAAATAAAAGAAATAAAGGTTTAATTATGGCACATACAAAGCAGCAGGGCAGTACAACTAATGGACGCGATAGTAATGGCCAACGGCTTGGGGTCAAACGGTTCGGCGGTCAACTCGTATCAGCTGGTTCGGTTCTGGTCAGACAGCGGGGAACCAAATTTTATCCTGGAATCAATGTCGGCAGAGGATCAGACGATACGTTGTTTGCAAAAATAACCGGGATTGTCCGCTATGAATGGAAAACACGAACCAGAAAACAAGTAAGCGTCTATCCATCCGCGTAAAAAAATACTTCCTATATATTAAAAATTACTCTATAATAAGTTTATAATGTAGTGTATATATAATCATAAGACCAAAGAATACATTTTTTTGCTTTTGAAGTTGACATTGAGTAGAGTTGACGTTGCTGTTAACTTATAGCTTATAACTAATATTATGTTTATTGATAAAGTTAAAATTTTTTTAAAAGCCGGGAACGGAGGACAGGGATGTCTTTCTTTTTTGCGCGATAAAGTTACTGCATTAGGCGGTCCTAATGGAGGATCAGGCGGCAGAGGCGGCAATATTTATATGCAGGCTGACCCCAACTTAACCACCTTGGTTGATTTTACGTATAAACCTCATTTTCAATCACAGATAGGAGAAGGAGGTATGGGAAAAAATAAAAATGGCAGAGATGCTGAAGATGTTATTATTTTTGTCCCGTGTGGGACTATCGTACATAAAAATAATGTATTTTTCCATGATTTTAGTCTGCCTCATGAAAAGATATTAGTCGTTAGGGGAGGCAGAGGAGGCAGAGGTAATGCAGCATTTAAAACACACCGGAAAACGGCTCCCCGGATTAAAGAAAATGGAGAACCGGGAGAAGAGGCAATCTGCGATTTGGAATTAAAACTTATTGCTGATGTGGGACTGGTTGGATTTCCCAATGCAGGAAAATCAACGCTCTTGTCCCGCGTTTCTGCGGCGCATCCCAAAATAGCTGATTACCCGTTTACGACATTGACTCCCAATCTGGGGGTAGTTAAACATTACGAAAAATCTTTTGTTATTGCGGATATTCCGGGGATTATTGAAGGTGCTCATCAGGGCAAAGGATTGGGAATAGCTTTTTTAAAACATATTGAACGGACGCGATTGCTCGTGCATGTAGTTGATATGTTTGGATTTGACGGTAAATCAGCAGCAGAGAATTTTAAGATCATCAATAAAGAATTAGCACAATACAGCAGAAAATTATCGAAAAAACCTATGATCGCTGCGTTGAATAAAGCTGATCTGTCTGATTTTACGGTCCAGGAGAAATTATTTTTTAAACAATTAAAAAAATCAAGATCAAAAACAACTTATTTCCCTATATCAGCGGTGTCCGGCAAGGGAATCAAAGAACTGCTTGATGGGATAATAAAAAAGCTTGATCATATGCCGGTTAAAGTAAAAACGCACATTGCACCGCGGGTTGTTACCTATACCTTGGATAACCATTTTACGATTGATGTTCAGCAGCATCGGTTTGTGGTAAAGGGAAGAAAAGTTGAAAACCTTGTTTTGATGACTCCTATGGGGCTGCGTGAAAGTGTATGGCGGATGCAGAATATTTTGAAGAAAATGGGTGTTGATAGAGCCTTGAAGAAAAAAGGGGTTAAGGCAGGAGATACTGTTAAAATTGGGAATCTTGAATTTGATTGGGAGGAGTAAGGGAAACTATCCCTGGCTATTTTCTGCATGTATAGTAGCGTTTAAGGCAGAATAGAGGATTTTGGCTGGTTAATTTGTTATTGTTTGTGGTATAATACCTAACATGGATGGAAAAATGCATGTTGTAGTTAAAATTGGGACTAATGTGTTGTCTAATGCTGATGGCACGCTTGATGCTAAATGGATCGGTTTGTTAGTCGGCAAACTGGTTGCATGGCATACCTCCGGATGGCAGGTAGTTATGGTCAGTTCCGGGTCAATCGGTGCGGGGATTGGTCATCTGGGCTGGAAAGAACGTCCCAAAACCGTTCGTGATAAGCAGGCAGCGGCAGCCGTGGGCCAAGTTCAGCTTATGGGCATATACAATTCGCTGTTTAATGCATTACATGTTAAGATTGCGCAGATTCTTCTTACCCGGGAAGATCTGATGGACCATAAACGCTACCTTAATACGAGAAACACCATAATGGCACTGCTTGATCTGGGTATTATTCCAATCATCAATGAGAATGATACGGTATCAGTTGATGAGATAGTCTTAGGAGATAATGATACCCTGGCAGCGATTGTTTCAATGAAAGTCGAAGCTCAGAAACTCATTATTTTAACTGATGTTGATGGATTATATTCATGTGATCCGAAGACTAACAGTGCGCGTGAACTTATCGCGGTGGTAGAGAAAATCGGGCCTGAGATTGAAAAACTATGCAGTTCTAAAGCTGGGAGTATAGCAAGTATCGGCGGGATGCAGACTAAAATTCAGGCTGCAAAAGTTGCTACACGAGCAGGTGTTGAGGTTATTATTGCTAATGGCAGAAAAGAAAACACATTAGATGATATTTTTGCAAACAAGGCTGTGGGCACAACCTTTGTTCCTGAAAAAAACAGTTTAAAATCAAAAAAACGCTGGATCGCTTTTGGTGCAAAAATTAAAGGAAAGATTGTGATTGATGATGGTGCGGTTAACGCATTATCCCAAAACAATAAAAGTCTTCTTCCTGCTGGAATAGTTTCAGTGCAGGGGCAGTTTGCATCCGGCGATATTGTAAGTATAATGGATCTTAAAAAACAAGAGATTGCCCGCGGCATTAGTTCATATTCATCGGATGAGATCGGCAGAACTAAGGGTAAAAAAACAACAGAAATAAAAGATATCATTCAAAAAACTGGTTATTCAGAAGTCATACATCGGGACAACCTGGTGATCCTTTAATTGGATTTTTCCTCATGGATTTTTCCCGCAGAAAACATCTTCCTTTTGAAGAATTTATCATATTTATTATTTCTTTTTTCTGGTATGTCCACGCGCTTTTCCCGGCTATTTACGGCGGAGATACCGGAGAATTAATCGTATCGGCTCATATATTAGGTATTCCTCACGCACCCGGCTATCCATTGTATAATCTGCTGGCTAAATTAATAGAACTTATTATCCCCTGGGGTAATCCCGCATATCAAATTAATTTGTTGGCTGCCCTATTAGGAGCAATTACCCTTGTTTTATGTTACAAATTGATTGCAGCCTTAACTTCATGTAAACCTGCTGCTTTCGCAACAGCGGTCTTTCTTATGGGAATGCCGATATTTTTCGAGCAGTCTTTGGTAAGTGAAGTTTTTATGTTAAATGCTTGTATTGCGTTAGCTTTGATGTGTATTTTAGTTTGCCCGCAGGTGTCAGATCGACAATGGTATGTGGTATTTTTCATCTTTGGCTTAGGACTCGGCAATCATCACACCTTAATATTACTTATTCCTGCAGTCCATCTGCTCATACAACCGGCTAAAAAGCATATTTTATTTGGTATATACCTTATAACCTTTGCGGTTGTTTTTATAAGTGTAAAAGCAGGTTTTATCCTGTATAACCTTCTCATTTTTCTTTTTTATCTGCGGAACCGAATTCCTAAGATTGTCTGGCGGAGAGCGATTTTTTGCGGATTATGGATGGTTGCAGGGCTTTCAATATATGCGTATTTACCGATTAGGGCACATGCTGATCCGGCGATAAATTTCGGTAATCCGGACAGCCTCTCAGCACTATGGGCGGTTATTACCCGCCGGGAATTCGGATCTTTTCAGCTTCATCCGACCGCACTCAGGGTAAGAAGTTTTGCTGCTTGCTGGGGCCAGGTATTAGGATACCTGGCAACGACGGTAAAAAATATCGGTTTAATTGGTCTGCTTATTTCAATCGCCGGGATAATCGCGGCATATAAGAAGAAGTATATATTTTTCTTATCTCTGTTTTTTATTATTCCCGGCCCCATTTTTGTCTTATTTTCAAATCTTTCACCAAACAGTTTAGCGCTTTGGAGATTAGAGCGTTTTCATCTGATTCCGCTTATTGCACTGGCAGTTTATTTTGGATTAGGATTAAGCTGGTTGATAAGGTATATGCGCTCGAAGATACCATTGCGCCCGTGGCATGAATATGTTTTTCTGGGGATTATCCTGACGATGAGTATGTATCCGTTACGCAGGTTTGCAGATTCAAGGGCAGATTATTATCTCAGAGATTTTGGGAATAATTTATTAGCAACGATCGCACCCGGAGGGAGTTTAATATTAGATACTAAACTTTTTGATGAGTATGGATCATCATTAGCTTATGCAACCCTCGTTCAACGCAAACGAAGTGATATTAGGTTAATATCCCGCAGTGGAACCATGCTGGGCAATATATACGGTGATGATTTCCAATATTTACCTGATGAGCAACGACATGCACGGATCTTAAAGAAGGAAAATGAGTTAATCCAGCAATCACTGCATCCAATATACTATGCTGCCATAGATAGAAATGTATTACCGGATGGAGAGTTCCGGTATGCCGGGCTTCTTAATAAGCTCGGCAGAGCATCTATACAGTTCCCAACATTATATGTGCGCCGGGATTTAAGCCGGGGACCCGCAGAAATAACCGATTATCCCACACGGCTTATTCAGGTGCATTATCCGTATTTTTATGGTAAAGCAGAATTAGAAAAAGGGAATACCCAATTAGCGGATGATTATTTTACCTCATGTATGAAATACGGCAATGATATGGAATGGCTGATGTATAATCTCGGGTCACTGTACAGCCAGGAAGGGAATCTGCGCTTATCCGAGCAGTATTTTATGCGTGCCCTTGAACAGGATCCTTTTTTCCCGGAAACATATTTTGGATTAGGTTTTGTGTATTACCGGAATAAGCAGTTAACGCAGGCTGAGAACGCATTTCTAATGGTTATTTCCCTAAAATCTGATTTTCCTGATGCATATTATAATTTAGGGATTATACAGCTGGAACTGGGCAAAAAAGATTCAGCTGAAGAATCCTGGCAGACCTATCTAACCTTTCGACAGGATACTGAACAAGCAAAGCAGATCAAAGATTTTTTTAAATAACTTATAAGAGATTTTATTATGATACTCTTTTCGCTTGTATTTATTAGGTGAATTAAGTAGAATCGTATTGTAAATTTAAGAAATATCTTACAGGAGGCAGCGTATGAGGAAAGCAGTAGCTTTGGTTTTGGGGTGTGTGTTAATGCTGGGCAGTATGCAGGTGTATGCGTTTGAAAAGGGCATGAATGAGCTGGCACCGACTTTTTCATTTGTTAATGCTGATGATGCTGACACGATGAGTTTAGGTCTTGCCTACGGGTATTTTTTTACCTCGAATCATGAAGGTAAGCTTATACTTGATTATTCTAAAACAGAGGTTGGGTTGAGTGATATCAGCGGAGGATATCTGGGATTAGGATATGAGTACAATTTTATTGATGTCTCGATGGATCATCTGCCCTTTTTAGGAGGCGGGATTAACTTTCCGTTAAGTGATTACGGCGATTTATATGACCGCATCTTATTTATTCAAGGCGGGTTTAAATCATTTTTCGTTCCTGAAAAGGCCGCATTTCGAAGCTCTCTTTCCATAGAGCGTTTCTTTGGTTCTGACAATATTGATGATTCAACCGCGATGGCACTGCGCTTTGGGCTGGTGATCTTTTTTGAACCAATCAAGTTCCAGAAAAAGAGCAGTTTAAAGAAAGCATCAACGAAAAAATCAACTGCTACCAAAAGTAAAAGAAAAAGAAAAGGCAGATAGCATACGTTTTTCTTCTCATGCAAATAGGTATTATTGGACTGCCTAACGCAGGCAAATCCACTATCTTTAATGCCCTTACCTCCGGGCATGCAGTCTCGGCTGATTATCCGTTTACCACCATCGATCCTAATATTGGTGTTATCAGTATTGCTGATCCGCGGGTAGAACGGCTGGCTGAGATTTATAAACCCAAAAAAGCAACTCATGCAACGATACGATTTGTTGATATTGCAGGACTCGTCAAAGGTGCCAGCAGCGGCGAAGGCTTAGGCAACAAATTTTTATCACATATCCGCGAAGTTGATGCGATTATTCACGTCGTGAGAGTTTTTGAAGATGAAAATGTCTCTCACCCCATGGGTTCGGTTGACCCGATCAGAGATATTGAAATTATTACTACCGAACTCCTCCTTGCTGATTTACAGACAATCGAAAAACAAATCGAAACGGTTTCCGGTGCGGCAAAAAGCGGTGAAAAAAAAGCAAAAGAAAAACTCATGCATTTAGAGCAGATGAATAAAGCTTTGGGTGCAGGTAAAAGCGTTAACCATATTTCGGTGCCTGGAGAACTGCTTTCTTCATTGTTTTTATTAAGTTCAAAACCAGTGCTTTATGTGGGCAATTGCGGCGAGAGCACCGCACAAAAAGAGCATGTTGAACGTATTGAAAAACATGCTAAAAGAGAAAATTCAGAATTTATTGGTTTAAGCGGAAAGCTCGAATCTGAGATTATCCAGCTGCCTGATAACGAAAAAAATGTTTTTAGAAAAGAAATGGGAGTTTTGGATTCAGGAGTTGACCAGTTGGTTAAGAAAAGTTTTTCATTGCTCGGCCTTATCACGTTCTTTACGGGCAGGTCCGTTGAGGTGCGTGCATGGACAATTCCTGACGGGACCAAGGCTCCCCGGGCAGCAGGGAAAATTCATACCGATATGGAAAAAGGATTTATAAAAGCTGAGATCACGTCTTTTAACGATTTGGATCAGTACGGTTCAGAGGCAGCGGTCAAAGAAAAAGGCCTCATGAAGCTTGAAGGCAAAGACTACATTATGCAGGAAGGCGACGTAGCCTTTTTCCGTTTTTCTGCCTGAGATCAAATTCATTTTATTATGAGGTCGGTTTAACCGTAAACAGGAATTCTTAATATAGCTCGGCGAGGTAATTGCGGGTTTGTTGTTCTGATGGAAGTGTGCGTATGCGGTAAACAAAAAGATATTCTTCCTCAAATACCGGCTCAAGATAGTTTTTCCAGAAATCATCAATTATTTTTTTGATTGTTCATTCCAGTCCAGAATGCCGAGTTCTTTAGTCCGCATCAGCTCGCCCATATTAAGCAGCAGGTGAGTAATCCCTTTTTCTCTGAGTTTCTGCATAAGATTTTCACCTGTTTGAGACTGCTTCGCCAGGGTAAAAAACGGGTTTGTGTCAAAGACTGATGAGGCAATGGCGTATCTATTAATATTAAACGTGCGCACATCCCCGACAAATAGTATGCGTGCATTCGTATCTGTCCGGGTATTAATAAACTCCATAGCTTTATATGAAGGATTAGGATGGTTCTTATATTTTTGTGATATATACTGCACTTTTGATTCTGCTCCCCAGAGATAATTAAACGGATTTCTTCCTTTAAACGCAAGAATGATCCAGAAAAAATGCGCCCAGACGATTACGGCAACCGCTGTTTTTACGATGATTCGAGTTGCGGGGGAAATTTTTCCGTTAAAAAGATATATTGAAAGAATTATTGATAATATAAGCAGCCCGGGAATAAAAAACCTGAGCATGTGAGAGTTAATAATCCAAAAAACATACAGTAATACACAATATGCAAGAGAAACCTTAACCGTACGTGTAATGTTTATAAATAAAAACAGCAGAACAATAAGCAGCAGATAAATAACACCGATAAAATCATTGTCATGGAAACCCTGCATGGTTAACGTCCAGAAGGATATTATATTGTGCATTATAGCAGGCTTTAATCTTCGGTGTTTTACGTCAATCATGAATAGTTTATATCTATTATTATCTAAGTTTTCTTTAATACCAATATGTGCAGAAAAGAGCGGATAAACCGGATTTTTTGTATAGATATAATTGCGGATAAGCCAAGGGGCAACAAGAATAGAACTTATTGATATGATTATGAAAATCCTTTTTAGGAGAATTTTCGGCTGTTTATATGAGGAGAATATCAAAATTATCCCCAGAGCAAGCGCGTTTAATACGCCGGTATATTTTGATCCCATTGTAAACCCGAGAAAAATCCCACAAAGAATCAGATATTTTTGTTTTACTAAATAATTCTCTTCTTTAAAAAATTCAATAAAACTTATCAATGCCGCAGCGCTGAATAATGACAGCCCAAACTCTATCTGTGTTTTCCAGGAGCTGATAAGCACGAGAGGCAGGGAAATAAATATAACTATGCCGAACAGCGGGGCTTCGTTCTCTCCCGTCTCTGTTTTAATAAATCCGTAAATGAAATACAGAAGCCAGAGAAGAATGCTGAAATTAATGAGTTTTGCGGCGATATCGCCGCCCAGAGAAAGCCCGGCTGTAAAAAGCATCTCAATGTTTGCCGGTATAAAGGTGTATAAGTTGTTTTGGAGCGGCGCGTTATTATGGCGGATAAGATATTGATTGGGAGCGGCGAGATGATGGTTGAGAGAGTCATAAAATGTTTCCGGAAGCAGACATCCGAGAAAACTTAAAGAAACAAACATGCCAATTACAAAAAACCAGTAGTAATTCCATTTGGGTGATGGTACACCGCTTTTCGGTATAGGCAGTATGCGCTTGGCATTTTTTATATGCACAAGCAGTATGCATAAGCCGGCGGCGGGAATAAGCCATAATAGTTGTTTGTATAGCAGCCCAATACTACCTAAGAAAAAAACAGTATACGAGATTGTCCCCAAACCAAGGCAGATTGAAAAGATGTGTTTGGCATACCTGGTCAATTCAATATTGAACAGTTTTAAGGCTTGTCTGCCGATCGTGTATGCGCAGATGTTCACGAGGCCGATGCAAAAAACAAAGAATGTAAACATAAGCCATGCCGAGACAAAATGCGTAAAGGTGAATGTCTGTGTGGGAAAAATATTCGGGAGCCATTCAAATTTTATAATAAATCGGGAGAAATAGCTGATAATAACGAAAACAATCCATATAAAAATTATAATGTTTGCTGTACCAAACGGCAGGTAACTTTTGTAGCTGGCTGCGGTTGAAGTTTTCATAAATCTGATACTATTATATATAAAATATATTATTGCTGTCCAAGTTATTGTCTGCCCGGGTTTTATTCAGCAGGTTGTTGAGTTTCCCCAGTTTTTACAAAATTAATTAAAATATGTATTGAAAAATAGAAGAAAATGTATATATGAGAAGTGGAATAATGCCAGGGAATAATCTGTCAACCGAAGAAAAATTTCTTAACGGATTTTTTGTGAAAAAATTCGGTTGTTCGATAACTCCGGTAAAAAAGTCGATGACTTTTTTACCGTCAGACAGATCGAACAAAGTTTCCGAATTTTTTCACAAAAAATCCTATAAATTTTATTCGTTCCCAGATTATTCCCCGGCATTATTGGATAGTGTAAATAAAAAAACAGGGGAAACTCCACAGCGGGTTAGTTTGACGTTGCGTAAGAAAATATTATACTGTTTGGGTATATAGATGTAACATGAACAACAATATGATTCAAAAAATTATCTTTAATAAAATAAATATCGTTGTTATATTATGCGGCGTCTTTGTATTTTTAGGTTCATCCTTTATTTTAAATACTTCCCAGACATATGATGAGGCCGTACATCTTACCACGGGATATTCTTACCTAACGTTCGGCAAAGCGCCGAATAAGGAGGATGATCACCCGCCTTTGTTTAAAAAACTTGCCGCAATCCCGCTGCTGTTTATGGATATTTCTTTGCCGGGCAGTACAGATAAGAGTATGTATAATCTGGGCTATGAGTTTCTGTATACCAATAATGTATCCGCAGGTGTAATGCTTAATTCGGGCAGGTTTATCATGCTTTTTTGCGGCCTTATATTAGGAATCTGCGTTTTTCTATGGAGCAAAGAGCTGTATGGATTTGGGCCGGGTGTTTTCAGTCTTTTTATATATGTGCTGTATCCGGGCATTATCGCGCATTCGTCGCTGGTTACGACTGATCTGGGTATTGTGTTGGGATATTTTGTAAGCATATATTGTTTGTATAGATGTATGCAGAAACCAGGTTTTCTGTCAATCCTGGTTTTGGGTTTAACTGCAGGCATTGCGCTGATGGCAAAATTTTCCGGGATACTGATCCTGCCGGTTATGGGTTTAATTCTGCTGTATGGTCTAGCAGCAAAAAAGATATCAGCAGCACCTGCGGCGGCTGTTAAATATGGGGCAATTTTTTTAAGCGGTCTTTTATGCATCATTATACTTAGTTATGGTATTACGCAGGTTCCGCTGTATTTTTCGGGTTTTATGAAATTATCCCGCATGATGAATAGCGGCGGCCGTATATCATATCTGTGCGGCAAGTTTGCGGCAGGCGGATGGAAATATTTCTTTACAGCTGTTTTTTTGCTTAAAACGCCCGCGGTCTTTATTCTTTTGCTGGTTTTTATTACCGGTTCATCCTTAAAAAGAATGGTTAAGAATAAAATATCACTTAACAATGAACTCTTATTTTTAGTTTTTCCAGCACTGGTTTTCTTTTTTACGGCCACGTTTTCAAAATTCCAGATTGGCCACCGGCATATTCTGCCAATATATCCTTTTCTCATGGTCTGGATGGGGAGTGTTTTTCATATAGTTAAGCGTAAAAAACTTCTGCAGAAACTTCTTATTGTGTTTGCGGTAATATACAGTATTGACTGCCTTCACGTGTATCCGTATAGTATTTCCTATATAACTGTCCTGACCGGCGGTTCAAAGAATGGATACAAGTATCTGATTGATTCAAATGTTGACTGGGGACACGGATTAAAAGCACTGGGTGCTTACTTAAAAAAACAGGGTGTCAAAAACATATATCTCTCTTATTTCGGCACGGCAGACCCTCATTATTACGGTATCGGATATCTGCCGGTTGGTTTTTTCTCAGATGTTACGCATGAGATTATTCCGGTAGATATTTCAGCAGAAAAGCGCAGGCTTATTGCAATATCAGTTACCAATCTGCAGGCAGCATATTATACCGATAAAACTATTTTCAAGCATTTCCGCGGGATCACGCCTCAAGCACGGATAGCAGATTCAATTTTTGTGTATGATCTTGATGCCGACCGCAATACCAACAGGTATTTGCAGGAGTTATTCAAACAAAGCGGCAATACCTATTTACAATATATGCAAGATAAGATTATTGATTAAGAAAGGAAGTATAATAAGGGGTCACCTATTTAGGAATTAGTCAAGCAGAAAAATAAATTCCATTCAGTGATTCCTCACCTTATGCCAAAAAACATTTTTTGTACTACTGAT
>JBDRMW010000176.1:0-16232 GCA_043811735.1 bacterium
GCGCGGATTTATAAAGAAATACGCGCTCTATCTGGGTTTAAATTCCGATGAATTGCTTGCCCAGCACCAGGGTGAGAAATCACTGCTTGCCCAGAAACAGCAGATGGATGCAATCATCCAGCAGAAGGCGGAATCATCGCCGGAAAGGTCCATTTCTTTACAGCGGTATATTTTTTTAATCGCCGTTATTATACTGTGTTTCGGCATATTTGTTTCATTATTGTTTTTAACCAAGAAAAAACCGCCTGTCTATACGGAAGCAAAAGAAACCGAAGCCAAGCGGTTTTTGTCAACTATTCAGCAGAAGTCTGATAAAAGGGTTCCGCTGGAACTTAAGATAACATCAATGAGATCAAGCTGGATACGGGTAGAATCAGACGGCATGATGGTCTATGAAGGGAATCTGCCGGTTGATATTTTTCAACATTGGAAAGCCAAGAAAAAATTTAAAATTATTGCTGAAAATTGGGATCATATCAGCATTACCTTAAACGGGGATACGATTGAACTGCGTCCCGAAGATAAAAATGTCCATGATCTGATTCTGGATAGATCGGATATAGGCACAAATCTCGAATCTTAATAAATAAAATGACACAGACTGCAAAAATTATTTCATTAGGATGCGCCAAAAATCTTTGTGATTCACAGGGGATTGGAGGAAGTCTGCTTGCATCCGGCTGGCAATTAACGGATAATACGCGCCGGGCGGATGCGGTCATTATTAACACCTGTTCCTTTATTCAGGATGCACGCGATGAGTCCCGTCAAACGATTTCCCGCATTATTTCCCAAAGTAAATCAAAACAAAAAAATACTCAGGTTGTGGTTGCCGGCTGTTGGGCACAGGATGATCCGTTAAAGCTTAAAAAAGAATTCCCTTGCGTGAAAGCATTTGTCGGCACCGGCAATCTTGCACAGATATCGGGTATTCTGCAGGGGCCCGGAAAATCTCTGGTGGTCAAAGGAAAACCCGGGGGGTGGCTTACCTGGGAGGGGCGAAAAAACTTAAGAGCAGCAGGCGCTTCGGCATATATGCGGATAAGTGAAGGATGTTCTAACGGCTGCAGTTTTTGCACGATCCCCCGGTTACGAGGAAAATTTACCAGCAGAGAAATGAAAGATATTTTAATGGAAGCACAAGTGTTAGATGCAGCAGGGATTAAAGAAATTAATCTGATCGGTCAGGATACCACGATGTATGGCAGTGATTTATCCGGCAATAACACATTAGTTTCATTATTAAAGAAACTGCTTGCCTATAAATCATTCGCTTTCATCAGGATATTATATGCCTATCCTGAACATGTCCGGGATTCATTATTACGATTAATCGCTGCAGAATCTTCGATTTGTAAGTATCTGGATATGCCACTTCAGCATATAGCTACTCCGATTTTAAAGTCGATGGGCAGAGAACAGTCTGAAGCAGGCATTCGAAAACTGATAGATAAAATTTTCAAATATATACCGGATGTGCACTTGCGGAGTTCGTTTATTGTGGGTTTTCCGGGGGAAACTGAAAATGATTTTTCCCGGCTTCTGGCCTTTATTACCGAAGGACATATTACGCACGGCGGTGTTTTTGCCTATTCGCGGGAAGCACATACACGCGCATATGCCATGAAACAGCAGATCCCTGAAAAAATAAAACAGGAACGGAAAAGAATACTATTGCAGGCCCAGCAAAAAGCGGTGAAGCAGAAAAATAAAGAGCGCATCGGGAAAATAATTGACGTGCTCCTTATTTATGTTGATACCGCATACGGAATCGGCCGCAGTCAGTGGGAGGCACCGGATGTCGACGGCAGGATACTGTGCAGCGGGTCTGGTTTGAAAAATAAAAAAACAGGAGATATCGTGCGCGTGCGAATAACAGATTTTTATGAATATGATTGTTATGGAGAAATTTTGTCATGATAGAATTTTGGAGAAGATCAAATTTAGCCACACGATTAACTATTGTACGGATATTTTTAGTCCCGGTCTTTATTGCGTTTATGTATCATGATAATTTTTATACCCGTATTTGTGCGCTGCTTATTTTTATAAGCGCAGGAATCACTGACCTGTATGACGGTGCTATCGCGCGCCGCACCAAAACCGTTACCACGCTGGGTACGTTTTTAGACCCCTTGGCAGATAAACTGATGATCTGTGCGGTATTTATATCTTTTGTCGAGCATCCGGATATACGCACACCCGCCTGGATGGTTGTTTTTATTATCAGCAGGGAGTTTATTATTACCGGGATGCGCTCAGTTGCAGCTTCGCAGGATAAGATTATTCCTGCAGATAAAGGAGGTAAATTTAAAACTGCCATACAGACATCGGCTATTATTACGATTTTTATTATTTTAATTAATAATGCGATGCTTGATCGTTTTTGGGATATTAATGTTAATCTCTGGATTTATGCGCTCAATTGGAAACGGTATCTGGGCCTGGTTCTGCTTAACTTACCCTATTGGCTTATGTTTATTGTCACCATAACCACGATTTATTCAGGAATTAGTTATGTATACAAAAACGAAGATATTTTATTTGAGCGCAGATCAGCAAAAAGATAGTATAAGGTTGTGTTATGCGGATTAAAAGCTGTAAAATGCCGAGTTGGTTTAAAAGGGTATCAGTTGTTTTAGGAACAGTTTTTGGCATAGGTTGGTGCCCTGTTGCTTCCGGAACATGCGGAACACTCGCGGCGCTTATCTTATGTATTTTCTTGCCTACCAATTCGTGGCGGTTTCTTGTAATAATAATTTTTCTAATCTTAATAAGCATTCCCGTTTCTTATGCAGCCGAACAATATTTCGGCAGGGAAGATGACGGCAGAATTGTTATTGATGAATTAACCGGATTTATGATAGCGGTTGCATTTATTCCCAAAACAGGCATGTATTTTGCAGCTGCATTTGCCTTATTCAGGTTGTTTGACATTTGTAAATTTTCATATATTAAAAAATCTCAAAGGTTACCCTATGGCATCGGAGTTGTAACCGATGATGTGCTGGCTGGTTTGGCGAGTAATTTAATATTACAAATAACAAGATTAATTCTTAAATATATTATACAATTAATGCATTAAAAAAATAACGAAAAGGGGAGGCAGACATGTCAAAAGAGGATAAGAGTAAAGCCTTAGATCTTGCTATACTGCAAATCGAGAAAGAATTCGGTAAAGAAGCTATTATGAAACTGGGGGAAAGCACCGCATATGATGCATCAGATGCTATTCCCACGGGCGCATTACCGTTAGATGTGGCGATTGGTATCGGCGGTATTCCGCGCGGACGGGTAATTGAAATATACGGCCCTGAATCATCCGGGAAAACAACCCTTTCCTTAAGCATAGCAGCGCAGGCGCAGAAAAAAGGCGGCACCGTCGCATTTATTGATGCCGAACATGCGCTTGATCCGCAGTATTCTGAGAGAATCGGTGTTAATATTAATGATCTGCTTATTTCCCAGCCTGATTCAGGTGAACAGGCGCTTGAGATTGCAGAAAAACTGATCCGCAGCGGCGCACTAGATCTTATCATCATTGATTCGGTTGCTGCATTAGTTCCCCGGGCTGAGATTGACGGTGAAATGGGTGATTCACATATGGGGCTCCAGGCACGGCTTATGTCCCAGGCACTCAGAAAACTAACCTCAACGATCTCACGCTCAAAAACCTCAATTATTTTTATCAATCAGCTGCGCCAGAAAATCGGGGTTATGTTCGGTAATCCCGAAACAACGACCGGAGGCATGGCATTGAAGTTTTATGCATCGCTTCGGCTTGATATCCGCCGGATTGAGACGATTAAGTCCGGTGATCAAATGCTGGGCAGCAGAGTCCGTGTAAAAGTCGTTAAAAACAAGGTCGCCCCGCCGTTTAAGCAGGCCGAGTTTGATATGATGTACGGTATCGGCATATCTCATGAAAGCTGTATCCTGGATCTGGGGGTTAAAAGCGGCTTTATTGAGAAAAGCGGTACCTGGTATATGCATGCGGGCACCCGCATGGGCCAGGGAAGTGAAAATGCAAAAAAATATTTAACAGAAAATCCTCAGGTAACTGCAGAACTTGAGAAAAAGATCCGTGAACAACTTCTTCCGCCTGCTCACCCGAAAGAAGCGGTAAAGCAGCCTGAAAAAGAACCAGTCAAAGCCGGGAAAAAATGAATTCGCTTCACACATTCGTTGTCGGTTCGTTAGAAGAGAATTGTTATCTCTTATTCGATGAAGACTCACGTGAATCAGCATTGATTGATCCGGGAGCAGAAGCGCAGGTAATTCTTTCTTTTATTGCCAATCATAATCTTCTGCTCAAATCTATAATATTAACTCATGGACACGGCGATCATATCGGCGCGGTTGGACAGATAAAGGAGAAGACCAAAGCATTAGTATACATTCATCAAAAAGATGCTCAAGCTTTGGGATCACCGCGGTTAAATTTAAGCTGTACTCTCGATAAGGAAATAATCGCACCCGATGCCGACTTCTTTTTAGATGAAACCAAAGAGATTAAAGTCGGGTCAGCTTCATATAAGGTTATTCATACTCCCGGACATACCATAGGCGGCATATGTTTATACGGAGAAGGCCGGCTTTTTAGCGGTGATACATTATTTTTAGAAGGTATTGGGCGGAGTGATCTGTGGAACGGAGACGGGGGACTTTTGATCCGCATGATAAAGGAAAAATTATTTACCCTGCCTGGGGATACCAAAGTTTACCCCGGGCATGGGCCGGAAACTACCATTGGATGGGAAAAAGAACATAACCCGTTTGATTAAGGCAATTATAGATTATGAGTTATAGGTTATGAGTGAAGTCAACTTCAACTTTAACGGCAACGGCAAAAACAAAGACAACTCGGGACTGAAAACTGACAACTGATAACTATATATATTATGAGAACAAAAGAATATATCGATTCATTTAAAAACTATCTTTCGGTTGAGCGGAGCCTTTCGGTAAATACCATACAGGCATATGTTTCGGATATTCGTAAATTTGCAGAATATCTGAATAAAATTAAATTAGATTTCAATACGGTCAAGCATGATCATATAACGGAATATCTCTGGCAGAGAAAGCAGCAGGGATTAAAAGCATCTTCTTTGTGCAGGGCAATGGAATCAATCAAGATGTTTTACCGGTTTTTACGTAATGAAGAAATCATAACGCAAAATCCCGCACGCTTACTTCAAACACCAAAAATCCCCAAATATTTACCCGGCGTCTTAACTCAGCAGGAGATGGTTCGTCTGCTTGAACAGCCTTCTTCAATTAAAGAAAAAGATATTAGATACCGTGCTATGTTTGAGCTGATGTATGCTTCGGGACTCAGGGTATCAGAACTGCTGGGTGTAAAAATACACGATGTTGATTTAAAACAGAATCTGGTCTGTGTATTCGGCAAAGGAAGCAAAGAACGCTTAATTCCATTCGGGGAACGGGCAAAACAGGCGGTTATGAGATATCTGGTTGTACGGAAAAAGAAATCTTCCGATGAACCGGCACTTTTTATCAGCCGTTTGGGAAAGCCTTTAAGCAGGGTAGAGTTTTTCAGGCAGGTTAAACATTATGTGCAGTTAGCCGGTATTACAAAAAAATTATCCCCGCATTCGCTCAGGCATTCGTTCGCGACGCATTTGCTCAAAGGCGGTGCAGATTTACGCGCCGTACAGGAGATGCTGGGCCATGCGAATATTGCCACAACTCAGATATATACGCACGTTGAAAAAGAACAGTTAAAAGCCGCACATAAAAAATATCATCCAAGAAATTAAGGACAAAATGCGAATATCGAAAAACGAAATTCGAAATACGAAACAAAAATAAATCAAATTCGAAAACATGACTGCATTCGAAAATATCAAACATGGGGAAAGCTTCTATGGTTCAAATAGCAAATTGTAAAAAATATGATTTAGAGGATAGGACTTTAGAGTTTACGAAGAAAATAATATCTTATGTTAATAAATTATCTAAAAATATTGCAAATATTGAAATTGGAAAACAATTAATACGATCTGCCGGGTCTGTTGGTGCTAATTATATTGAAGCAAATGAATCATTGGGTAAGAAAGATTTTTTAATGAGAATAAAAATATCAAAAAAAGAAGCAAAAGAAAGCAGATATTGGTTGGCTCTGAGTCTGCCAATAGACGATCAAACTATTGAAAGAGAAATGTTAATTAAAGAATCCACTGAGTTAATGAATATATTCGGTTCAATATTATCGAAGCAAAATATAAAGAATTAGCCGTAAAGATTTTGACGTTTTTCGGAATTTGGCAGTTTGAATTTGAGATTTGTTTAGAATTTTGTTTTTCGTATTTCGAAATTGATAATAAGTATAAAATATTAATAAAAAGATAATATTAAAATAGGAAGGAATAATAATGATATGTTGGATATAAAGTTATCAGGTTATAACGTTGATGCAGATGTATTAAAAGATATGGCGGCTCAAGGAAATCAAAGGAATGATATAACGCCCGAAATATTATCTGCCTCTTATGCCCGCATAATCCGTGATCCGCGGCCGGTTAATGAACTGCGCATCGCTGCCAGAAAAGAAGTTGAGAAAGCGCGCAAATCGAACAAAGCCATTATTTTTAAGATGGGACACCATTCAGTTGCCGAGCATGCAGTATTTAATTTTGACGTGATGGGCATTTCCCGGTTTGCATTGGAAGAACTGGAGAAATTCCGTCTCTGTTCCTTCACTGAAAAATCCCAGCGCTATATTAATCTGGAAGATAATTTTGTGGTGCCTGAGGAAATTCAAAACACCTCAGTTGAGAAAAAATTCCGCGCCATTGCCCACAAACAGTTTGCATTGTATGAAAGATTGTTCCAGAATTTAAAAAAATACGTATTTGATAAAAACCCCGATTTAGCAAAAGACCCTAAAAATCAATCTGTACTGGAAGGCTGGGCAAAAGAAGATGCCCGCTATATAACGCCGCTGGCGGCTGAAGCACAGCTCGGCATGACGATGAATGCCCGGAATTTAGAACTTATACTGCGCAGGTTTGCATCAAACCCCTTAAAAGAAGTACAATCAGCCGGGCAAAAATTTTATAGTGAAGTTGCGCTTATAGCGCCTTCTATTATCCTCTTCCACAAAGCAAATGATTTTGACCAGCACACCTGCACGAGGCTTAAATCATATATAGACGGTAATGCCGCATTTCCAGCTTCTTCAAATACATCTGCCCCTGTTCAAAATGTTATGCGGGTATCACATACGCCGCAGGCAGATGAAATGGTTTTAAGCGCACTTATTCAAACCGTATCTGATATGTCTTTCAATGACATACAGATGCTGGTTCACAACCTGGGGGAAGAAGAAAAGAAATCATTGTTTAAAGAAGCACTTGCCTATTTAGAGTTTTATGATACCCTTCCCCGGGAGTTTGAACATGCCTCTATTATGTATCAGCTGATTGTCTCTGCAGCCTGTTTCGGCCAGTTAAAACGGCACCGCATGGCAACGATTACATCTCATACCTATGATCCAAAGTGGGGTGTGGTTATTCCTGAGACGATTAAAAAAATTGGCTTTGAGCAGGAATTTGTAATCTTAATTGAGGAAACCAACGCATTTTATAAAGATTTATATTTAGAAGCTCCGCTCATTGCGCCGTATATTCTTACCAATGCCCATCAGAAAAAACTGCTCATTACCGTAAATGCAAGGGAATTATACCATATGTCCCGGCTGCGCGAGGATTCACACGCGCAATGGGATATCCGCCGAATGACTGCTGAGATGGTTGCGCAGGCAAAAGAAGTCATGCCGTTAACGATGCTGCTTGTGGGAGGGAAAGATTCATTTATGGAGATTTATAAAACCGTGTATGGTGCATATCCAAAAATAAGCCCGCCTGAAACAACCATAAAAAACAAAACCGAAGTATCTTAAGTAATCTTTTCTATGATTATGGCGCCGCCTAGGCCGCCGCCGGCACAGGCGGTGGCTAACCCAAGTTTTGCGTTTTTGTTTTTCTTTAAGGCATACAGCAGATTTAAGACTACGCGGGTGCCTGATGCTGCCAGAGGATGTCCGAGGGCTATTGAGCCGCCGTGGGGATTAAGCCTGCCTTCCTGCCAGTATTTCTCCCAGTCCATCCGATGGTTTTTCCTGCCCAGTTTAAATACTGACAAGACTGTTGAAGCAAATGCTTCGTGGATTTCTATCTGGTCTAATTGTTCAAATTTTATCTGCGCTCGTTTTAACGCAAGCTGGGTGGCATGGAGCGGGCCGATACCCATATACGCAGGATCCTGGCCGACATATGCCCAGCTGCGTATCTCGCCTAAAATTTCTAATTTAAGTTCTTTTGCTTTTTCATAGGTAGTAACGATAACCACAGCCGCACCATCGCTTCTGGCACAGGAATTAAACAGGGTAACCGTTCCTTTTGATTTTCCTTCTTCATATTTTTTATCTTTTAACAGGTGTCCCCATAATTTATAAAACTGTTTTATAGAAAACGACGGTCCGTCAAATAAAACCGGTGCTTTTGCCATCATAGCCGGCTTTTGTACCAGTTTTTCTCGAAGGTAAGGATACTCATCTTTGTCAGTAATACCTGCTCGTTCATCAGTGATAGGAATAATATGATCTTTATAAAAACCGTTGTTTTCTGCATCAAGTGCGCGCTTATACGTCTCAACCGCATATGCATCCTGCTCTTCCCGCGATATGTTGAAAGCTTGAGCGCAGAGCTCTGCGGATGCTGCCATGTTGATATTCTTAACGGGATCATTTAACCCTTCTTCCATACAGTCAATCAACGATATGTTTGGATTAGTATCAATCGCTGCCAGATTTTCTTTTAAGGTATTAATTGACCGGAGTTCTTTAAGGCTCCGGTCACCCCGGATAGTGTAGGGAAAGTTTGACATTGACTCAGTACCGCCGGCGATATAGAGCTCTCCTTCACCGGTTAAAATATGCCTGACTGCCGCACTGATTGATTCAAGCGAAGAAACACAGTTTGCCTGAACGGTAAATGCATGAGCTTTTTCAGGCAGATGCGACCGCAATACTGCAATACGGGCAATATTAGGGGCATGGCTTCCCTGACCGACCCAGCCGCTGATTACCCCGTCAACTAAGTCAACCGGAAGATTTGTTTTGTGAACAATCCCGTCAATGGCGATCTGAAGCAGTTCTTCGGGTAAGAATTTGGTCAATCCTTTAGCCAAATGCCCGATGGGTGTACGAGCTCCTGAACATAAAACGATCCGTTTTGATGATGCAAACATATAATCTCCTTTAGTGCTCGATTATTCAATCGTATCCAATAATTTAGAAAACGTATTTTTAAGTTTTGGATCCTTTATTGATTCCAGTCTTTTGGTACTCTTGCTCAATTTTTACAGGTGTTTTATTAACCATAAGGTTTAACCCTTGCTTTATTTTTTTACCTACATTTTTTTTAATGTTACTAAATGGCGATAGGTATTGTCAAAATATTTAATCAACACTTTTCTAAATACTAATCAAATACTAATTGCTACTAATTTAGTATTTTGCTATAATATATTGATAAATAGACTAATTTATAAAATTCAAAATAAGGAGAAAAGCACAAAATGAAGTTACCAGAACCAGCGCCTAATTGGCAAAACCTAATAGAAAAATCTTTCAAAAAGATCTCATCATTAACTATATCTGAAGGGATGAAAGATGTAGTAAAAAAAGCAAATGGGAAATACGTATATTGGGATAAATTTAAATATTTTAAGTTACCAGAATGTCTAACTCACGAACTCGCATGGGCATATTTAAAAGTAACCCGGGTAACTCAGTTCAAGGATACACCGATTAAAGATAAAAAAGAAAATAAATTTAGTTATTGGATCCCTGATTCTATATTGAGTGACTTGCATTATATAGACCAGTATGCAGCAGGGCAAATTTTGGTTGATGACCCACGCGTGCATGCTGCTGAAAGAGAACGATACCTGGTAAATTCAATTATGGAAGAAGCAATCGCGTCAAGTCAATTAGAAGGAGCAGCAACAACAAGAAAAAAAGCTAAAGATATGCTGCGCTCAGGCAGAAAACCTGAAAATAGAGCCGAAAAAATGATACTGAATAATTATATTACAATCAAAAATATAAAAAAGTTCATTGATAAACCGTTATCTATTGATCTTCTTTCAAAAATTCAAGCAACGATTACCAAAGATACATTAGATGATCCGGATACGGTTGGTCGATTCAGGAATGAACATGAAGATATTTCTGTAATTGACGGAAGAGACGGCAAAGTTTTGCATGTGCCGCCGCCAGCGCATGAGATCAATGAAAGAATGAGAGTATTATGCAACTACGCAAATGAGTTACATGATACAGAATTTTCACATCCGGTTATCAAAGCAATACTCTTGCATTTTTGGTTAGCATATATTCATCCGTATGTTGATGGTAACGGAAGAACAGCGCGCGCATTGTTTTGCTGGTACATGCTTAAGCATAAATATTGGCTGATTGAATATTTATCTATATCTCGAATTATATTACGTGCACCCGGCCAATATGCAAGAGCATATTTATATTCTGAAATGGATGATTTAGATGTAACGTATTTTTTAAGGTTTAATCTTAAAACGATTCATTTAGCAATCGAAGCATTACAAAGCTATTTAGAAAAACAACAAAAAGAATTAAAAGAAACAGAACAGTTTATTAGAAAATATCCTGGCTTAAATCATAGACAATATGAAGTATTGTATCATGCGGTATCTCATCCGGATGGAATATATACGATAAAATATCTTATGAATATTTATAACATAGTATATCAAACAGCGAGAACAGACCTTATTGAGCTTGAGAAAGAAGGGCTGCTTGAACAGAAAAAGAGAGGGCAAGAGTTTTATTTTATTCCTGTAAAACATATTCATAAAAAATTAAGATATTTAAAAAAATAACAAAAATCTTACTACGATGAAAGAGGGTGGGATGCAAAATCATTAAGAAAAAATTACCCTGTTTCATGTTTAATTTTGCTAATTCTTATATTTTTTTCTTTTAATTCTCTGTCAGACATTAGGAAAAACATAAATGTCTTTGCTGTTTGATGTGGTAATAAAGCAAAAAGTTATTGTTCTGGTTTAACAGGATTTTAAATAATTTTTACCTGCAGCTTTTCGACTTCATTTAGATTAAAATCTTGCTGTTTATTGAAACAAGACCGTAGGGGATGAACCACAAAAAATACCTGCAATCGCACCGGTCATAAGACATGCTAACGTTGCTGCTATCAATGCTTTTCCGCTGATACGCGCTAAATCTTTTGCTCGTGAGGGAACAATTGCTGATATACCTCCCACAAATATAGCGAGCGATGCGATATGGGCAAAGCCGCATAAGGCATATGTCATAATAACTATTGACCGCGGATTGGTTACGATTCCCTGCTTAATGAGTTCGGCAAGATGGTTATATGAGACAACTTCAGTAAGTATAATCCGTTCACCTAATAAAGGTGCTAATTGTCCCACATCATCCGCGGGGATTCCCATAAGCCAGGTGAGGGGATAACTTACCATACCAAAAAATTTCTGAAGAGTAAGAAAGCCGCCGGTGCCCCCAGATACCAGCCAATTAACCAATGCAAGCAGTCCCAAAAAGGCAATAAGCAGCGCGCCGATTCCAACGCACAGTTTGACCCCGTCATTTGCACCTCTAATAATTGCTTCAATCCAGTTTCCGGATCGTTCAATATGGGGTTTCACATTGATTCCTAAGGTGACTGGTTTATCTGTTTCAGGCATAATGAGTTTAGCCATAATAACACTTGCCGGTGCGCTTAAGAGCGATGCTGATACGAGATGCCCTGCAATATTGGGGAATTCATTCTGCAGGAAACTCACATAAATAGCAAGTACGGTTGAAGCGATGGTTCCCATCCCCGCGGTTAATATTACGCATAATTCTGATTGGGTCATTTTTTCTAAGTATGGCCGCACGGTTAAAGCTGATTCAATACCTACAAAAATATTGCTGGATGCACACAGGCTCTCAGCACCGCTGATATTCATCAGTTTGGTGAATATATAGGAAAAGAACTGAATAATGTATGACATAATGCCAATATAATAAAGGAAGGCAAGCAGGCTTGAGAAAAAAATAACCGCGGGAAGTGCTTGAAACGCAAGTACAAATCCAATTGATCCTTCGGTACCAGGCGGCAGCGCAAGGGGACCAAACAAAAATTTTGAACCTTCGGCAGCAAAAGAGATCAGTTGTAATACAAACGAATTAATATAACTAAAGATAAGAGTTCCGGTTTTAAGCCTGAATATGAAAAAAGCGAAAACAGCCTGAACACATAAACCCCAGACAATTACCCGGTAATTAATCCACCGGTTTTTACCAGCCAATGCATAAGCAATCGCCATAAATACACAAATACCGAGCAGTGATACCAGTCGATTCATAACAGTACCATTCTACTATCTTCGCAAAGAAAAATCAAAAAAAATTAAAGGAATTAAATGGTGTCACCTATTATCAGGTCTTGACATGTTGAATTTTCAACTGATTAAATGTATATAGTAAGTATGAGGCAAAAACTGTGTTTATTAATATGTATAGGTATTATGAAGTATGCTTATAATCCTTGGGGTTATGCCGTCACACCTCCTTCAGTGAGAGAAATCAGTAACGATCTAGTACCTGCAGAAAATCCCATTATGGGAAGTGAAGGAGTGCTGGTCGAATGGTTTAAAGGTAACACCGAAAAATTAAGAAATCTTGGAACGGTGAAGATTCCTAATGGAGGGCTTGATTATCGCAAACTAGTGCTGTATATGCATCCTGAATTTTTAAAAGTTATTGCACGGTTAACTCATTTTGTTGAGAGATTTGATAAAAAACCTATAACCTTTACTCTTTCAAAAGAGGATTTTGAGGATTCTGCTGCAGTTCAAAAACTGTTTCATGCTGAACTTTTCTACAAACGGGACACAGTCAGCTTGGATCTTGCTGATACACTTGTTTACTCTGTTTTGCTTATGGAAATACGGGGAAGACTTAACAGATTGGGTGAAGGTGAATTAACATTAGAACCTAATCATAATATTGCCAATGCTAACCGGGGAGATGCATATTTAATGGTGAATACTGCCGCGGTATTATGGTACTGGTTTGTATTACAGCTTGATCACACCGATGATTTTAGAAAAGTTTTAAAGGATTTATTAAATATAAGCCCGGGATATGCCTGGCTTAGACAAATGGATGCGGTTAATGAGGTGATAGATATTGTTGGTATCATTCATGAACAAGTTTTGGCCAGTCATATAGGTTATAAAAATATTCGAGAATCAATCGCGGTTTATGAAAATGAATTGGATGATGCAGAAGCAATGGTAAAGAGTATCTGCAGTAATGTTGCACAGGAGACAAGAACAGAACATCTGCCGCCCATAACCATACAATTTCTTGTTGAAAAATTTATTCCCGGCCAGGAAACCTTCCCGCAACTTCTGTTATTTGATGAACGAAAACCTTTAGCCCAATCCTATTAATATTGCTAATTGTCAATAGTTCAGACCCCAGTTAGGGAGATTTGTATATTTCTGGTTGATTCTGAGGGGGGGCTTCTGGTAATACAGGAAAGCTTCCAGCAGGATATATTTTGTTTATTGGCAGTGCATTCCCTTCTCCTCGTTCATCGGGTGGAGCGATTATTCGTTCAAATCCCATTGTCGGGAAAGCATGGTAAGGAATAAGAATCCGTATTTTAGTGCCAGTGGGATTTTGCAGATTTAGTGGATGATCTTTCGTACGAATAATTTCCAAGGGTTCACTAAAAACACCATCTTGGTAAGATAATGAATAAGGATTTTCACCTGAAATCCTGCTGTAAACCTCGATGGTCCCTCCATACATGTCCACAATGTTCCGTACTTGTGCAAGTCCAATCCCGATACCTGAAAAAGACTTAAAATGTTCACCTTTTTTTGAAAAGCATACATTAAAAATTAATTGTAATCGTTGAGGAGCGATGCCTTCATTATTATCTTCGATAGTATACACCAGCCCTTCCCGAGTCACTGTGCATTCTTCGATGATGGTTCCTTCAAGGATTTGCGTAGTGGGATGAGGACGTGCATATGATATGCTGTTTTTTCTGAGTTCATTGATAGCAATATCCAATAAATTCCAGAAAGCAACAATATTAATAATAATAGGTTTTTCAGGAGATTTGATTGAAACATTCTCAGCATTAATCCCTTCTTCGTCAGCAAGCACTTCTTTTAATCTGCTCCAGGGATTGTCTTCACTTTCAAAACCTAACATTTCTTGTAAATTAAGTTCGTATGGATATCGTAATATGGAATATCCTTGGCCATGATTGGTTAATATTGTTGACATAAATTCAATCAAACGAGAACTATCAAAATCAATCTCATGCATGCGGACTAATATGTTTTGGATCTCGGGTCGGTTGATTTGTTCCCTCACGGCATCAGTAATATCTCTGTTGAATGTTGTTGGATATATGCCTTGACTTAGTTCTGCATTACAGTATCCAACTGCTTTCGCCGATGTTTTAATTGCTTCATCATAGTTTTTATCAATATAAAAATAATAGCCCTCATAAAATGCTTCAATAAGTTCTGATTTTATAACACTCAATTTCATAAAGCGATATACAAGGAAGTCTTTTTCATAAATAGAATTGATTATATCGAGGGTTGCTGTGAGCTTTCTTAATGCCAATGAGTATTCGTTAAGAAACATATAGAGCTTGTTAAGCGTGATCAGTGCCATCTCGGCGGTTTTTCGCTTATTTTTTGAAAACGGATAAATCCTAAAATACATTTCAAGATAATCGCGGATATTTCGTATTCGCTTTGAGCGCGGTGTAATGGTACGACCAACTTCAAAAACTGTTTCACTAAACAACTTTGGGATGGTTTCTTCATCCAAGCCCAGGATGTAATCTATCAACTCGATATTTTTGATTGATTTTCTTAAATTTACGTTCGGGGGTCTGAAGCCGCCCACTATTACATCTCGTTCATAATCAATGCTTGATCCACCTTCTTCCGTCTTATTTAGTGTTTCGTAGTAGCGTTTATATTTGTCGATATCGTCAATTTCCTTTTGCCGTTCATTCTGAAGAATTTCTTGAAAATCAAATTTTATTGTTCTAGGACATAAAACTTCAAAAAGTTTCAATGCTTCTATAAATTTATCAGAATTCGGATGTGTACGCTCAATAAAGGATTTGAAAAAGGCAATGTTGATTGGATGGAAATCATAACGCCGAAAATATGCTTCAAAAATCCTGTCCAAATTTTCAGGAATATTTTTTCGTATGCTATCCCGCAATCCATGATCAATACGTGATGAAAGATGAAAAAGTTTAATATGTTCTTCAAGCATGTCTAAGGGAAGAATAATTTGAACAGTTCGTTTCGTTCCAGGAAATCCAATCTGAATAGATCTGTTTCTGATTATTCCACATGTGCGGTCAAGATATTCGGAATCCTGCAGATTAATATTGTCGGCGATATCCCAGAGCATGGCCATGTTCTCAGGATACTGAACTTCCATGGCTTTAATGACTCTAGATCTGAAATCATCATCATGGACAAACGCATCAATCAATTCATTGTTATCATCTGGATTGAAATTGTATTCCCAGCCAATTATTCTGGCTCGGTTCAAATCATCTTCAGTTAACCTCAGATGTATAAAATGGTTATGAAGGGATGTGATAATAGATGAAATTTGAGCATCTCTTTTGGGAGAAGATGATTCAGATCCAGGAAATGAATCAGATAATTGCGGAAGGTTCCGAGAGCCTGGTGGTGCAAGGAAAAACATTGCAGAAGCCTGGGAACAAAGCGGTGCAATAATGAAATTAATTGACAAAATGCATCTCATTAATTTAATTTTCATAAGATTGAACCAATATTTCTTCTGTCTCTGTGATGAGATGACAGAAACATTTTATTTGCTTACAACATATTCAATTCTATTAAGAAATGGATACGTGTGATCAAAAAGCGCTGCTTCTCATGGTCTCGTGTGCTTTTTAATGTAATAATGTATTTATTGAACTAAACCGCTTCGCGGTAGTCTGGTTTAGCTGGGACTTTCTCTAGTTTTTTAAAGACTGTTCTACAAACTTCCTGCAAATAATTAAACTTATCGCTATAATAGTTCCTATCGGATGCATACGCATCCGAAA
>JBDRMW010000177.1:0-6108 GCA_043811735.1 bacterium
CCCATGTATGTTTTGTTAGGAGCAGTTAATGCGGTCATATTTGCATACGTGATTATCAGTATGCAAACGGGAAGTTTCTTAAAATTTAAAAAACCTCATATTAAAAAAGAGCAGGTTAACGTTTCTTTTAATGATGTGATCGGACTTGAAGAAGCTAAACGCGAATCACAGGAGATTGTGGAGCTTATTAAAGACCGCAGAAAACTGCATAAAATAGGCGGCAGAATATTAAAAGGGATTTTAATGCTCGGCCCCCCGGGATGCGGCAAGACGCTTATGGCAAAAGCTATCGCCAAAGAATGCGGGGTGCCGTTTTTATCAGCTGCAGGAAGCGAGTTCGTCGAAGTCTTTGTGGGGATGGGAGCTAACCGCATACGAAAATTGTTTAAACAGGCCAGACTCTTAGCCTACGGCCACGGCGCCTGCATTGTTTTTATTGATGAACTTGATGTAATCGGCCGCGGCCGCACCTATAGTTTTATGGGAGGCGGAGAAGAAACAAACAGCACCCAAAACCAATTGCTGGTTGAGATGGATGGGTTGAAAAATGATGACCATACCGTCATTGTGATCGGTGCAACTAACGCAGATGAATCGGTTTTGGATAAAGCGCTCTTGCGTCCCGGGAGATTTGACCGTAAAATATATATTGACCGGCCCAGCTTAGATGATCGTACTAACATATTTGAATATTATTTGAAGAAAGTCGACAGAGACCCCCAGCTTGATATTCCGCGATTGGCACGAAAATCTGTGTATAAAACACCTGCTGATATCGACAACATCATTAAAGAAGCAGCGCTTATTGCCCTGCGCAACAAAAAGGAATTAATATCATTAAAAGAGATAAGCGAAGCTATGGATCGTATTGATATGGGTATAAAACATAAAATCCATATGACGCAGGATGAACGTACCAGGATAGCATATCACGAAACAGGGCATCTTATTGCCCTGTATTTTCTGCATCCAACCGATGATGTATTTAAAGCATCAATTGTATCCCGCGGCGGAACATTGGGATCAGTCCTTCACCAGCCGCGCCACGAGCTTTTTACGGTAAGCCGTGAACAAATGCTTGCAAATATTAAGGTATGCCTGGGCGGATATGTCACTGAAAAAATTAAAACAGGATCAACATCATCGGGATGCTCCGATGATTTTAAACGTGCGATGAGCTATGCGCATGCGATGGTATGGAAGTTTGGTATGGGAATAGAAGGATATATCGGTGATTTTACCGTAATGCCGCAGGAACAGCTTTCTGAAGATTTAAAAAATAAACTTAACAATGATACCCATACTATGTTACAAAATTCCCTCAAAGAAGTTGAACAACTCATACATAAAGAATGGAAAATCGTTGAGCGTTTTGCAGGTGAATTGCTTGAAAAAGATGAGCTCGAATACGATGAGATTGAACAGATTTTTAAAGAAGAAGGGAAATCTTCACTGGCAGCCGACCATCCAAGCACTTAAAAAGCAAATCATTACGCAAGGGATAAGGTTCTACCCTATGACCTGTTTAATAAATAAAATGAGATATGTATTATCTAAAGACCTGGCCCCAATTCTCTTGGCGGTATGTGTTGCCGGACACGTTTTTCTTCCCGCATGCAAGCCAACCTATCCGCATGACCTGGTAGAAAAATCAATTGTTGAAATCTGCCGCAAAGAATTTAATATCACCGTTAAAACCTCCCTTCAGGGATTAACACTCTGCACGTTTGTTGAGCTCAACAGCCTTATCCCTGAGATATCATCTATTGATGACGAGCTGGTGACCAATCTCTCTAATATAATGAGTTCTGTTTCACGGGTTGTTTTAAGTACTGATTTCCCATTTCAATTTATTGTTATTCATGCGGTTGATTCTAAAACAAACGGCACATACATAACCATGATACGCTACGTTGATGATATACGCCGGTTATTAACCGGTGATATATCGCACAATGAATATTTTAACCGGATGGTTATTAAATCAGGAACAAACATGCAGGCAGCGGCTGAATACGTTGTATTCAACAATGCAGATTCAATCTTTCCGTCAAACGTTAATCGTTCATATAAGATTGAAGATATGCGTTCGATCAAAGGAAATGAAGAAACATATTATATTTACGCCTTAGTAAAAGAAATATCAGACCGCGTTTCTCCAAACAGCAATTTACAAACCATAACTCACCAGGAATATCTATTTACCATTAAAACAAAACCCGCCTTATCAATAGAGGATGAAATACGCCTGACAAACCCTGTTCCGCGGCATATGATTAAGTATCTTCCTATAATGAATTGGGATCGGATAACACCTCTTTCTGAGATAATCCTTCCTCATTTTCTTGCTGAGCAGATAGCTAAACGTATTGAGACTGCGTTAACCAATGATCCGCGATGGTCAAAAGAATACGTTACGTACTCAGTTAGCAGTGAATTTGTTCCGATTCATGATACTGATAAGCCTGAAAATAAAAAGGCCTGCCAAACTAAACTTCCTGAGTTTATATCGCGGAACAAATTATGTATATATTTTGAAACGATTTTTAACCGCATGATTACATTCGGCAAACGCCTTATCAACAGCTCAGATCCTAAGACCATACAACAAATATACGGCAGATTCATTATTAATATCGATGCACAAGAACGAATATTATTTCTTATCCAGAAGCAGATACAGCCTCACATCGGCGTTAAAAAGCTTGATCTCTTAAGCGATATAAACGACAAAATAATAACAAAAGTTTTACATCGATACGGGTATTATAATTATAAAGAAATTCAATTAATAAACACCAACAGCGGGAAAACATTAATTACCCCATGAATCTACCGCATTTCGCCATAAAACGCCCGGTAACGATCCTGATGATATTCCTGGGAACGATTATTTTGGGTTTCTTAGGGCTCGGGCGCCTTCCGATTGAACTTATGCCTAATGCCAGCAACCGCACCATCACCATTTTTATCGGTGTGCGCGGAGGATTACCGCCTCCTGAAATTGAAAATCAAATAACTAAAATTGTTGAAGAAGCGGTTGCCACCGTCAGTCACTTAAAAAACATTATTTCAACATCAAAAAAAGACCGGTCAGTCGTAACCCTGGAGTTTGAGCCGGGAACTGATATGGATTTTGCTGCAGCAGAAGTCCGGGAGAAATTCGAAAAAATTAAAAATAAACTGCCCAGAGAAATTGAAAAACCGATTATTGCAAAGTATGAAGAATCAGACGTTCCCATAATGATAATCGGCTTAACCGGTTCAAAATATACGCCGGAGATGATACGCAGGCTTGTTGATGAGAAAATTAAAGAACAGATTATGCAGGTGGACGGTGTTGCCAATATTGAAATCGGCGGGGGGAGAGAACGCAAAATTCTTATTGACTTAGATCAGGTGCGTATTCAATCCCTTCATATCCCTATAAAAAAAGTCCTTGATGTGCTCGGAAAAAGCAATTTAGACCTCCTGGCCGGCGAGGTTGAACGTACCAGCGATAAATATTTATTCCGCACCAAAGGATCATTCCAAACCGTGGAAGATATCGCTAATATCCATGTTTTGGTGACTGATGACAAATCGATTATCAGGCTTAAAGATATTGCTGCGGTCAAAGATTCTTTTTTAGATGCAGAAACTTATTCACGGCTTAACCGAAGAGATTCTGTTTCCTTATATATACAAAAGGAATCAAACGCCAACAGCGTTAAAGCCGCTGAAAAAATAAAGGCTAAAATCGAAGAGTTTAAAAAAGAGCTGGATCCTGATATAAAACTTACCTTTGTCTCGGATCAGGCTAAATTTATTACAAGTTCCATTAATACGGTTCAGCAGTCACTCCTCATAGGTGCTTTTTTAGCTGCCTTTATTTTATATGTTTTTTTGCGTGATTTACGGCATACCTTGGTAATTGCCACGGTGATACCCATTTCAGTTATGATTACGTTTTTCGGCATGTATTTTGCAAAGATCAGCCTTAACGTCATGAGTTTAATGGGCTTAGCGTTGGGTATCGGGATGCTGCTCGATAATTCGATCGTTGTTCTTGAAAATATATTCAGGCTTCAGCAGCCGTATAAGGAAAAACCCGGCGCAGATGCACAGACCGCACAAAAAACATCAGTACAAGGCGCTCAAGAGATGTTCTTGGCCATCTTTGCATCAACCATTACCACTATTGTAGTCTTTCTGCCGATTACGTTTATTAATAAACAGGTACGGATATTATACAGCGATTTTTCATTCACAGTCATTTTTTCACTGGTCGCCTCGTTGATTGTTGCCGTCTCTCTGCTTCCCTTAATGATTTCCTGGATTCCGATTAAACGCTCTTCAAAAACAAGTTTTGCTGATCTTTCATTTCAATGGGAATATAAAATTCGCAATTTAATTACCGGACTAATTAAAAAACTCCGGCCTGCAGGAAAGAAATCAAACAAATCAGTTATACGCACACAGATCAGCCCTTTTTCCAAAATGCTGCTCTTCAGCATACGCAGAAGGTATCCAATATACCTCGTATTAACCGTATTATTCGCCGTCTCGATGTTTTTGTTTGCTTTTAAGATCGATAAAGAATTTATGGGTTTTGCCGAACAAAATGAATTCACTATTTTTGTCGAACTCCCGTCAGGGACTAAATTAGATATTTCAGATGAGATTGTTTCTGAGATTGAAAAAACGCTTAATGAAATCCCCGAACTTAAAAAATTCGTTAAATCAACTCAATCGCGTGTTGAAGGATGGTCTTCTAAAATATATGTTACTTTGGTTGAAAAAAAAGAACGTGTCCGGACGACCGGCGAGATTATAACTGAATTACGGCCGAAATTAAAAGATATCGGCAAAGAACATGATTCATTTGTTTATTTTTCCGAACCAGAATCAGCCAAAGAATTCATCATTGATGTTTTTGGATATGATTACAATAAATTAGCTGATATCGCCACTTCCATTGCCAATCAGATCGGCGGTATCGGCGGGTTAGAAGACGTAAAACTCAGGTACCGGCCGGGACGGCCTGAAGCGCGGTTCAATATAAGCAAAACAAAAGCAGCCTATCTGGGGTTTAGCATCAGGCAGATCGCTGAAATACTGCATGCGCAGGTGTGGGGCATGCGGGCAAGTTTTTTTCATACTGAATCAAAAGAAGTTGAGATTATTCCACGGCTGGACGAAAAATACCGCAAAACGGTGAATGATTTAAAGAAGCTCACCCTTTTTAATTCAAAGGGTGAGCGTATTTTTTTAGACCAGATATCAGATGTGGTCTATGACCTCTCTCCCAGTGAAATATGGAGGAAGAACAAAGAACGGATGATTCAGGTAAGCGCTAATTTAGAAAAAATATCAATCAGCCGTGCCGCAGAAAAAGCAAAGAAAATATTGAAAGATTTTAAATTCCCTAAAGATTATTTTGCGCAGATCGGCGGAGATTATGAACAGATGATGCAAAATGAAAAAGAATTTTTATTTGCCTTTATTATAAGCATCATATTGGTCTATGCGGTGCTTGCCTCTCTTTTTGAATCCTATGTGCAGCCGTTTATTATTTTAATCACGGTGCCGATGGCAGGTATCGGCGTAGTTGCGATTATAATGCTTACGATCAAGGTCATTACGGTCGGCGTATTTATGGGCATGCTCATGCTGGGAGGTGTTGTGGTGAACAATGCGATTATTTTAATTGACCGCATTAATCAGGTAACCCGGGATACTCAAACTGCTATTTCCCGGAAGCAGATGTATAAAATAATTATAACGACCGCACAAGTGCGCCTGCGGCCAATCCTTATGACCAGTATAACTACCCTGTTGGGGCTTCTGCCCATGGCTGTCTATCAAAGTGAAGGCGCTTCCCTTTGGCGGCCGCTGGCAATAACGGTCATAGGGGGCTTGAGTGTCTCAACATTTCTAACTCTTCTGGCAGTCCCGGGCATGTATCTTATTTTTGAAGATATAAAACTGTTAATATTTAAAAAAACCGCATAGATGAGGTCACTCAAAAACCCCCTGCCTGGCGGCATTACCGATGCCCCCGAACCCCATAGGGAACCCTCCCGTGGTTCCCCTCCGTCGAACAGTGTTCGACGGAGCCTCCCTTCC
>JBDRMW010000178.1:0-3622 GCA_043811735.1 bacterium
CCCCCGAACCCCATAGGGAACCCTCCCGTGGTTCCCCTCCGTCGAACAAAGTTCGACGGAGCCTCCCTTCCGCTACGGGAGCTTACGGTAATACCGCCACACAGGGGGTTTTTTAAGTGATCTCATAATATCAGGGAATAATCTGTCCACTCAAAAAAAATTTCTTAACGGATTTTTATTCGTTCCCAGATTATTCCCCGGCATTATTGGATAGTGTAAATAAAAAAATGGGGAAACTCCACATAATTGGTGCTTGACAATAAATTAATCTATTGCTAATATACAATAAATATAAAAATTATAGTATATTAAAGGAGGAGTACGAGATGAGTAAGAATTTAGTTGTTTGTTTGATTGCCTTGATTGCATGCGGATTAGTTACGTCATGTGCAGCACCGAAGAAAAAACCTGTTGTTGAGCCTGAAATTGTTTCAACCGATGAACCTGATATCCGCACAGGAGTTTGGGAAGCAATTGCTCAGATTAAGCCGGTTTATTTTGAGTATAATAAATCAACTCTGCGCAGTGATGCGCAATCAACGCTTAAAAATCATGCAATTTATTTTAAAGAGCATGCTGATCTTGAGATTCTTGTCGAAGGCCATTGCGATGAGCGGGGGACAATTGAATATAATATGTCTCTGGGGCAGCGCCGGGCAAATGCGGTGCGTAATTATTTGTCGAAGTTAGGTGTTTCGTTAGGAAACATATCAACCATTTCTTACGGCGAAGAACAACCGGCTGATTTTGGCCATACTGAATCAGCCTGGTCAAAAAATAGGCGGGCTGAATTAAAAGTTCGTTCTGTTGCTGAACAAGCTGAAGAAGCTGAATAAATTGATCGACATTTATTGCTCATGCTGATTATAAGAAATGGGTTAATAGGTATTTTTAGCTGTATCTTTTCTTGTCTTGTCTGCGGCTGTGCTACTTCCCATGATATGCGTGCAATCGATTCTTCCGTTGAAACTCTTCAAAGAAGCCAGGATGCTCTTCAAGCAAATCAAGCAGATCTTTCTGCTCAAATGATCGGTCTTAATGATACCATGTCAGCCTTGACCGAGCAATTAATTGACAGCAGAGAACGCATGTCATTGCTCTCTCAAAAACTTGATGATATTGAAGCGAATTTCTCCGGCAGGATGGATGATCTTTCCCGCCAGCTTTCCGGATCACCCCAGTCAACCGAACCAATACCGAGTGAAATATATCGTATCGGATATAATGATTTTATCCGGTCACGATACGACTTAGCGAGTATTCAATTCAGGAGATATCTTGAACGCTACCCTCAGGGTGAGCTGGCAGGAAAAGCAAAGTTTTACCTTGCTGAATGTTTGTATTTAAAAGAAAAATGGGAAGAGGCAATTGTTCAATATAATGAAATGATTAAATCATATCCCGCGCATGAGTTTGTTCCGGAAGCGATGTTAAAAAAGGGAATGAGTCTTCAAAAGATTAAAAAACCGAAAGAAGCGGTTAGTGTGTATCAATCATTAATTGATACACATCCAAGCTCGATGGCTGCAGAAAAGGCAGATGAGATTTTAAAATCATCCGCAGGATCTTCAAAAGTTAAGAACAAGCCGGAAAAATTACAGATACAAGAAAAAGCACCGGAATAATGCGTCTCGAGTTTTATCAAGCATGTATTTTATCTTCACTAATACATGGTATACTATTGTTTGGGTTTTTACCAGGACAGCGTGCTATTATACATGTTCCTTTGTCCGTTGAGTTAATTAAAATACCTTCCCGTATTATTAAACAGCCCGAAGAAACCATACAACCGGCTGAAAAAACGCCTGATATAGAAAAAGAAAAAAAAGAGGAAAAAGAAACGCAAGCAAAACCAGTGCAGGAAACACCTGCTTCACAGCCGCAAGCTACGACGCAGATTACCTTAGAAGCAGTAAGGTTTCCGTATATGTATTATTTAAACATGATACGAAAAAAAGTATCTATGCATTGGGATTGGCCGGCAAAACAAGGAACATATAAAGCGGTTATATATTTTAAAATCATGCATTCAGGTGAGATCGTAGGGATTAAGCTGGACACGCAATCCGCCAATCAATTGTTTGACGATGCTGCCTTGCGGGCGATAAAACTTTCTGATCCATTTTCGCCGTTACCCGGAGGTTTTGATGAAGATTTTCTCGGTGTTTATTTTGAATTTAATTTTAGGGAATAAGGATGCAGATATGATTAAAAAAATAATTATGTTGTGTATGATGCTTCTTCCCGTGGTGCACAATGCAGCGGTCCATGCCGAAACCGATGTCTACATCGGCATACAAGCGCGCGGCACTCATGTGAGTTTGGGGCTAGCTCAGTTTTTACCGAAAAATTATTCGGTGCGCGAATCAGCATTATCCCGGCTTGTTGAAAGCGTCATCAGATATGACCTTCTTTTTTCATTGTATTTTGATCTGGTGGAAGGGGGGCCGGTAAGCAGCATGATGCGCCAAATCGATTTTGAAGGCTGGAAAAAACTCGGTGCAGATGCGTTAGTTGCCGGTGAATGTGAATTTGCGGGAGATACCCTGCGCATAAACGTGGGATTATACGATATTGAAACAGGAGAGCTTATTTGGCAGCAGGTTTTTGAATCAGACAGCGGAAAGATGAGAAGTTCTGCTCATGCGGTATCTGATGAGATAACCCTGCGTTTTACCGGAGAAAAAGGTATTGCCCGGACAAAAATAGCATTTTCAAACAATGCATCAGGAAACAAGGAGATTTATGTCGTTGATTATGACGGGTACAATCTGACGCGAATCACCCGGCATAAATCTATATCCCTCTTTCCCCGATGGTCAAAAGACGGAAAAAAAATATGTTATACTTCATACAAAGATAAAAATCCTGATTTATTTATAATGAATGCGAATGGATCAGATGAAAAACCTCTCTCAATACGCCAAGGTTTAAACACTGCTGCCCGCTGGTCTCCCAATGGGGACAATCTTGCATTAACATTATCGATGGGTAAAGATCCTAATATTTTTATTATTAATGAGCATGGAGAGATAATAAGGCGCGTGACCAAAGATCAGAGCGCTGAAACATCGCCGGATTTTTCTCCTAACGGCCAGCATATGGTATACACATCAGATCTGCCCGGATATCCTCAACTGTATATCAGCGATGTTTATGGAAGAAACGCGCGAAGGCTCCTTTCAGGTGATTACTGCGATTCTCCTGCATGGTCTCCGCAAGGGGATAAGATTACCTATACCATGATGACCGGTGGAAGATATTTTGATATATATACCGTTGATATTTTCGGCAGGAGGCAGGTGCGTCTTACCTTTAACAGTAATAACAATGAAAATCCTTCATGGTCGCCGGATGGGAGATTTATCATATTTACCTCAAAAAGAAACGGGAAAACCGAGTTGTTTATTATGAGTGCTGATGGAACCAATCAGCATCGATTGCTTGAACTTAAAGGAGAATCATTTACCCCGGATTGGAGCCCGTATCTGGGTGCATCCCCGCATTTGTAAGTCCTCAGGCAGCCAGTTTTAAGTTTGATTTTTGATACCCTCTTTTAGAAACAACTTGTTTATCATATCTATCATTCCAGAACTTATCCCATGAATTATCATTAGAAAGA
>JBDRMW010000179.1:0-3360 GCA_043811735.1 bacterium
GGATACTGGAATAGTCTCTCCCTCTTGCTAACGCATCACAAAGTTCAACCAATGCATCCTCTCCTTCCCCGACACATATCATATCCATATTTTCATCAGCAATCACTTCTTCGGGAGCTACAGTAGCATGCACCCCTCCACAGATAACCGGGACATCCACCATCTCTTTAGCCCAGCCGGCTAATTGGCGGACATAACTAAAATCGTTGGAAGTTGTTGAAAACGCAAGTAAATCTACCGGTAATTGCTGCTTTAGTAAACGCAAAAAAACTTTCTCGTTTTCGCGTTTGGTCAAATGCAGCAAAGACGTAGTATGCCCCGCTTGCTTAAGTACCGCGGAAAGCCACCCAATACCGAAATGAAACGAACCTTTCCAACGGGGAAACCAGCTGAATTCCGGATAGATAAATAATATATGCATTTGGTTATATTTTGTTTAAGCTGCTTTTTGAATTTAAAATAAATTCCTCTATCACCTTTGCCCTCTGCTTAGCTCTGGCTACGCTGGAATTCTCATACCCTATTGCCACTCTGTTTTCGATATCCTTATCTGTACCCATTTCTTTTAGCGACGCATCAACAGCTTTGATAAAATCCGTGGCATTCCTCGCGACGGCGATCACCTTATCTAATCTTAATACCTCGGGAAATGCTGTGGAAACAACCGGTTTCCCCGCAGCCAGATACTGATATGTTTTGTTAAGGTGTGCGTTTCTCATCCATGCGTTTAAGCGGTATGGCATCAGGCACACATCCATGGCTTTTATATAAGAAGGTAGGGTCTCATAAGGACGCCACCCCAGGTGATATACATTCGGCAGTTTCATTAACTGTTGATATTGCAAGCAACGTTTAAAAGCTCTTTGCCCGTTCACTGCTCCTACTAAAACCAATGACTGCTGCGGCCTTTGTATAGCAAGCTGTATGAGCAATTCAAGGTCTAATAATTCATTGATGTTTCCCACAAACCCGATACGTGAAGCAGGAACCGCCTTGATATCATCCGGTACGGACAAATCATTAGAACGCGCTTGAGAAAAAAGCTCAAAATCCACACAATCTACAGGAATTCTCATTACCCGGGAATGCAGCTTGCTGCGCGAGGCGTATAATCCATGAGAGGAAACAAAAACAAGGTCTGCTTTATCAAGCATTTTTTTTTCAAACTGCCTGTAACGAATTGTCTGAGGCCGTTTAAAATCGATTTCTTCATCCTTTAAATCAGCATAAAATTCATCGGGGATGTCAAAAATGCACAGATCCGGGTTTAATACTCCCATGGCATAATATTGCTGCGCAATAAAACTATGCACAATAAGATATTTATATGCCGGCAGTTCGGATAATACCTTTAATACCTGGCGTCTTAGTAATGTTCTATTGATATGCGCAAATATCGGAAAACGATATGTTGCCCCGTATGAAACCAGTCCAAACGGTTCAAACAAATGCAATGATGGATTAATTTGTGTTAGCCTTTGATAACGTTTAAGCCTGTTGATCAAACGGCTGGGTCTGATTGCAGACGTAAGCATATCAATCGGCGGCGCTACAAGCAATATCGGAACATGCGCTGCCATTGCTTTCAACATCCCCTGCGCCCAAAACAAATACCATGGTTTAGGCAAAAAACATACCAGGCGGGATGACTTAAGTAATATTTTATTATTTAAAACACACATTTTGATTTTCCCGTTTTTTTATTTTATTAAAACTAAAAATACGCCTTAAAAAATTTTTTGCTCTAAACAAAATGTCCGCAGCTCCATTAACTTTGATAAACATCATAATAATTATTAAATGATGCTTCCAATGATGCAGGAGATTATAATTAAACAATTCCCGTTCTGCCTGTTTTTTTGCCTCTATCAATTCCTCATCACTCATAGCGCTCATATTTACCAACACTCCATTAAACCAATGCCCCCATGCTTCAACAAGCTGTTGCTCGGATTTTACTTTTCCCATCAAACTAGCCCTATTCCATAAATCAGTTGCCGGCAACGGAGTTACAATCGAAAATTCCGGAGTTGAACCTACATCTTTGCAAAATTCTATGCTTTGTTCCAATGTTTTTTTTGTTTCGCTCGGCATGCCAATTAGCATAAACGGTTTTACAACTATTCCCACATCCCATGCTATTTTCATAGCTATACGGTTTTTTTCAACAGTCGTTCCCTTTTCAATCTCATCGATAATCAGCTGACTTCCTGATTCTACTCCTAATGACATTGCCACACAACCAGCTTGTTTCATATGCTTTAAAAGATCTTTATCTATACTATCTGTTCGGCCGGTACATGTCCAAACCATTTTCATGCGCTGACGAATCAATTTATCGCATAAGGAATGTACACGGTTTTTATCCAACGTAAACGTGTCATCTTCAAAGTTTATTCCTTTTACCTTGAATTTTTTCCTGAGTTCCCACATTTCTTCTACAATACTATTTACTGGACGAGGACGAAATTTATGCCCAAAAACCGTATGAGAACAAAATACGCATTTATAAGGGCAGCCGCGGCTTGTAATCATGCTCATGTGGGCAATCCTGCTAAAAGGGTATTTCGTGATTTGCGTGTAAAATTTCATGGAAAATAAATGCCATGCCGGAAACAAGTTTTTTTCTAAATCAACCGGATTTTCCGCTGAGGCAGTGGATATGATTAAGCTGTCTTTTTTATAAAAAATCCCTTGGACAGAGTTTAAGTCATGGCCTGATTCCAAAGTTTTTAATAGATCAATAACCGCATGTTCGCCTTCTCCTTTAATAACAATATCCGCTTCTGTGCCCTCAAGAATAACCTGCGGCGCCGCTGATGCCAGTGCTCCGCCTACTAATACATTAGCCTGATGATTATACTGTTTTGAAATGCGGGCCAATTGTTGGATGCTAAAGAAATCTGAAATTTTTCCCGTAATCCCCATGACATCATATTCTGCTTTTTTAATCTCCTCTGCCACCGCTGTCCACGGCCAATCATAATGCTCATTTATATCAAGCACATTTACTTCATGCCCTGCAGCCAACAGCACACTGGCAACGTATCCCAGTCCCAGAGGAAAAAAAGGCGTGATTTTCCCTGCTTCAATACAAGGATGAACAAGTAATATCTTCATCTTTTTTATTTGTTTCTTTTTTATTTGTTTCTTTTTTATGCTTTTTGTTTAAGGCCTCAAATATCAACCCACTTACTTCTTTAGCACGCATATCCCAGGAATTTTCTTTTGCATAATCAAGCCTGGATTTAGATGCCGGTAAACCATTTTCCTTAAGCGCTTGTTTTAATAAACTCATAAACATTTCAGAGTTTTGTGCCGTGAACACCAAGCCGGGAACATCCTGCGCCCCGGCAGTAG
>JBDRMW010000180.1:0-27239 GCA_043811735.1 bacterium
GCAGTCTTGGATATCCATATAGATAGTCTGCCGGGTTAACAAGTATGAGTAAACAAACAACAATCTCTAAATCAGTTACGGTATCAGGCATTGGACTGCATACGGGAAATATGACTACCGTTGAATTCCGGCCGGCAGATCAAAATACCGGTATTGTATTTGTGCGGGACGATCTGCCGGGTAAGCCAACCATTCCTGCATCGATTAACCAGGTGCTGGGTGTCATCCGGGGCACGACCCTCGGCAATGGTATCGCAACCGTTCATACGGTTGAGCATATACTGGCGGTGTGCAATGGGTTACAAGTGGACAATTGTTTTATTCATCTTGATTCAAACGAACCGCCGGTAGGCGACGGCAGTGCGATGCCTTTTGTAGAAGCAATTGAAAAAGCAGGCATACGTGAGCTTGATGCTGAGCGGAAGATCTTTTATATTGAAACGATGATCCGGTATCAATCAGGCGAAACGATTATTGAAGCAAAGCCAATCAATACAGGGAGTTTGAAAATATCATATACCATTGTATATGATGCGCATCCGGTTATTTCAAGACAGCAGGCATCGTTCGTGATCACGCCGGATGTGTTTAAACGCGAAATTGCTCCTGCGCGCACCTTTTGTTTTGATTATGAGATCGAGGCTTTAAAGCGGAATAACTTAGTTAAGGGCGGTTCGCTTGATAATGCGGTTGTTATCGGTATTGACCGGATACACTGCAAAGGAAATCTTCGTTTCCCTGATGAGTTTGTCAGGCATAAAATACTTGATTTTATCGGGGATATATTCTTATTATCCTGTTCATTCCAGGCTGATATTACGGCAATAAAAAGCGGTCATGGGCATAATATAAATTTTGCAAAACAGGCTGCACCTTCGTTAAAACAAAAATCAACAGGAGATAAGGAGGAGAACGTGAATACAAGAACCTTAAAGGGAATTGAAGGGAAACTGCTCGGCTTATCTGAGATTCAGGCAATTATTCCGCATCGATTTCCATTTTTAATGATTGACCGGGTAAAAATAATAAAAGAATTACAAACCGCCGTAGGATATAAATATGTAAGCGGTAATGAGCAATTTTTTCAGGGTCATTTTCCCGGCAAACCGGTCATGCCCGGCGTGTTAATGATTGAAGCCATGGCGCAAACCGCCTGCGTGCTTTTCTTGTCACGCCCTGATTTAAAAAATAAACTGGCTTTTTTTATGGGTATTGATAAGGTAAAATTTAGAAAACCCGTTGAACCGGGAGTGGTGCTTGAGCTAAAGGTAGATGTGCTTCGTGCACGGGAAAGAGGAGGTAAAGTACGCGGTGAGGCATTTGTCGACGGCGTACTTGTTTCCGAAGCTGAGATTATATTTGCCATTGTTGATAAAGAGTAAAGGAGAATATATTTATGAGTGTAACGATACATCCAACAGCGGTTGTTGATCAATCTGCCCAGGTCGGTAATGATGTCCACATCGGACCGTATGCGGTTATCGGCAAAAATGTCGAGATATCTGATCGGACGATTATTGGTGCACATGCGGTTATTGAGTATGCCCGGATCGGGCCTGACTGCAGGATTTTTTCAGGAGCATTTATCGGAACCGAACCGCAGGATTTAAAATATCGCGGAGAAGAGACGAAATTAATCCTGGGTGCCCGCACAACAGTGCGTGAATGCGTAACGTTGAACAGAGGTACGGCTGATTCGGGGGAAACACGAATCGGAGAAGGATGCCTGTTTATGGCGTATTCGCATGTTGCTCATGACTGCAGGGTCGGCAACCAGGTTATTTTAGCAAACTCGGTTGCTCTTGCCGGGCATGTGCATGTCGATGATGATGCTATCTTAGGGGGGATGGTCGGCATCCATCAGTTTGTTCGTATCGGCAGGCTTGCTATGATCGGCGCCGGCTCTATGGTTCCCATGGATGTACCCCCGTTTACACAGGGCGCCGGTGACCGCATGAGGCTTTACGGACTTAATTTAATCGGACTGCGAAGAAAAAAAATTAAGCATGAGGTCATACAAGAGATACGTAAAGCATATCGCACCATATATCTTTCCAAACTCGGCCTTAACGAAGCATTAGGAAAACTAAAATCAGAAAATCCTAATGCAGAAGTACAATATCTTATTCAGTTTATTGAGTCTTCACCCAGAGGAATATGCAGAGCAGCACGGCTGGGATATCATGCACGCCCCATAACAGAGGATTAATCCATGGACCAGTTAGGACTTATTGCAGGCAACGGGCAGTTTCCCTTTATTGTTGCACGTGAAGCTCGAAAGAAGGGCAAAGAAATAGTTGCCGTTGCGTTGAAGGAGGAAGCCGATCCTGATCTTAAAAATCATGTTGATAAGATACATTGGGTCTCGCTGGGCCAGCTCGGTAAAATTATATCCTTATTTAAAAAAGAAAAGGTCACCGAAGCAGTTATGGCAGGGCAGGTAAAACATAATAAATTATTTGCCAATTTTTCACTGGATTTAAAAGCCATAAAACTGCTCGCCTCTCTGCGGAATAAGCAGACTGATTCAATATTGTCAGCCATAATCAATGAATTCGAAAAAAGCGGCATTAGATTTATATCGTCGGTAACTTATCTGGGTGGATTGATCCCGGGAGAAGGAATATTGACGCGCGCCAAACCAACTTCTTCTGAAATGGAAGATATTCGTTTTGGATTCCGCCTTGCTAAAAAGGTTTCCGCATTAGATATCGGCCAGACGATTATCGTTAAAGATAAAGCAGTTGTCGCAATTGAAGCAATGGAAGGTACCGATGCATCCATCATGCGTGCCGGAAGTCTTGCCGCACCGAACGGAGGGAAAAGCGGCATGGTAATTGTTAAAATTTCAAAATTAAAACAGGATCTTCGTTTTGATGTGCCAGTCATTGGGTTAAAAACGGTTGAAGTTATGCATACAGCCGGTGCTCAAGTGCTGGCTTTTGAAGCACATAAAACGCTTCTTTTTGATAAGGAATATTTTGTGCGTTTAGCTGATAAATACCATTTGACTATAATTGGTGTTAGTGAAAAAGGAATGGGGACACACCTCTTCGAGGAATGTCCCCGCTATTAAATGGGGACACACCTCTTCGAGGAATGTCCCCGCTATATGAGGAAACCTCATGTCTGTAAAGGTCGGCGTTATTGGTGTCGGGAATTTAGGACAGCATCACGCGCGAATTATTTCCCGCATGCATACCGTTAAGCTGGCTGGTATCGCTGACATTAATACTGCTAAAGCCGGCAAGATTGCGCAAAAACTGCACGTGCCGCTGCATGAAAACTATCAATCATTATTTGACCAGATTGATGCAGCAGTTATAGCGGTTCCCACCGTATCACATTACAAAGTCGCGCGCGATATGCTCTCCTGCGGCATCCATTGTTTAGTTGAGAAACCGATTACTGAAACAATGGCGCAGGCAGAAGATCTGGTAGTGCTGGCATCTCAAAAAAATCTCATTCTTCAGATCGGACATGTCGAACGTTTTAATCCGGCAGTCTTAAAAGCACGTGAATATATAAACCGGCCTCAATTTATTGAAGTTAACCGGTTAGGCCCGTATGATCCGCGTACGAGTAATATCGGCGTGGTCCTGGATCTTATGATTCATGATTTGGATATGGTGCTCTCCCTCATCGATTCACCGATTGAGAGCCTGGAAAGTATCGGGGCTAAATTGGTTTCCCGGCATGAAGATATTGCCAAGGTGCGCCTGCGATTTAAAAATAAATGTATTGCAGATTTATCGGCGAGCAGGATTACGCTGGACAGGTATAGAAAAATACGCATTTTTCAGGCCGACTCATATATTTCAATAGATTATATGTCACCGTCGTTAAAAATATATACAAAGAAAATGCCGGAGATATCATCTTTGAAGGATCTGAATATTATCAAGCCAAAATTACCTAAAGAAGAACCCCTAAAAAATGAATTAGAACATTTTATAAGCTGTGTACAATCAGGTAAACGGCCTGCGGTGAGCGGTGAACATGGCCGTGATGCGCTTGAGCTTGCTATTGAGATACTAAATAACATGAAGTTCAATTAATCTATATGAAACATATGCGCATGCTGGCAGTTGCAGGTGATTATTCCGGTGATATGCATGCAGCGTCTCTCTGCCGCGCTTTGCACAGGCGGGAAGACATCTCCATTGAAATTGCAGCAATTGGCGGAGAATCTCTGCGCAAAGAATCAGATATTTTTCTTCAGGACTTAGTCGGTATTTCCGTATTTGGATTTATCAAGCCGTTCGCCAGGATAATTTCATTACGATCTATCCTTAATAAGATTATTAAGAAATATTTAATTGAAAAGAAGCCTGATGCGGTTATATTGGTTGATTATTATGGATTTAATATTCATGTTGCCAAAATAGCGCATGCGTTGTCTATACCGGTAATGTATTTTATCAGCCCGCAAATATGGGCCAGCCGCAGCTATCGTATTCATGCGTTAAAAAAATACATTCGGCGCATGTTTGTTATTTTTCCGTTTGAAAAAGCATTATATGAATCTGCAGGTCTTCCGGTTACCTATATCGGTCATCCTTTAGTTGACCGTGTTCCTGAAGCAGTGCCTGACAAACAAATTCCCGACGTATGGCATATCGGTTTATTGCCCGGAAGCAGAATAGGAGAAATAGAGAAACATATGTCTGTACTGCTGTGCTCTGCTGAAAAAATACGCGCGCGCATAAAACATGTTAGATTCAGTTTGTTTATCCCCGAGTCAATCGATCGATCGGTCATTGAGAGATGGTGTACGGGACGCACGGGCACCAGTATTTCAATCATTACTGAAAAGGATTACGGAGTAAGAAAAACCGTTGATTTTGCTATCAGCGCATCCGGCACCGCCACGCTTGAAAATGCACTTCTTGGTATTCCCATGGTGGTGATATACAAAATATCCTGGTTGTCGTATATAATAGCACGAATACTTGTTCATGTTAAATACATATGCATTGTTAACATCATATTCGGCAGAAAGATCGTTTCTGAATTAATTCAATACCAGGTTTCTTCAATACGCATAACAGAAAAGACCATTGAAATATTATCGAATAATGAAACATATCAAGAGCAGCGAAAACTTCTTTTATCGGTACGGGATGTTTTGGGACATGCCGGTGCGGTTGATCGGGCATCAATGCTTATTGTGCAGGAACTAACATGATACTTTACAGAAGAATACTAGCATACATGAAGCCGTTTTGGATGAGGTTTCTTGTTGCACTCTTGTGCATGAGCGGAGTTGCCGGACTTACCGCTGTTTCAATGTGGCTTATCCGATCGGTTATTGATAATGTATTTTTAAATCAAGACAAAGAAATGCTGTATTTAATAGTATGGCTGGTACCCATAATATTTATATGCAAAGGAATATGTGCGTACGGCCAAAATTATTTGATGGCATATATCGGCCAAAAAGTAACTCAGCGTATTCGAAATCAACTGTATCAGCATATCAATGCACTTTCAATGGAATTTTTTTCACGAAATTCAACGGGTAGTTTAATCGCCCGCGTCACTAATGATGCACAGCTTCTTCAAAATGCGTTAAACAGTATACCTGCTAATATTGTTCGTGACGGGCTCACCGTTATCTTTTTGCTTGGTTTATTGTTTTACCTTCACTGGAAATTTGCGCTCATTGCGTTCGTGGTCTTCCCCATTGCTTCCTGGCCGATCGTTTATTTTGGCAAAAAAATGCGCTATGCCAGCCGCCAGGGGCAGCATCTTATGGCCGGCATATTTTCTCATATTGAAGAGACCGTACAGGCAGCGGTTATTGTCAGGGCATTTAATAAAGAAACCCAGGAAAATATACGATTTGAAAAAAAATATGAAAAATATCTGAATGCGATAATGCGGTATGTGCGGTCAGAGTCATTGTCTCCGCCGGTCATGGAGCTCATCGGTGCGCTGGCAATCACCTTTATTATCTGGTATGGCGGAAATGACGTAATCAAGGGATTTTGGACTACGGGATCATTTTTTGCTTTTTTAGGGGGAGCTATTTCAATGTATCAGCCGCTTAAAAACTTTTCACGTTTAAATCCGGTTATTCAGCAGGCCTCAGCCGGAGCCGAACGCATATTTAAAATTATTGATGAAAAACCGGTCATTACCAATCTGCCCGGTGCTGCTCACATGAAACCTTTTGCGCACAACATTACCTGTCAAGCGGTGGATTTTGCATATGTATCAGATGAAGATGTATTGCATGGCATCGATCTTGAAATAAAAAAAGGCGAATCAGTTGCATTGGTCGGCCCGTCCGGATCAGGCAAGACAACCTTAATCAGTCTGCTGCTGCGATTATATGATCCATCACAGGGTACGATATGTATTGACGGTACTGACATTAAACAGCTATCATTTTCTTCATTACGCAGCCAGTTTGGCATCGTTACACAGGATATCCTGTTATTTAATGAATCAGTTATGTATAATGTTTCATATGGAAGGGAAGAAGCAACGGAAGAGGAAGTTAAACAGGCATGTATAACGGCTAATGCGCATGATTTCATAATGAATCTGCCGCAAAAATATGAGTCAATTATCGGCGAGCGGGGAATGCTTCTTTCAGGAGGGCAAAAACAAAGATTATCAATTGCACGTGCGATCCTGCGTAATCCTCACATCCTTATTCTCGATGAAGCAACCAGTTCCCTTGATGCTGAATCAGAACAACTGGTGCAGGAGGCAATGGAGCAGCTTTTGCAGGATAGAACGGTCATAATTATTGCGCATCGTCTTGCCACGGTTAAAAAAGTTGACCGTATTCTGGTTTTAGATAACGGCCGTATTGTTGAAAAAGGATCACATGCCGAATTATTTAAAAAAGAAGGAATCTATAAGAAATTATATAAATTACAATTATTGAATTTAAATTAGCATGAATATTACGGTTAACGGAGAACTGCAGCAATATAATTTTACGGATATTACCCTGCTTGCGTTTCTTCATCAGCTTAATATACCCGTACAGACGGCTGCAATCGAGCATAACGGCAGGATTCTTACCAGAAACCAGCTGTCTGATGTACATGTACATGACGGCGATAAGCTAGAAGTGGTTAACTTTGTTGGCGGAGGCTGAAACGGCAATTAATAATTCTTGAATAATTTGTAATATGTAATTTGTAATTCTAGATGTGTACAGGAGGAATAATGAGTAATTTGAAAATTGGGGATATTTCATTATCATCACGGCTCATAATCGGGACAGGCAAATACAAGACGTTTCAGATCATGAAATCAGCTATTGAAGCCTCCGGCGCTGATATGGTGACCGTGGCGGTACGCCGGATACATATCAGTGACCGCACCAAGGAATCATTGCTGGATTATATTGACAGATCCCGGATTACGCTTCTTCCGAACACAGCCGGTTGTTATACTGCTGATGATGCCGTCAGAACAGCCCGTCTGGCAGCAGAAGCAGGCTTATCGAAGATAATAAAACTTGAGGTGCTGGGAGATGCTGATACCTTGTTTCCTGACACGCATGAACTCTTGAAAGCAGCGAAGATTCTCGTCAAAGAGAATTTTACGGTGCTTCCCTATACGAATGATGATCCTGTTGCTGCCCGGAAACTGGCTGATGCGGGCTGTGCGTGCGTTATGCCGCTGGCCTCACCGATTGGCAGCGGTCAGGGAATTATAAATCCGCGCAATATTGAGTTTATCCTAAAATCAGTTTCTATTCCCGTAATCGTTGATGCAGGCGTTGGTACGGCAAGTGATGCGGCGATTGCCATGGAATTAGGTGCTGATGGAATCCTGATGAATACCGCTATTGCACAGGCTCAAGATCCGGTGCTGATGGCTCGGGCGATGCGGTTAGCCGTTGAATCCGGCAGGATGGCTTATGCCGCAGGAAGAATGGAAAAGAAAGTTTATGCATCCGCATCAAGTCCATTGGCTGGTACCTTATCATGAATTATATGAAAAAATATGTGGTTCTAGGGTTACTAGTGTGTACTTCCGTAACTTCTGCGGTGTATGCTAAAGAAAAAGCGCCGGTCAGGTTTGATGCGTTTGACGGCGGCCGCGTTGGTGCACGTGCGCAAGGAATGGGATTTGCGTTTACCTCGATTGCTGATAATGCTGATGCGCCTTTCTGGAATCCCGCGGGATTGAATAAACTGCCTTCCAATCTATTCGCAGTTTCTTTAGATGTGGTCCGCCAAAGCAGGCTTTCAACCGCTGAAATCATTCAAGGAGAACCATTAAGAGGCCGTACCTTAACATACCTTGCGTTTGCCGGCCAAAATGGGGCGCTTGGATTCAGGCCCATGTCTGATATTGATGAATTAATTGTATTAGATTCAGCTGATCCTGATAATAATTTTGAAAAACGGCAGATAAAAATTAATTCATTTTTCTTATCTGCCGGCTCAACATATAATGAGAATATGACGGTCGGATTAAATATACATTATTTAAACGGGAGATTAAGCATTGTGCGGGAAAAAACAGGCGAAGAAAATCTTGCCGAAATCGATGACGGCAATGGATACACTATTGATTGGAGTTTGCTGTATAGCCCGGATGAATTTATCAGTATCGGGGTAACCGGCCAGAATCTTCCGGGGAATATATTCTGGGGAGATTATGCAAAAACAATTCTTCCGGCGATTTTACGTGCCGGCATATCAATGAGACTGCCGAATATGCTGCTGATTTCATATGATTATGAAAAGCGGTTTTATAGAGACGGGTTAGTCAGGCCGAACTTCGATCATATTGGCATAGAACTGCCGCTCGGGCCGAAATTACGCATACGCGGCGGTATATATGGAGAAGATTTTAATGAGATTGGAAAGACTCATTATACGGCCGGGTTAGGGTATGTGCAGCAAGGATATTTTGTTGATATTGCAATGGATAAATATAATCAGTTAAAAAATGAACAATATGAAAAAATATTTGAGTATCTCGTATCGTTCAATATACCTTTTGGTTCTCTCGTCCCATCCAATAAATTTAGATAGCCTTCTTAACCCTGCCTGATCGTAAACACGTGGTGCACACATACGTCCGCAGCGTGCTTAGTTTTGTTTTAATTTTTACCCGCTGCAGATTGGGCACGAACCGCCTGAGGGTTGCGCGGTGAGAATGGCTGACTGATTTTCCCGCAACAGGTTTTTTGCCGCATGAATAACATATATACGCCATTGTATATCCTCCTCAATTTTATGTATTATAATAAGATATTACGTAATGAGCAATCTATAATAACCTTAATATTTAGATAAAGAAATTAGCAAATATTTGATATAATTACAAGAAATGATTTCACTGATTAGTCCGGTCAGATATATAAAAGGAGTAGGCCCTCTAAAAGCAGCCAGGCTTTCACGGCTGGGGCTTCATACCATCAAGGATGTAATAGAATATTTCCCTCGAGAATGGTCTGACCGAACAAATATTACTCCTATTGGTGAGTTAAAACAAGGGATTAAATCAACGGTTTACGGATCCATCGCCTGGCATTCGGTCAAGCAGGTGAGCGCTCAGGTAGGGGTATTCCACCTGTATGTTAAAGATCATACGGGCATTGTTGATGCAGTATGGATCAGGCGGCTTTCGTATACATATGATGTATTTGCATCATTAGCTAAAAAGATTACCCAGGCAGAATCAATAGTTATTTATGGATATATTGATGTCTTTGCCGGTAAACAACAGCTGCGTGTAGAGGATTATGAACTCAATCCAGCTAAGACAGATTCTTTTTGCAAGATTGTCCCTATTTATCCGCTTACTGAAGGCATTGATCAAAAACTATTCAGGAGAATAGTAACCCAGGCTTTTAATGCATTAGATGCGCATGTGTCTGATGTGGTGCCCATTGACCGCAGTCATGCAGGGAAGCTGATGCCGCGGAGCAAAGCTCTCCGCCTTATACATTATCCACATACATTAGATGAAGCAGAACGTGCCCGCAGGTCGCTGGCATACCACGAGTTTTTATTTTTGGCAATAGCACATGAGATGAATCGGCTTAAGATCAGATCGTATGCGAAAGAGCATCAGTATGTACTCAAGAAGAATTTGTTAAGTTTATTTAAGAAAAATTTATCTTTTGAATTCACCTCTGCGCAGAAAAAAGTAATACGTGAAATATTCTCAGACCTGCAGAGCAGCCGTCTTATGAACCGCCTGCTTCAGGGAGACGTGGGCAGCGGTAAAACAGTTGTTGCCGTTGCTGCCATGCTGCTTGCAGCGGAGAATGGGTATCAGTCGGCTTTTATGGCGCCGACCGAAATCCTGGCCGAACAGCATTTTTATACATTATTGAATTTCTGTAAAAATCTTCCGGTTACTGTTGCATTGATAAAAGGCGGCATGAAAAAAAAAGAAAAGCAGGTTCTGCTCGATAACATTCGCTCAGGTGAAATTTCTATCTTGGCAGGCACCCATGCCCTGCTTGAGCGAAACGTAAAATTTAATAATTTAAAACTTATTGTCATTGATGAACAGCATCGATTCGGCGTCATGCAGCGTTCGATCCTGCAATCCCACGGAGATGCGGATACCCTGGTTATGACAGCAACCCCTATCCCGCGCACCCTGGCATTAACGGTATATGGCGACCTCGAGGTCTCCGTCTTAGATGAGATTCCTCCGGGCAGAAAACCCGTGCAGACCGCACAGGTTTCTGACACGCAAGCCTACCGGATAATACTTCAGGAGATAGCGCAGGGTAATCAGGCATATATCGTATATCCGTTAATCCAGGAATCTGAAAAAATAGAGTTAAAATCCGTGATTCAGGAGTGGCATATCCTTTCCCAAACGGTTTTTTCATCATACAGCGTAGGATTACTGCATGGACATATGCCGCATGACGAAAAATATAAGGTCATGAAAGATTTTTCTGATAAGAAAATTAAGATTCTCATGTCAACCACGGTCATTGAAGTCGGCATTGATGTGCCGGATGCAGCGGTCATGTTCATTCAGCATGCTGAACGATTCGGTTTATCAACCCTGCATCAGCTGCGCGGCAGAATCGGGCGGGGGGCGCCGAAGGGGATATGTCTTATCGGGGGGAAAGCTTCAACGCCGCAGGCACAGGAACGCTTCAATATATTTCAGCAGACAACGGATGGATTCAAAATCGGCGAAGAAGATCTGCGTTTGCGCGGGCCGGGCGAATTTTTGGGCACCGCACAGCATGGACTGCCGGAGTTTAAAGCAGGGAATCTCATCACTGATATTGATTTGATACAGCTTGCACGAAATGATGCGAAAAACCTCATAACCAACAAACCGGTAGTTGAAGCGGTTTTTAAAAAATACGGGGAAAAAATCAATCTTATTAATGTCGGTTAGACCGCATATAAAAAAACATATTAAGAAACGTGAAATTATCCCCTGACATTATGCGCCTGGGCATATAAAAAACCGGGGAAACTAAACTTTTTATTATAAAGTATGTTGATAAAACTATTAATAAATTGTATATAGTATTAACAGACCATGAAAAATATTGCTGTTTATCCGGGAACATTTGATCCGTTTACCAATGGGCATCTTGATATTATCGCACGGGCACGGCTTTTATTTGATACGATAATCGTAGCGGTTACGGATAATCGAAATAAAAAATTCATGTTTTCTGCTGATGCACGTGTTGAGATGATAAAAACCTCGGTTGCTCAATTTGGCAATGTAAAGGCCGACCGTTTTACCGGACTGCTTGTTCATTATATGAAATCCAAGAAATCGCGTATTATTATACGGGGTCTGCGGGCGGTATCTGATTTTGAATATGAGTTTCAGATGGCGTTAATGAACCGGAACCTGGATTCTGATATCGAAGCAATTTTTCTCATGCCTGATGAAAAATACACGTATCTTTCTTCAAGCCTGGTAAAGGAGATTGCCCGGCTTGGCGGGGATATCGCCGAATTTGTGCCGGCTCAGGTGAAAGAATGCATTATAAAACAGATCAATTTTTGAATGGAGCAGGGGTTCCAATAATCCCAAAAAATAAAATCTTGACAAATATTATAAATCTGGTAGATTTAATATGAAAGCGTATATACATTATTATGATCGTCTCCACTGCTGAATCATTATGGAATAAATTAAAACAAACGGCTGCCAGAAAACCGTGTATGATTGTTTTGCCTGAAGGGGAAGACCTCCGTATTATGAAAGCTTCAGAACAATTGGCTGCACAGCATTTGGCCTATCCCATACTGCTGGGTGATCCGCAGATTATACAAGATAAAGCACGTAACGAACATATATCACTTAAAGATATATCCATTATTCAACCGTCAACAAATCCGGACCGCCACGCATTTATTGAACTCTTAATGGAGATACGAAAATCTAAAGGAATAACAATGAAGCAGGCGGAGCATCTCGTAGATGATATTCTCATACATGGATGTTTAATGGTTAAGGCACATAAAGCAGATGGTTTTGTCGGCGGTGCTTCCCGCACCACTGCTGATACGGTTCGTGCAGGTATTACGATTGTTGGTGTTGACCCGTCTATTGGAACCGTATCAGGATCATTTATTATCAAGGTTCCTCAATCATCGTACGGGAATAACGGATGGTTTGTCTATGCGGACTGCGCGGTTGTTCCGCATCCTAATGAACAGCAGCTTGCTGATATTGCTATTGCTGCAGCACAGACATATGAGATGTTTATTGAAGACGAACCGCGGGTAGCGCTCCTGTCATTCTCGACCAAAGGCAGCGGACGTGACCATACCGTGCAGTGCATACAAAAGGCTGTTGAAATGGTAAAGATTCGGGCTCCGCGGATTAACATTGACGGGGAACTTCAGCTTGATTCAGCGCTTGATGAGGCTGTTGCCAAAAGAAAAATGAAGGGTCAGTTTTCGTCGGTTGCCGGGAAAGCTAATGTGCTCATTTTTCCCGATTTAAACGCCGGCAATATTGCCTATAAGCTTACCCAGAGACTTGCACGGGCTGAGACGATTGGGCCGGTACTGCAGGGATTAAATGGTGCGGTAAATGATCTATCGAGAGGCTGCAGTGTAGATGATATTATTAAAAACGTATTGATAACCTCCGTTCAAAAGCAAAGGTATAATTAATGATTCCAAAAAAAGCAGAGTCTATAAAAAAACGATTGGGTGATATTTTGATCGAAGTAGGTATAATCAATCAAGATCAACTGCAGGCTGCATTGCAGGCCCAAAAAAAGCAAGGCGGTAAATTAGGATCGATTCTCATCAGTCATGGGATCATTACTGAAGATGTCCTGCTTGCCTTTCTGGGGAAACAATGCGGCGTTGCATACGTATCTATTTCTGAATATGGTGAAATTCCTCTGGAAGCCATCAAATGCGTATCTGAATCAATCGCCCGTCATCAGACATTGATCCCGATTGCCATTGAAGGAGATGCCTTAACGATTGCTATGGCAGATCCATTGAATGTATTTGCAACTGATGATTTACGCCTCATAACCGGACGGGATATCAATGTGGTTATTGCTTCAGCCAAAGAGATTAATGAGGCAATCAATCAGTATTACGGCAATAAGCAAATGATCGATGCTGACGGCAATGTTGCACCAACGGGCAATAACGAACAGCAGACGATTGATTATGACAGAATTGAAGATGACGGCCTCGAGTTGGTTAGAGAAAACGCTAAATCAAATATTATTAGTCTTGAGGCAACGACCGACAGTGCGCCGGTTATTAAAATAGTTAATATCATTCTGGGCAATGCGGTTAAAGCTAAAGCATCTGATATCCATTTTGAACCCTATGAAAAAACATTACGCGTGCGGTATCGTATTGACGGTGTTCTTCATGAACAGCCGGTGCCTCCTAAACGGTTCCAGAATGCGCTTGCTTCGCGTCTTAAAATTATGGCTTCGTTAGATATTGCTGAGCGCAGGCTTCCGCAGGACGGCAGAATGAAGGTAAAATTAATCGGCAAGGAGATTGATCTGCGCGTATCTACCCTGCCGACTGCGTTCGGTGAAAAAATTGTGCTGCGTATTTTAGATTCCAGCGGATTAAAATTAGATTTAGCTGATTTAGGTTTTGAACCTGAATCGCTCGCCATCTATCAAAAAAATATTGAGGTTCCCCATGGAATGATTTTAGTTACCGGGCCCACCGGTTCAGGAAAATCAACGACCCTGTATTCAACTTTATCCACGCTTAATTTTCCTGATAGGAATATTGTTACCATTGAGGATCCGGTTGAATATGTATTGGAAGGTATTAACCAGGTAAATGCACGTCCTGACATTGGATTGACATTTGCCGCGGGACTCCGGTCATTTTTGCGGCAGGATCCTGATATCGTGATGGTCGGAGAAATTCGTGACACTGAAACAGCGGAAATCGCCATTAATGCTGCATTAACCGGTCATCTGGTCTTTTCAACACTACATACTAATGATGCAGCCGGTGCGTTGACCAGATTAAACAATATGGGGATCGAACCGTTTTTATCCTCATCTACCATTGTTATGGTTATTGCCCAACGACTCTGCAGAGTTATTTGTAAACACTGCAAAGAATCATATGAAGTTCCTTTTGAATATTTATCACAATTAGGCGTACGGCCTGAACAAGTAGATAAAAAGAAAAAAGTAGCATTATATAAAGGCAAAGGCTGTGATAAATGTTCAGATACCGGGTATCGCGGCCGTCTTTCAAATTTTGAGGTTATGGCGGTTACTGAAGAAATTAAAGATTTAATTTTGGAACGCGCATCAACGCACATCATTAAACACGTTGCGCGGAAAAATGGCATGCTGACCCTTCGCGAATCAACATTGCGGAAAGTATTAGCCGGCATTACCACGGTTGAAGAGATGCTGGGGGTAACCTCCATGGATGCGGAAGCGACTGAGGAAGAATAATGAAACTATTTCGAGGTAACCGATTATGATGAACATGAATGATCTGCTGGTGCTGCTTATGGAAAAAGGAGCTTCTGATCTGCATATTACAACCGGCACACCGCCGGTGCTTCGTATAGACGGAGAGATGGTTGTAACTAATTACGACCGGTTGACTCCTGAAACCTGCCAGCGGTTAATTTATTCATTGCTGACCGATACTCAGAAAGAACGTTTTGAAGCACGCAATGAACTTGATCTCTCGTTCGGCATTAAAGGTATCGGACGGGTACGAATGAATGTATTCAGGCAGCGGGGAAGCGTTTCTGCGGCACTGCGCGCGATCCCGTCAAAAATGCTCAGTTTCGACGAATTAGGCATACCTCCGGTTGTATATGAAGTCATGAAACTGCGCAAAGGATTGGTGCTTCTTACCGGTCCCACCGGAAGCGGCAAATCAACGACGCTGGCCTCAATGGTAGATTTTTTAAATGAACACCGGTCATGCCATATTATGACGATTGAAGATCCCGTCGAGTTTCTTCATTTCCATAAAAAAAGCATTGTTAATCAACGTGAGATCGGCACTGATTCGGAATCATTTCCTATTTCATTAAAATATGTCTTGAGACAGGACCCTGATATTATACTCATCGGCGAAATGCGCGATCTTGAAACCATATCTTCTGCCTTGACCATTGCTGAGACCGGCCATTTAGTATTTGCAACGCTTCATACGCCGGATGCGGCGCAGAGCATCAACCGTATTGTTGATGTCTTTCCGCCTTATCAGCAGTCACAAATACGGTCGCAATTATCATTTGTACTGCAGACTGTTTTTTCACAGATGCTTCTTGCGCATGCATCAGGCACCGGCAGGATATTAGCCTCAGAAATATTAATGGTTACTCCGGCTATACGGAATTTAGTCAGAGAACAAAAGATTGAGCAGATTTCCCTGTCAATGCAGACCGGCGGAAAATTCGGCATGCAGACAATGAATCAAAGTCTGCATGATTTATATACACGCCGTCAGATAACATATCAGGAAGCGATTTCTCATTCAACTGATTTAGAAGAATTAAAGCGGTTGATCCAAAAAGGCACCGGTAAAATGCCTTAATATCAATATAATAGTTACGGCTTTTAGGTTATAGGTAAGAAAGTTATGGGTTTTACGTTAAATTTTTAAGAAATTTCATCACTCATAACCTCTCACTTATAACGTATAACTGCCGTTAGGGAGGGGAAGATATGCCGGAATTTTCGTATAAAGTAAGAGCTCAAAACGGTGCTGTTATGGAGGGTATCATAGAAGCTGCAGAACAGCGTGCAGCGATTGATAAACTGCGCGGTCAAAAATACATTATTTTAGAGATTCAAGAATCGCAGAAAGGATTTCTTGACCAGATTATTAAAGGTTTTGGCGTCAGATCAACGGTCAAATCAAAAGATTTAGTCTTGTTTTCACGCCAGCTTTCAACACTTGTTTCAGCCGGGGTGCCTATTGTGCAGGGATTATCCATACTTATCGAGCAGGTTGAAGACAAAACCTTTAAAAACATTGTTGAAAAAATTCAAGAAGACATTGAAAGCGGGCAGTCGATTGCTGATGCATTAAAAAAACATCCTAATGCATTTACTGAATTGTATGTGTCTATGATCAGAGCAGGCGAACTCGGCGGTATACTTGATGTCATCTTGGAACGCTTATCCGCATATCTTGAAGCAGCTGAGACATTAAAAGGTAAAGTAAAAAGTGCGATGATTTATCCGGCAGTCGTTGCGATTATCGCCTCAGTGGTAACCCTGTTTTTATTGACCATGGTTATTCCCACATTTAAAGAGATTTTTGAGAGTTTCGGCGCTGAACTTCCTATAATAACCCAGTTTCTTATTGATTTATCAGATTTCCTGCGTGAAAAGATAATATGGGTCATACTGTTTCCCATTGCCCTCTTTTTTGCATTTAAAAAATTTAAAAAAACCGAGTACGGCACCAGAAAAGTTGATGAGCTTTCACTTAAAATCCCGATGTTCGGCCTGCTGCTGAAAAAAGTTGCAATCGCCAAGTTTTCACGAACCTTTGGTACACTTATCAAATCAGGCGTGCCGATCTTGCAGGCACTTGATACGGTTGCAAAAACATCCGGCAATAAAGTAATTGAAGAAGCTATTCTTAAAGCACGGGAAGCAATCAGAGAAGGTGAACGGATCGCCGACCCGCTGAGAAAATCCAGTATATTCCCGCCGATGGTTATTCAGATGATTGCGGTCGGTGAAGAAACCGGGAATCTGGATACCATGCTCTCAAAAATAGCTGATTTTTATGATCAAGAAGTGGATGTCGCTGTCAAAGGATTAACCAGTATGATTGAACCAATTATTATTGTGGTGATGGGAGTGATTATCGGCTCAATTGTTATCGCTATGTTTATGCCTATGTTTGAGCTGGGTAATTTGGCTTCACAGGCTGGATAAACAGTTGTTTTTAAGCCAGAATTAGATCAACCAGAAATTGCAATAATTAGAAGAATTATAATAATAATGCAGTTTTCGCCAAATTAATACTTGACTTTTTATACTTTAGAGTTTATAATTATAATAGATCTTTGATATTGAGGATAGATGTATATCCTCAAATTTATATCAGGAACGAGGTGAATATTTATGAAGATTAAAAAAGCGAAAGGGTTTACCCTGATTGAACTTATGATCGTGGTAGCTATTATTGGTATTCTGGCGGCAATCGCCATCCCGAAATTCGCTGATCTAATCACCAAGGCAAACGAAGGAGCAACTAAAGGTAATTTAGGTGCGATTCGTTCTGCACTCTCGATATATTTTGCAGATATGGAAATATATCCTGTTGACGATGATGCAGCAGTTGCAGCTTCGGGTACGGTTATCCATGATTTAGCTCCAAAATATATCAGACAGCTGCCTTCATGTCATGTACCGCCGGCACCTAAACAGTTGGGTGTTCAACTTAATGATTTTTCAGGCGCTGGTGCTAATACGAACGCTTGGGGATATGATGGTGGAGGCGCTGCTGCTGCAGGATCTGTTGTTACTACACGTATGGACAATTGGGGTCATTTATTTGTTCATGATTCTAATACTGACACCAAAAACATTGTCTGGTCATCGTATTAAGCATTACGTATGATTATGTCGAAGAAAAAAAAATAAGGCGAAATTAATTTTTCGCCTTATTTTTTTTATTGAAATTTATGAAAAATTAAACGATAATAGATTTATGGATATTTTTACGGCATGTAATTATCTGTTTGTTTTTCTATGTGGATTATGTTTTGGGAGCTTTGCTAATGTCATCATATTCAGGCTTCCGCGGAAAATCTCTATTGTTTTTCCGCGCTCACATTGTGTAACCTGCCTTACCCCTATCAGCTGGTTTGATAATATTCCGCTTATCAGTTATATGCTGTTGAAAGGCACATGCCGCAGATGCGGCCATGCCATTTCATCCAGATATATTATAATTGAACTGCTTACCGCTGTTATTTTTACGGCAACATATGCGTATTGTAATCGTTCATATATTGAATTATTAATATTTCTTGTTTTTAATTTCATGCTTATTGTAATAACATTTATTGATATTGATTTCCAGATTATTCCGGATGAATTGTCACTTAGTCTGATAGCAATCGGCATAGTTTTTGCACCATTTAATTCCATGCTTGGTGATTCGGCTGTTTTTAATCTGATTAAATCAATCAGCGGTGGATTAGCCGGCGGATTATTTCTGTTATCGGTTGCGCTGATAACTGAAAAAATATTAAAAAAAGATACCCTGGGCGGAGGGGATATTAAATTGATTGCAGGCATAGGCGTACTTTTAGGTTTAGAAGGTGTATTTTATACCATCTTGTTCGCTTCATTATGCGGCTCGCTGGTTGGTTTAAGTTTAATAGCATTAAAAAAACTTACCCGGGGAGAACCAATTCCATTCGGTCCATTTTTAAGTTTAGCCGCTATCTTTGTTTTATTTTTATTACCGCATATCAAGCATATGTTCCCGGTGATTCCTTTTTAATGCATGATTCTTTAGGAACCATAAAAAACTTGACAGATAAAAAAAGATACATTAATATACATTGTAGTATAAACAGATAATAATTATTTTCTTATTATGAATAAAAACAATGGTTTTACCTTGATTGAATTAATGATTGTTGTTGTTATAATCAGCATTCTTGCTTCAATTGCAATTCCTAAATTTGTTAATCTTGTGCATAAGGCAAATGAAGGAAAAACTAAAGGATGTTTAGGCGCTTTGCGGTCCGCAACAGTGATTTATTATGCGGACAACCAAGGGTTTCCAACCGGCCTGTATGCAGACGACAATGCTTTGGCCAATCTGGCGCCAAAATATATAGGCAACATTCCTGAGTGCCATGTATCACTTTATCATCAAGCTTCTAATGCTGAATCAGATGAAAGCTCAATATCATCTGCATTAGACAATGGAGGCTGGGGATATGACAGTGCTGATGCAAATTCATTTACTGATGTTGATGCTGCTGATTATAATATGTGGGGTCATGTGTGGGTAGGATGCACGCATGACGATTTATTTAACAATACCTGGTCTAAATTTTAAATCTTTTTCTTTGTATGCATATTAAACTTTTCTCTTCAAAATCATTTTATTTATACCTGCCCGCAGTACTTATCTGCAGTTATTTTGCCGGTCAGATTGTTTTTTGCAATTCCGATCCAGATGTATTCTGGCATTTAAAAAATGGTGAACGTTTAATTCATGAAGGTATTTTTCCCGTACAGGATGTTTTTTCATTTACCGGCCATGGAAAATTTTTAGTCGCCTATGAATGGCTCTCAGAAGCAGTGTTTTATATGCTGTTTGCATCTATTGGCTATGGGGGTTTATTTGGATTGACATTAATGTTGTTTGGCGGAACCATATATGTTGCTTATACACACATGCGAACTATCGGGTTAGATTCAAAACTGTCAATTTTTTTAAGCTTGTTGGTTCTTGTTGGTTTTTTGCGGCATATGTCTATACGGACACAAAATTTTTCATTTTTATTTTTTATTATTTTTGTATATTTAATTAAGGGCAGGTATTATGCAAAATTGTGGATGAAACTGCTTGTATTGATCCTGCTTATGATATGGGCTCAGCTGCATGGCGGATTTATTTTAGGCCTTATCCTTATATTTGTCGAAGCATTAAATGAAAGCGTGATCAAACGCGAATTATCCCTAAAGATATTATTATTTCCTCTGCTTGCTTGTTTTGCCGTAGGGATTCATCCGAGCGGATATTATTCATTAGTGTATCCGTTATGGATGTTTTTTCAGAGGCCGCCGGTTTGTTCATTTATTGATGAGTGGAAACCCATTGATTTCTCCAAAGCGTGCAATTATCCATATATTTGTATTATATCGATCATTGTTTATTTCGGATTGAAAAAAATATCTCATAATATCATGTGGACAGCATTTTGGTTTGTTCTGCTGTTTTTCTCAATGGGAAACTTAAAAATGATGCCGTATACGATTACACTCGGCGTTATACTGCTTGCATACAGGTTAAAAGAAGAAAAAAAATATTCTATCCCCCTGGTATATGTAATAATTCTTAATGTAGTTTTATGTGCGTTTTCTGCCAATCAAAGTTTACTGTTAATTAAAGATCATCACCAATTTCAAAAACCTTTCATTGAACGTTCTTTCCCGCACGAAGAGGCAGATTTTATAAAAAAATACCTTCCAAGTAAATTTATTTTTAATTCCTATGGATGGGGCGGGTACCTGATCTATAAGCTCTATCCATCAAATCTTATCTTTATCGACGGGCGAGCTGATTTGTACTGGCAGATATTAGCGAATGAATATGTACAGATATTAGAATCCCGCGCCGATAATTTATCGTTATTAGATGAGTTCAAAATAGATGTTGTTGTGCTGCCAAAACATTACTGGTTGAATCGTGAGCTATACATTGCTCCTGGATGGGTGTTGGCTTTTGAAGGAAGCATGGCATATGTTTTTGCAAGGAAAACTCCTGTAAAATGAATATTAACTTGACATACATGTAAAAGTTTGAGATAACAATACATATATATTACATTTAAAGTATAAAAAAATGAGTACAAAACAATCAAATAGAAAATTATTATTAATAAATCCGCGGATGCAGATTAAATATATCTTCATTGTTATCTGCTGTTTTATATTAGTTGCCTTATGGTTAACCTGGGATACCTATTTCTTTTTAAAAGGAGTTATTTCTGATAACAATCCAGAATTAATTAACGATTTGATTCAAACATTTGTTTTTATGTGCGGGAAAATTGTTATTTTAACCATCATATTTGCTTTTTTAGGGCTCTATTTATCTAATCGTATTGCCGGGCCTGTATATAAATTGACTCAAAAGATTAAATTGATAGCTGATACTTCGGATTTAACGGTCTGTTTTCCCTTACGTAAAAATGATGAACTCAAGGATTTAGCTCATGCTTTAAATCATTTAATTTCCACATTCCGTGACCGCCTTATTCATGAAAATAGTTTTCGCGAGAAAGTGCGTATAACTTCTAACGCCGTAATAACGCTCCTTAATAATAAGCATAACGTTACACGTGAGGAAAAAGAAAAGCTTATTAAAGCAGGTACGATGCTGCTTAAAGAGAGCTCAAAGGATACTATTAATTTTAAGGTATAAATTTATTTTAGGCATTTACGATATACCCCTCTTGACAAATTGGTAATAGTGGTTAGAATTTAATTGTATAATATAAATATGCATTACATACGCCGAGTAATAATAGATTGTAAAATCTATTGAAATTCGGTTTTTTTTTATTTAAAAATATTAATCTTGACAAATTGAGCTTATTCTGATAAATTAAATTTAGTGTTTTGTGCTGAAAAAATAAGGAGTATTTAAATGGCAATAAACCTGCCTAATATCAAACTGCCGAATTTTGCTTTTTTTCGAGGAAAAGATTTAATCGGTGTTGATATCGGCTCGCATTCTATTAAAGTTGTTCAATTAAAGGGATCAGTAAAAAAATGGAGCCTTTTTAAAACAGCATATGCGCCTCTTGAACAGATTAAATCAGAATTATCTGAACCCGAGAAAATCGAAAATAATGCATCAATATTAAAATCGCTCTTACAAAAAGAAGGCATTACTACCAAAAATGCGGCGGCATCAGTCTCCGGCAATTCTGTTATTGTGCGGTATGTTAAGTTTCCCAAATTAACCACCCAAGAATTGGAAAAAACCATTCAGTATGAAGCAGAGCCGTATATCCCGTTTGATATTCGCGATGTAAATATCGGATTTCATATTTTAGGAGATATAACTGAAGACGGCCAGAAAAAGATGGAAACTATTTTGGTTGCAGCAAAAAAAGAAGTTGTACAGTCGCGCATAGATACGCTTACGGCAGCAGGTCTTAATCCGTTAATTATTGATGTGGATGCTTTTGCCATTGAAAATGCATATGAGCAGTTTAGGATTTCAGACGATAATGAAACAGTGCTGTTTATCAATATCGGCGCTTCAGTCACTAATATGTCAATAATAGAAAACGGTATTTCAAAAGTGGTGCGGGATGTGTTTATTTCAGGCAATAGTTTTTCGAAAACCATTCAACGCAACCTGCAGTGTAATTTTACCGAATCTGAAAATCTGAAAACTCAGCACGGGCTGTTAGTAACTGCTGAGGAGAAGGAAAAAGCTCTTTCGGAAGACCGGAAGGAAGCATTGCAGATTTCAACATTAATGGGGCCGGTTGCACGCGACCTGTTAGGCGAGGTTCAGCGCTCGCTTGATTTCTATCTTTCACAGGGAAGCGATCGATCCGTTAATAAAGTATTATTGTCAGGCGGAAGTTCACGCATCAAAAATCTGGATAAATATTTTTCTCAAGAACTGCGGCTTCCTATTGAGCTGTACAATCCATTAGCAGGTGCTGCCGGAACTGATGCCATTCCTCCTGAACTTCTTCAAACTTTTACTGTTGCTGTCGGTATAGCTACCCGCCGGGAGGGGGATACCAGATAATGATAAAAATTAATCTTATTCCTAACGAAACCGTAAAGAAGAGATCTCAAGGAGATCTTATGATCGCTGGTATTTTAATCGGCGGCCTGGTTCTCTTTGCATTTGCGGGAACCTTTGTGTATAGGAAAGCAAAGAAAGCGCGTCTTAAAAAAGAATTAATAACTGCTCAAAATGAACTTAAAAAATATCAGGACATTGTAAATCAAGTTGAAGCTTTAAAACAAGAAAAGACTGCCTTAGAACAGAGAAGAAATGTCATCAAATCATTGCTTGCAGGGAGACTCTTGTATCCCAAATTTCTTGACCAGTTGATTGCAGGTATTCCTCAGGGAATTTGGATAACAAATTGCAGCACTAACAACGAAGGGCAGAATTCCCTGGGTATTCAAATACAGGCTACCTCGTTCAGTAATTTTGCTATTGCGGATTGGATAACTACGCTTGAATCATCAAAAGATTTCTCAAACGTTGAACTTGGTTCAATCAGTGCATCTGAGCAGGAAGTCGGTAAATCAAAACGGAAACAGCTTATATTAGTGTTTAGCATAAAATTCAGCTACAGGCTTACATAACATGGCATTAAATAAAAATCAGCAGAATATTATTGGCGGTGTCGGGCTCGGATTAATATGTATTATTTTCCTTATTTGGAAAGTATATATTCCTCTGGGCGAGGAAATACATAAATTAGATAAAGAATTAACCGATTACAGGCAAAAAATTGAATCAATGAAGGCAAAAGCACAGCAGCTCGATAAACTTAAAAGAGACCGTGATTTGTTGAATATGGAAGTTCAGGAATCTCAGAAACAGCTGCCTAAAAAGGCTGAAATTGATGATTTATTACGGCATATTACTGATACTGCACAGGCACATGGGATTTTTGTTTCGCAATTTTCCCCTGCACCCAAAGCACAAATGAATTATTATACCGAAATTCCCATTAATTTGCAGATAAACACCACGTATCATGATTTTGCTAAATTTCTTGTTGAATTAAGTTTGTCTGAGCGTATTATTTATGCACGTAATATTAAGATGAATAAAATGAGTGATCCGTTTACCATAAGTTCCAGCTTTCTATTAGTTACATTTATGGCAAAATAGGCAGTATTTATTATGATTATGAATAAAAATACGTTTATCAGTGCAGGATTATTTTTAGTAATTTCATTAACCGGATGCGGGAGTAAAAAATCAACACCCGAAGTTTCGAAGCAAAGAAAGGTTGTTCCCGTGGCAGAAGTGCCGGTAAAACCTCCTGAGATAGAAAAAATAACATATGAATATCTTGGCATTAAATTTAAAGATCCTTTTATCCCCTTGGTTGGTGAAGGAAGCAGCGTAATAATTAAGACTGATGGAGAAGGAGCATTAGATCCTGCAAGTCTGACGCTTAAAGGGATCTTGCTGGACAAAAATGAAAAATTAGCAGCGCTGGTTGATACATCCGGCAACAGTTATATTATCAAAGGAAAACGGCTGTATAACCAAAAAGGTGACATAATAGATGGAATTGTGGGGATCGTTAAATTAGAGAGCGTTATTATTATTACCAAAGATAAAACAGTGCGGGAGTTAAAGTTAAAAAGTGAAGAAGAATATTAACATATTATAACGTATTAATTTGGGGGAAATCAATGAGAAAAATTATTTCAAAATTATTAGTTTTTTGTTTGTGCGCCAATATGTTTATCCCGTATGGCGCTGCATTGTCTGCGGCTGAGGAAAACGTAGAAGTCCAATCAATACTTGTGAAAAAAAATCTTGTTACAGTGATCCTCTCAGCGTCTGCAGAAAATGTTTCTTTTGATGCATTTACTATTGAAAAACCTCCTAAAATTGTAATTGATTTTATTGATTCAAAATTAGCGGTTGAAAATAAAAATATTTCCGGCGTTGATGGCTCCAATATAGTACGGGTACGATCGGCACAGCATAAAACGACTCCTCAACAGATTGTGCGGGTGGTGCTTGATCTTGAGTCTTTAGTTGAATATGAGACTTCCAATGAAGATAACAAAGTTATGATTAATCTTCACTCTGCAGCGGGAGGATCACAGACTGATGCGGCTGAACCCGTTGATACAGCAGTTGATGAATATGATGAATCCGATGAAACTTTGCCTGATGAATCTGAGCAGTTAATAAATCCAGAGAAACATGACGATGATAAATCAATAATTGACAATTTATCCATGCAGCCGGTTACCCTGGATTTTAATCAGGCTGATCTTGCCGATGTGTTTAGAATATTAACTGCTAAAAGCGGTGTAAATATTATTTATGGCGATGATGTTGAAGGTGATCTGACTGTTCATCTTGAACAAGTGCCTTTTAAGGAAGCATTTAAAACAATTTTATCTCTTAAAAGTCTTGTTGCCCAGCAGGTTGGAACGAATATCTTACGGATCATTACTCCGAATGCATTGTCCAGCCAGCGTACCAATTCAGTTACATTCTGGCGGGTTTTTCCTTTAAATTACGCTAATGCCAATGAAGCAATGAACCAAATTAACGGTATCCGCAGTGCGCAGGGAAGAAAGGGTACTATTCAGGTTGATGAGCGAACAAATTCTCTTATTGTAGCTGACTCTCCGGAAGGTTTAGATGATGTGGCCCGGCTTATTAAAGAGATTGACATTAAGCCGCAGCAGGTATTAATAGATTCTCGTTTTGTTGAAGTATCTCTTGAAAACCGGCTTGATATCGGTATCGATTGGGGATATTACAGCAGAAAACAAGATGGGGTTGATGTTACAACCATAGGTGAAGCAACGATTGCAAAAAATATCGAAGTTGTTGGTGGAACCGGTGATGTGATTACGGTTGCTCCGCTTGGAGCCGGAGTAGATGCTCAAATTGCAAGTGAAATCGGAGGATTTACATTTGGAAAATTTGATAATGAATCAGGTATTATAGCGCATCTGGCAGCGCTTGCACGGGAAGGAAAAGCGAAATTCTTGTCTAATCCGAAAATAACTACGTTAAATAATAAAGAGGCAACCATATGGGTTGGGTCGCAGCTTCCTATCCGTACAACAACCCGGGATGAAGTTGAATCAACGACCAGTGTGGTCTATAAGATGGTGGGTATTGAGCTTAAAGTAACACCGACTATAAATATTGATAATCGTATTACATTAAAGGTAAGGCCTGAAGTAAGTATTCCTGATACGGCAAGCATTTCTCCTGCGGGAGACGTTCCCATAAATACACGATATGCTGAGACCACTGTTCTTATTCGAAACAATGAGACTTTGGTGATCGGCGGATTTATTGAAGAAAACAAAACAGAAGGTGTAGATAAAGTTCCTTTGCTCGGCGATATCCCTATTTTAGGTCAATTCTTCAGAAGTAATACAAATAGAAAAAGCCGAAGAGAACTGCTGGTATTTATTACTCCGAAAATCATTGAGGATTAAATGCCGGAACAATCAGATGAGCAGCATCTAGAAGCTCAATCCCATCTTAAAAAAGCTCAGCTTGCTGTCCGGGAAAATGATTATAATACTGCCATAATTCAATTCAAAAAAGCACATCTATTATCAGATACTGAAACATATATTTCGGGACTTGCAAAAGCCTATGAAGGTAAAGGCCATATAGAAAAAGAAGATGTTTTTTTTAAATTATCATATGAAACATATATGCATGCATGCAATCGTAATATATTGAGTGATGATATTATCAACGGTCTTATCCGCTTAGCACATAAATTGAACAGATTTGATGAACTTATTCTTGTTTTTAAAAATAAGCTTAAAACTAATCCCCAAAATCAAGAATTACAAAGAGCAATAACTAACATATCAACGATTAGTGTATTAAGTATCCCTGCTGCTGAGAAGCCCAAGAATGATACAACCCACACCATTATAAGATTATTGGCAGACTTTGTGCTGCCGTTTGCCGGAATATTTATTTTTTTATTTGGAAATTATATATCACGCTATGCCCCGCATTCAAAGCTGCAAAATTTCTCACGTATATTTATTTTTGCCGGCATAACCTTATTTGCAGCTTATCTTTTACGCAAAATCCTCAAAGCTCCTTCACAGAAAAAAAGGAAAAATTGGTAGAACGGCCGTGTATTTAAGATCATACAGAAGTAATCTCTTTCGATCGATATGTATCCTGTCTCCTATTTTAATCTCATTTATCTCAAATGGTGCCAAGCAGGATGTTTGTGCAGCCATATTAGTAATTATTACCGTACTTATTGCATATATCATATCATATCGTAAGCAGACTATATTACTGCCGTATCCTTATATAATTGGTTTG
>JBDRMW010000181.1:0-22097 GCA_043811735.1 bacterium
GCCATGATGCACTGTACGTTTCCTGAAGAAGAGCTTATTAAAGAACGAAAAGTTATTCTTGAAGAATTCAACCGGCAGGTTGATATGCCACAAGCTAAACTCTTTGACAATCTTAATGCAGAACTCTATGAAGAAACACCGTATAAGTACCGGGTAATCGGTTCATCCGTTAACATTGCTTCATTTTCACGGGAGCAGATACTGCAAACCTATAAAACATATTATGTTCCGCACAATATGGTGCTGGTGATTGCGGGTGATTTTAACACAAAAAAACTTAAAAAAATGGTTAGAGAAATCTTCACCGCGCCGCGGGCGGATACAAAATTAATTATTCCTGATCTTATTGAACCGTACAAAAAATCATATGATATCATCATTAGTTCCGCTAATATACAGCAGACATACATTATGCTTGGGTTTTTAGGGCCTGCCTGGGATCATAAAGACCAATATGCACTTGACCTTCTATCAATTATTCTTGGCCAGGGAAGAAGTTCGCGGCTTAATAAATCGCTGCGGGAAAAAAAGAAACTTGTTTGGTCAATAGACGCTTATTTTTATACTCATACCGGCACCGGTTTGTTTACCATCTCAGCTGCATGTGATCCTGAGAAACAAGACGCGGTATTAGAAGCAATACAGGATGAGCTGGATTATGTTAAAGACAATCCTCCGGCTGAGGCTGAAATACAGCGGGCCAAGAAAATAATACAGGCTAATTTGATTTATGCTAATGAAACATATAATGCACAAGCATCACAGCTTGGGCAGTATGCACTGCTTAATCAACTGACATTCTTAAAAAAATATATGCAAAACATACAAAAGGCAGGATCAGTTGATATTATGCGTGTTTTTTACCGGTATCTTAACCGGCAGCATAAAGCTGTTTCGATTATAGTTCCTAAATAAAATATGAGAAATAAAACCGTTCTATGCGCATTACTTCTTGCAGGATGCCTGGCGGCATTACAGGCTTCATCAATAGAAACGGTTATATTGCCGAATGGAATGAAACTGATTCATAAATTTAATCCGGCAAATGACGTAGTCTCATCCTATGTATTTATTCCCGGCGGTGGAAGACATGAGCCTGACGGTAAAGCAGGCATCGCTGTTCTTGCGCAGCAACTTGCCGCCCGCGGCACCCATGCACGGACTTCTGAGAAAATAGCCTTTGAAATCGAATCATGCGGAGGGAATCTTTCCGCAAGCGCGTCTGAAGATTATCTGCAATTTTTTGTTAAAACAACCGTCGATAATGTTGAAAAAGGTTTTAAACTTCTGGCTGATATCGTTATTAATCCCACGTTTCCTGAAGATGAATTCATTAAAGAAAAAGAAAATCAGCTGACCCGGCTTAAAACAAGAAGCGAACAGATTTCTACGTTAGCTTTGGATGAACTAAACAAATATCAATTTGTCCATCATTCATATGGTATTCCTTTGCCGGGAACTGACGAAACCGTGCGCCGTATAAGCCGGGAAGATGTGATTGACTGGTACGCAGATCAGGCACGGCCTGCCGGTGCAATTTTGTCGGTAGTCGGCAATATAAAATTTAAAACCTTACAAAAGCTTATCACATTATATTTTAATGAATGGAAAGAGCCTTCAGAGCCCAGGCCCATTATACTGCCGGTGATAGTTGAACCCCGTTCAGATGATATATCCCGTGTTTTACCGCGGGATTTTAAGCAGTCTTTTATTGCGCGGGGCTATTTATTTCCTTCAGGGTTAACTGAAGATTATGCAGCACTGAAACTTATTAATGAGATTTTAGGCGGGGGATTGAGCCGAAGGCTTTTTCAGAAATTTAGAGAAGAAAAACCATATGCATACAGCGTGGATTGTTTTTATTCAACCAAAATGGAAAAAAGCCAGTTTGTAATGTATATCGGACTGGACCAGCAAAACGTTGATGATGCACAGCGTGAATTTTCATCTATGATCTTAAGTTTTCAGCATAATCCGGTGAGCATTCAAGAGCTGGAAGAAAGCAAGACTCATTGTATCGGCACCTATATAATGCGTCAGCAATCAAATGATAATCAAGCCTGGTATTTAGGATTCTGGGAGCTCATCGGACGGGGATACGCATACAATCAACTGTTTCCTGATGAAATATCACGCATCACTGTTGAACAAATACAGCAGGCCGCACAGACCTATTTTAACGTGCATCCGGTTACCATTACGATACAGGGAACAAAATGAAACGTATTATTATTCCCATAACCGGCATAATTATTGCGTTAAGCCTGCTTGGGCACCGTGTATACGTCTCGCATTCTTCATCAGATTTTCCGACTGCCGCATATGTGTCCGATGTTATTGACGGCGATACTATTCTGTTAAAAAACGGGAGACTGCTCAGATACATCGGTATAGATACTCCCGAAATGAGAGAAAAAGGAGCTCTTGCGTGGAAATTAAATCCACAACCGTTCTCTCGCGAGGCATCAGAGTTCAATAAAACGATTGTTTTACATCAATACATTACCATTGAATATGATGCAGAAAAAACTGATCGGTATGACCGGCTTTTAGGATATGTCTATATCAATGACCGTATGATAAATGAACTCATTATACAGGAAGGCTATGCATTTTTACTTACCCTTCCGCCTAATCTTGCGTATACGGCGCGTTTTCATGCTGCCTTGAAAGAAGCATACTCACAAAAAAGAAACATCTGGCAGTATGTTGATGCTCAAATAATTACTGCTGATAATGCACATAACTATATAGGAAGCTTATCAACAGTTGAAGGTGATGTGCGCCGGGTGGTAACCTCATCACATGCCGCATACTTACATTTTGGGGAAGATCACCCGTCAGATTTTACAGGAGTTATCTTTAACGGAACCGCCGCACAGGTGCCTTTTGATTTTAAGGTTTCTTCTTTGCAGGGAAAAAAGCTGCGGATATACGGAATTATTAAAGAATATAACGGACCTGAAATTATAATTAATAGTCCTGAACAAGTACAGATTATGCCAAACTGAACATGAAACATTTATTACTCATAGTGATGCTGCTCATAAGTATCGGCTGCAGGTTAAAGAGTTCACAGACGAACCTGGTAACGTTTGTTGACTCATCAATCGGTGATGCATCCTATTTGAATCCAATTTTATCAACGGATTCTGCATCATCAACGATTAATAATCTGCTCTTTAACGGCCTGGTAAAATACGATAAGAATTTGATTATTGTGGGAGATTTAGCTGAAAGCTGGACGATATCTTCAAACGGCCTCGTCATTACATTTAACCTCAAGAAAAATATATACTGGCATGATGGGATGCCCTTTACTGCCCGTGATGTAAAATGTACATATGAGAAGTTGATTGACCCGGAGGTTAAAACTCCCTATGCTTCAGAATATCACCTGGTAAATAGTTTTACTATTCTTAACGATCACCAGGTTCGTATTGTATATAAAGAACCATTTGCGCCTGCGTTAATCTCCTGGGGAATAGGAATCATTCCGGAACATATTTTTAAAACCGGGGCATTTAATACACATCCTGCACATAGGAATCCGATCGGCACCGGACCATTTATTTTCAAAGAATGGTTAACTGATCAGAAAATTGTTCTTACCGCAAATCCCGGCTATTTTGAAGGGAAGCCTGCTATTGAGCGGTATGTATTCCGCATTATTCCTGATAAAAGTGTTCAGTTCTTAGAATTGCGCAATAAAACAATAGATATGATGGACTTAACTCCGGACATGTACAATGCATATGATCAATTTTTTAAAGTATATAATAAATATAAATATCCTGCATTTGCTTATACATACCTTGGTTTTAATTTAAAAAATGAATTATTTAAAGATAAAAAAATACGGCAGGCGCTTGCGTATGCCATTAATAAAAAAGAAATAATTCAAGGAGTCTTATTAGGATATGGGCAGGAAGCCACCGGCCCCTTCCCGCCTGCTTCCTGGGCATATAACCCAAACATTACCAGCTGCCCGTATGATCAAGCGCGTGCACAAGAATTACTTGCTGAATGCGGCTGGGCAGATACTGATAATGACCAGATACTTGACAAGGACGGCAAGCCGTTTGCATTTACGCTTATGACTAACCAGGGTAACAAGACGAGAGAATTATGCGCGCAGATTATTCAGGAACAGTTAAAAAATGTCGGGATAGATGTTTCGGTGCGAATCATTGAGTGGAGCACCTTTATTCATACGTTTATTGACGTACGTCAATTTGAAGCAATTCTTCTGGGCTGGAACCTGTCTCGTGATCCTGATGCATATAGTATCTGGCATTCAAGTCAGATGAAAGATAATCTGTATAACTTTGTATCATACGCTAACCCCGAAGTTGATCAGCTTCTTATTAAAGGACGGACTAATTTTAATCAAGAAATCCGCACAAAAATCTATCACCGCATACATGAAATCCTGGCGGATGAAAAACCGTATATTTTTCTGTTTTATCCGGATTCTCTTCCCGTGGTCCATAAAAGATTTATCGGCCCTGAAGTTGCTCCGGCTGGATTAGGATGGAATTTTATTCAATGGCACGAGGTTAGTAAAAATACAATTAACGCGGAATAAATGATCTGTAATTACGTATGATAAATTATATCGGTAAACGACTGCTCAATATGATTCCGCTGCTCATCGGGATCTCTCTTATAACGTTCCTGGTTATGCAGCTCACTCCCGGGAAACCTTCTGACAGGCTCACTGATCTGAATGTAAAAATATCAGCTGAGTCAAAAGCAAAACTTATCAAACTCTATGGTCTTGATAAACCCTGGTATGAACAGTATGGCAGCTGGCTTATGCGCATTGTCCGCTTTGATTTCGGCAGATCTTTTAAAGATGACCGTCCGGTAATAATAAAGATAGGCGAACGCCTTCCCTGGACGATACTTCTTAATCTCTTAGCCATGGGATTTATTTTTACCTGTGCATCTCTCATCGGCATTTATTCAGCGGTTAAACAAGATTCCTGGTTTGATAAGGGAATGACCGTTTTTGTGTTTATTGGATTTTCAACGCCGAGCTACTGGTTTGCTATTCTTTTGATGATTTTATTCGGTTTACAATTAGGATGGTTTCCTATATCAGGAGTCCACGCGCTGACTAGTGCTGAATTTCCCTGGTGGTATATGATTATTGATGTGATAAAACATTTGGTCCTGCCGGTTGCTTCGCTGTCTTTATTAGCATTAGCCTCAATGTCGCGATATATGCGCTCAAGCATGCTTGAAGTTATTCGTCTGCCCTATATTGATGCAGCTCGTGCCAAAGGATTGAATGAAACCACCGTAATATTCAAACATGCCCTGCGGAATGCGCTTCTTCCAATCATTACGATTTTAGGCCTTTCGGTTCCCCAGATAATCGGCGGAAGCATTCTTATTGAAACGATTTTTGCATATCCCGGCATCGGGCGGCTCAGCTATGAATCAATAATGTCACGTGATTATCCGGTGGTTATGGGTATTTTAATTATTGCCGCGTTTTTAACATTGCTGGGAAATCTGATGGCTGACATAACGTATGCAATGGTTGATCCGCGAATAAGGCACAGATAAGGAATCTTGCATGATTTCATTGTATGTATCCCGTTTTCTTAAAAATAAATTAGCCGTGACCGGTGCGGTAATTCTTATATTATTATGCATCGCCGCAATTACTGCGCCGTGGTTGACTCCGTACGAACCTCAAACTCAGGACATAACAAACCGGCTTGCATCACCAACAAAATCACACATTATGGGTACCGATGACTTAGGAAGAGATGTTCTTACACGGGTCATTTACAGCACACGGATCTCGCTTACCATAGGATTAATTGCCGTGAGCATGTATATTAGTATCGGCACTATACTTGGTTTGATTGCCGGGTATTACCGCGGATTTTTAGAAACAGTTATAATGAGATTGGTAGATATTATGCTTTGTTTCCCTGTTTTTTTTCTTCTGCTTACCGTAATCGCATATGTGGGCCCGAGTATTTATAATATCATGATTGTAATCGGTGTGGTTTCCTGGACAGGGGTAACTCGTTTGGTGAGAGCTGAAACCATTAGTATTCGTGAACGTGATTTTATTCTTGCTGCGCGGGGACTTGGATTGTCCGATATCAGAATCCTGCTGGTTCATATTCTTCCCAATGTGGCAGCGCCCATACTGGTCGCAGCCACCCTGGGTATCGGCGGTGCTATTCTTGCGGAATCAGGATTGTCATTTTTGGGGTTAGGTGTTCAACCGCCGACCCCGTCCTGGGGCAATATGCTTACAGCGGGAAAAGATTACATTTATTTTGCATGGTGGCTCTCGGTCTTCCCGGGACTATCCATTTTGACAACAGTACTGGCTTTTAATCTTTTAGGAGAAGGATTGCGCGATGTGCTCGATCCGCGGATGTAGCAATTATGCTTCAGATAAAAGATCTTCATGTTGAATATTACAGCAAAAAAGGGATTATTCCTGCGGTCCGCGGGGTATCATTTGAATTGTTTGAATCTCATGCGCTGGGCATAGTAGGTGAATCCGCCTGCGGAAAATCAACCCTGGCTAAAGCGATAATCGGACTTATTCCGCCGCACGAAGGCAGGATTATTTCAGGAAATATTATATTAGATCAACAAAATATTTCTGCGTTAAATCGAGAACAAATCCACAAAATACGCGGCAGACAGATCGGCATGATCTTTCAGGATCCATTTAATTCATTAAACCCGTTACTTACCATTGGAACGCAGGTTGAAGAATGTTTTAATATGCGGACAGTGAAGAAAAATCATGACAGACAAACAGGCAAAGCTGAAGCGGTAAAACTGCTTCATGCCGTACACATACCTGATGCCGAGAGAATTTATTCTTCATACCCTCATCAATTATCAGGGGGGTTGCGCCAGCGAGTTATGATCGCCATAGCTATTTCACAAAATCCGCAGATCTTAATCGCTGATGAACCGACGACTGCACTCGATGTAACCATACAGCGCGATATACTTTCGTTGTTATCCGAATTAAGAAATAATCTGCGGATGTCGCTGATTCTTATAACCCATAACCTGGCGATCGTGGCGAATAATACCGTTACTACGATGGTTATGTATGCGGGGAAAATCCTGGAAGAATCCCCTACACGCATGATATTTAAAGATCCCAAACATCCGTATACCCAGACGTTAATTTCTTCATTGCCGCGTCTTAAGTCAACACATCCGCTTAAAGCAATTCCCGGAAAACCGCCGGATCTTTCACATATTCCTCCGGGATGCTGTTTTAATCTACGATGCCCCTATGTGCATTCAAAATGTTATACCGAAGAACCCAAGCTTACCGTGCATGAAGGCAGAAAGGTCAGATGCAACCTTTATGAATAATATTATTCGTGTTGAACATGTGAGCAAAAAATTTAAGTATGGAAGCTTAATTCAATTTAAGGAATCCAGATTGTTAACTGCGGTTGACGATGTTAATTTTTCTATTCAGGAAGGCAGCGTGCTTGGGCTGGTCGGCGAATCAGGCAGCGGAAAAACAACGCTGGGGAAAATCCTGGCAGGCTTTTATGAACCTGATACGGGAACGATTTATTATTATGATAAATTAATTACCAGTCTTCCTCTCCGCCACCGGCGGCGGAATATTCAAATGATTTTTCAAGATCCTTTTTCTTCGATAAATCCAAAACTTACCGTTGGATTGCAGCTTTCAGAAGCAGTTATTCAGGGAAAATGGGAGATACCTTTGGGCAGGCTGGAAATAACCGAAAACGTTAAACATTATTTAGATATTGTCGGCTTGTCGCCGAAAATCATCCATTCGTATCCGCATCAATTCAGCGGGGGGGAGCTTCAGCGGATAATAATCGCACGCGCCCTTGCTATGCAGCCCAAATTAATTATTGCGGATGAACCGGTCTCTTCTCTGGATCTTTCTATCCAGGCACAAATCTTAAATTTACTCAAAGATCTTAAATATAATTTTGATTTGTCATATCTTTTTATTTCTCATGACCTCGCGGTTATCAGTTATATGGCGGATAATATACTGGTAATGAAAGACGGCGTAATCATTGAGCAGGGCAGTGTGCAGTCAATACTATCTAATCCGTCAGAAAACTATACTGAAAAATTAATTGAAGCTCTGCCTCAGGTGCCGTCATGAATTTAAATGAAATGCTGGATATCTCCTGCGCAAAACATGCCAAATCAAAAGCAATTATTGCAGATACTAACCGGTTAACGTATGCGCAGCTGCATGAACAGGTGATTGCGTGTGCACATCAACTAGGTTTATTGGGCATTAGAAAAAATGATTGCGTTGCTATACTGCTGCGAAATTCAGTTGAATTTATTGTTTCTTATTTTGCCCTTATCCGGTTAGGTGCGATTGCAGTGCCGATCAATTTTTTATTAAAGCCGCCTGAGATCGAATATATAATTAATGACTGCACTGCTAAAGCAGTAATTACCCAGGCTAAATTCTTACAAAACGCGGTCACTGCTTCTGAGCGTATATTATCCGTCAGGCACTTCATCGTTATCGGCAAGTTATCTGCGGCTCATATCTCTGATACGCAGATATCCAAAAAACAACGAATTATTGCTTTTGCAGATTTACTTAAAAAATCAGCCCGGATTGACACAAACCCTGCAAAAAATAAACCATTTTCTCCCGATCATCATGCGATGTATATTTATACCTCAGGCACCACGGGAAAACCAAAGGGAGTTATCTTAAGCCATGCCAATTTAATCTCAAACGTTTCATCATGTATTCAGGCAACCGATGTTTCATCAAAAGACAAATTTATATGTTTACTGCCTATGTTTCATTCATTTGCCTGGTTAGTCTGCGTTTTGATCCCCATTTATATCGGCGGACTTATCGTTCCCGTTGAATCAATCCAGCCGTTTAGAAACGTTATGAAAGCAGTGTTTAAATATAAAATAACGATTTTTGCAGGTGTCCCGCAATTGTTTGCCGCATTACGAAAGATTCCTTTTTTCTCTCCATTGCGCATATTTATTCCTATACGTTTGTGTATTTGCGGTGCAGCACCCCTCTCCCCACAGATTCTTGAAGATTTTCAAAAAAAATACAACATTCCGCTTATTGAAGGATACGGACTAACCGAAGCATCTCCCGTGGTTACGTTAAATCCAATTAAAGGAATCAGAAAACCGGGATCCATCGGCATACCAATACCTGATGTTACGGTTGCGATAGCTGATACCCAGGGAAAGCTCCATACTGTCTCATCTAACGTCGGAGAGATATGCGTCAAAGGCCCTAATGTGATGAAAGGATATTATCACAAACCTGAAGAAACAAAAGAAGTATTAACCAAAGACAGGTGGCTCCATACCGGAGACATGGGTTATATAGATAATGAGGGGTATGTCTATATTGTTGATCGGAAAAAAGACCTTATTATATCAAAGGGTCTTAATATATATCCAAAAGAAGTTGAGGATGTGCTTCAATCACACAAGGCTGTACAGGAATCATCCGTTATCGGGGTGCCGAAACGCAATCAGGATGAAATGGTGATTGCATATGTCACCCTTAAGTCAGGCAGCAGGGTTACTGATAAAGAATTAATCGCGTACTGCAGAAAACATATAGCACAATATAAAGTTCCCAGAGAAATAATTTTAGCTGATGAGCTCCCGAAAAACACTCTCGGAAAAGTTCTTAAAACAACGCTGCGGGAAAAAGCACTCCAGAAATACGGCAGTATGTTATGAAGCATTTATTTAAACTTATAGAAAAAGAAGCGGGAAAAAATAATGACGTGTATGCGGTTGGCGGATACATCCGTGATTCCCTTCTAGGGCGCACAACGCAGGATATTGATTTTGCGGTAGCTCACGAGCCTTTTTCGCTGGCAGAGAAACTCGCTCATAAACTTAACGGCACATGCATACGGCTTGATGATGTTAATCACATATACCGGGTAATATATCCCCGGCATCACGCCTATATTGATATTTCACCGATCCAGGGCAAAACCATAGGGGAAGACCTTGCCCGGCGTGATTTTACTATTAATGCAATGGCCCGTCAATTACATAACGGCCGTTTATCTAAGATTATCGATCCTTTTAACGGAAAAAGAGATCTTCTTTTAAAAAAAATCCAGTTTATATCTACACAGGCTGTAATCGATGACCCTCTCCGTCTGATACGGGCATTTCGATTTTCTGCAGAACTTTCCTTTTCAATTAATCCAGCATCGATTGCGTTAATACGCACACATCATGCGCTTTTGGCGAACTCTTCCGGAGAGCGCATACGGGAAGAGCTGTTTAAAATACTAACCTGCAAAAACAGCGGTAATATAATTATTTCCATGGATAAAACGAACCTCCTTACTTCTTTTATCCCTGAATTAGAAGCGTGTCGAAATACAGCACTCGAATATTATCCCAAAGGAGGCGTTATTTCACACTGCTTTGAATCTCTTTTACAAATGGATTATATTATTGCGCACATACGTGCGTTATTCGGCAGTATACGCAGCAATATCCGCACCTATCTGTATCAGATTAATTCAGGTGTTTATCCGCAATACGTACTCTTAAAAGCCGCCGCACTCCTGCATGATATCGGTAAACCATCTTCGGCGAAGATTATTGACGGCAGACTCAGATTTTTTCTTCATGAAGATATGGGTGCTGAAATAATTAAAACCATTTCGAAGCGGTTAAAACTAAGCAATAAACAATCTCATCTTCTTATGCTCGTAAGCCGTGCACACATGAGGCCGGGAAATTTGGCGTATGCAGATAACATAACTGACCGCGCAATTCATCGGTTTTTCAGGGATTATGGTGAATACGGAGCTGCCGTTTTGCTCGTATCACTTGCAGACAGGTTTTGTTATATATCTGAACGGACAATTAAAAATAAAACAGACCGTCATCATCTTACGGTCTTAAAACTTCTTAAAAAATACTATTTAAAAAACAAGATTCTTTTTCCTCCCAGGTTAATTAACGGCACGCAGCTCATGCGAGCGCTCCATATTCCTGAAAGTGTTACGGTAGGAAAACTGCTTGCCGCAATACGCGAAGCTCAAATTGAAGGCAGGATCCATTCAAAATCAGATGCAGTTAAATTTGCAAAAAATAAGTTAAATCATGTTGCGAATACATACTAATTTTTTTTCATTCACTTCCTTGAATTGTGCAGTTAAAAATCGTTCATATATATTTAAATGTGAATTAACTATCACAATTTCCAAATATCCAAAAAATTACAAAAAGTCTTGAAACTATACGGTTTGTATTATATACTTACAATATTATGTATAACTGGAAAAAAAGACTGCTGAATAGAAAAAATATAGTTATTGGCGCTGTATGCGGTATAAGCATAGTAATTGGTTTATGGATTTATTATACGTCAAATTCATCACGAAAATCGAAGCAAAAATCAAAATCCAAAGTTTCTGCTGCATATATCCGGCAGGAACAAAAGACGGCTGATATTAATGAACAAAAACCGCTCAATGATTTAGAATCATTAGAAATTCAATCGAAAGCTATACGTGAACATGAATTATCTAATGAAGAAAAAGCAGCTATTATTGTTCCATCAACGATGGTTTTGAATCAAAACAACAAGGGATATAATATGCAGTCAATACCCGGTTCACAGTCGGATGTTTCAAGCACATTAGAAACAATCAATGAAATTCAGAGTATTAATGCGCAGAATGTAATTCCGTAATATAAAGGACTGCCAATGAAAAATAAAACTATTGATAATAGATATAAAATCTTAAAAGAGATCGGTTCCGGAGGATTTGCGGTTGTGTATAAATCCTGGGCGACTAATCTTGAGAAATTTGTAGCCGTCAAAAAGATTATTGAGAGCTATTCTCAAGATGCCAAATTTCTTGACATGTTTAGGAATGAAGCCATCAACACGGCAAAACTTGATCATCCGAATATTGTACGGGTAATAGATTTCCTGCGGACTTCACAGAATATCTATTACATTATAATGGAATATGTCAACGGTAAAGACCTGCGGTATCTTATTCAAAAATGCCGGGTTAAAAATATCCGCATTCCGTTAGGTTTAACCTTATATATTATATCGGAAACACTTAAAGCGCTGGAATTTGCATATAATTTAACCGATGAATTAGATCACAAACAGCTTCTGTTAGTTCACCGCGACATATCCCCGGGAAATATCATGTTATATTATGACGGCAGAGTTAAACTTACTGATTTTGGTATTGCCAAAGTTTCATCCAAATTCGGAGAGAAAAACAAAGAAGGGGTATTGCGGGGAAAGGTCTCATATATGTCCCCTGAGCAGGCAGAAGGCAGTGTTGAAATTGACAATAGATCTGATATTTATTCTGTAGGGATCATATTTTTTGAAATGCTGACCGGCAAACGTCTTTTTGACGGTAAAAGTGATTATGAAATATGGAATATGGCTAAAAAATCAAATATTGACTTCACACTCATTGAGACCGCTTCCTTTATTCCGGATAAAATTAAAACGATCTTAAAGAAATCTTTGCAAAAAAATCGAGAGGAACGATACAAATCTGCAGGGGCTATGATACATGACATTCAGAAATTTATGGGGGAATCATATCATGTCCAAACAGAAGGATTAAAAGATTTCATCGGCCGTTGTCTTATGGATGAAATATTTGAGGAAGAAAAAGAAAAACTTGACCGGAATGAACTCATGCAGGCCTCTGAGGAAAAAATACCCCCGAAACTTCCCGAACCTCCTGAGCCTAGCACAGCAAATAAAAATGAACATGCATCCTCACCTCCCCTGCCTAAACCGCTGCCCGAACAGCATCCGCCGGCTCCCTTGCAGGGTGAAAAAACCGTATTTGATTTTGTACTGGATACCGCAAAAAGACATGAAAAGATTATTATCTATGTATTGCTCGGATTGATTAGTATTGCAGGGATATTTTTCGGGTTGGACATCTATAAACAATTTACGCCGATAGGCCGTAACATTCACGGCCGTTTATGGCCTCCTGCCATGACCTTGGACAGCTTTCCTCACGGGGCAGCTGCTTCATTAACACAGGGAGACAAAGAATTTATTGGTGAAAATGAACAAACTCCCATACATATTGATAAAATAATTCCAGGAAATTATGCGTTAAAACTGCATAAAGACGGATTTAAAGACATTGAAAGAATAATTACCCTTAAAGGGGATGAACGTATAAATATATCCGGCACCGTATATACTGATGACGCGGAACGCAAATATTTTTTGTTTCCTTTTGAAGTAAGCTTGAAAATCGAGTCAAATCCGCCGGGTGCTGATGTGTATTTTGACGGTAAAAAACTCCCGGGAACCACACCTATGAAGCATGAAGTAGAAATCGGGAAGCACACGATAAAAATATTTCATAACGGTTTTGAACCTCTCGGCAGCAATGAGATGACTGCCAGCTACGGGCAATGCTGGATTGATCTTGAAGAAGCTGAGATTAAGCAAAAAAACATAGATCATCGTTACTGGTCATTTAATAAACAAACTTTGGCAGGTATCAATACGTATGCCATTGCAGGTTCATTCTGGAAATCGATGGATATAACTACTGATCCTCCGGCATGTTCAGTATATATAGATGATGACAAGGATCCTTTCGGCACCACTCCTCTTGAGCAGGTCCGCCTTAAAGTCGGCCATCACCGGATCAGGATTAGTAAAAGTGGATTTAAACCGGTAGAAAATGATATTGAGATATCATCTGAAATTGACAATAAACTAATCTATTCCTTAATGAAATATATCTGGTTCAGGTCAGTAAGTTCAACTAATCCTGATAAGGACATTAAATCATCGGTCACCGTTGGAGGCACCTCAATAAAAAACAAAAAAACCCCGTTCCGTATTCCTCTGCCGATGAAAAAATATAAAACAGTGTTTTCCAATGAACCCTTGTATGAATCTCAGACTAAATGGATAAACACCAGGGATGCCTCAACAGTAAAGGCAAGCTTACAATTGCGGGACCCCTATATAATCTTTGTTATAGAAGATGAGATAACCCGGCAGCCAATCCCCAATGCATATATTTTATTTAATGACACATACCAGGGGAGCACCAATGAAAAAGGGATTTGGGAAAGTAGAGTCAAATCAGGAACGTTTGATATTAAAATAAATACCGGAGAACGATATCCGGAAAAATTGATAAGCAAGACCCTTAAGCCGGGTACGCGGCAAACTGAAAAAATATCACTCAATGTTGCCAGTGAGTGCACGCTGGATATTGACACACGTCCGCATTTTATCGGCGCGCAGATATATGTTGATGGTGAATATATAAGCGAAACGATACGAAAAATTAAGAAATTAACCCAAGGCAAACATAAAATTCTTATCAGGCATTATGATCTTGAAGAAGATGTTCAAACAGAAATTATATTTTCTCATCCGAAGCAGACAATCAAAGTGCGTTTAAATGAAAGGGCGGATTTTAAAATTGAAAAGGATTAACGGTTAAATTTATATAAGGAGAGAGGTTATGTATTTCAATAAAATTATATCAATGCTGATTATGCTGATTTTAGCAGCACCGCACGGCATCCTGTATTCAGAAACAGTTTCATTTAAAGATGCTTCCCCAAAATTAAAAAATGCGGCCGGTGAGTTTGATGAACGGGGCATCTTAAAGGAATTTATTTCAAAATACGGCGCACAATATTTCCGGCCGACAACGACGGTAACCAGAGAAGATCTCCTGCTTGCACTGCATGAATATGATCTGGTGGTTAAAACACTGCTTAATTACAGGTCTCAGCTCGGCAAATCAATGGTAGATTTAAAAAAACGGGTTGATACATTTGAAAAAAAAGCCGGTCCGGATAAAACGGCGCAGATTGACAATAAACAAATTGATTCAATTGCAAAAGAAATTCAGAATAGACTCCCCATGTTATTGAACACCTCGCCGATCCCAAAACAGATTGAAGATAAATTTCAAGATTTAAACGATAAAATTGATAATATCGAAGTGAATTCTTCAAAATCAAACGATTCATCCGATATGAGCTCATCTCAGATCAAGAAGCTGGTGCAGAAAGAAGTTAAACGAATTTTGGAGAAAGAAAGTTCAGTAACAACGGCACAAATTAATAATATAGATTCAAGTTCGACGCAAAAAACATCGTCAAATAAGCTGCTGAGCAAGCTGACCATAAGCTTAGGCATGCTTGCGGCTATTTTTTTAGCCCGTTAACTAAAAATTACGCAGATGAAAATTACGTAGAGGAGTTCCAATGACTGTTTTATTACTAAAAAAGAAAGCAGAAATAATCCGCGAGTATATTATCGCAAAAACCCCTGTTATGATAGGAAACAGCGAAGAAAATGATATTCATATAGATGATAAATCGCTTTCAACTCATCACTGCAGTATATCTCTTGAAAATTCAGCATTTTCTATTCAAGATAACAATAGTGCATTCGGCACCTATGTCAATCAAGAAAAAATAACGCTTAAAAATATTCAATTCGGCGATCATATTAAACTGGGAAATTCTCACTATTCATTAATTCTAATCCCTGAAGAACAAGAGCTGGATCCTTCAAAAAAATCAATTCCTTTTATACACGTGTTAGCCGCGATTCAGGGCAAGTTTGCCGGCAAGCTCTATGAATTATATTCCCCCGAAGTGCGTATCGGCCGTGATGAGGATTATAATGATATTGTGCTTTCCGGCAAAATTGATCCAAGCGTTTCACGAAGACATTCAACTATTCATAATGACGGCCATTCATATATCATTACTGACCGAAGAAGCCGCAACCGCACATTTGTTAATCAGACACAATTAGGAGAAGAGGATTCCATACAGCTCCATATCGGCGATGAATTAGTTATTGGACATACCATTTTTCGTTTATGCACATTTGATAAGATTGATTTTTCCTCACCAAAGAAAGCCAGTATTTTCATTGAACGCATAAAAATACCTCTTTTGCATGTTATATCGGCAGTGGCAGGACTCATATCCGTCGGAATATTGTTTGTAGGTATACGCGGATGTATGATCTTGAATGATGTTGAGGATATCCCCGCCATTGAGATCTCCGACTGGTCAGCACACATATTGTCTGATGATCCAAAGCCCGTGCTTCCAGAAATCTACGATGTAACCTTATCCCCTGCTGTTGGTAATATCACCGGATCAGGTTCAATTGATATAGTAGCTGCCTTTCCCTATGGGAAACTTTATGCCTGGAATGCAGAGCATGATGAGGTAGTATGGGAAACTCCCTATGATATTAAGGCTGCTATTGATGCATCGCCGACATTGTATGATGTTAATGGTGATAATGCAGTTGATATAGTAATCGCCGGCGGTGATTCGCGGATCCATATTATTGACGGAATAACCGGTAAATTAATGTATAAATCTCCTCTTTTAGGAGGCAGTTTAAGCGGTGCTCCCGCAGTTGGAGACATAAATAATGATTCAATACCGGATATCATATGCTGTTCAAAAGAAGGAACCGTACATTTTCTGTATAATCCGCTTATCAAACCCGATATAAAATCAGCGAAGGTCAGCAGTGAAATTCTTTCTGCACCGGTGCTGTATAAAGATATTAATGAAAATTTGGTTATCGTGCCTGCAGCTGAAGGTAAAATATATATATATAATGGTGAATCACGGGAATCAAGAACGATAGATACCGTTGAAAGTATTAACAAATTCATAGGATCAAATCTTCCCATTAATGAATTGACCTCAGCTCCTGCAATAGGCGACATAAACGGCAATGACCGGCTTGATATCGTTAGTTTAAGCAATCAGTATTATGTAACGGCTATAAATGCAGCAACCAGGGAGCTTGAATGGATTTACCATATCGAACCTCCTTCAATAAAAGAGCCGCCCGATCATTTTTCTTCACCTGTTCTTGCAGATTTAGATGCCGACAGCCTGCCGGATGTTATCCTAACTTCATGCAACGGCCGGATAATCGCTCTTAAAGGAACAACCGGTGAACTATTATGGGAATACATAATAGGTGATTGGAATAGGATTATATCTTCTCCTGCATTGGTTGATCTTAATAAAGACGGGATCTTGGATATTATATGCGGCAGTGAAGATGGTTACGTATACGGCTTAAATGGATCATATCAGCTTGATCCTGATGCTGACAGGCTTTTCTTTAAACAAAAAAGCGACGCAACGCCTATTACATCTACGCCGTGCATTGCTGATATTGATCGTGACGGCTACACGGATATAGTCGTGAGCTATTCAGATACTAAACTTAAAATATTTAGAACAAACAACCGTGTATTTAGAAATTCGGTATTTTTTCCAATGGTGAATTTTAATGCATCGCACCAGGGAAATGTTAAAAGCATCGATCACAAACCGGCGGTTATCTATTATATCGCGGGTTCATGTACGATGCTGGCTGTCATATTCTTGCTAAATATATTAGTAAGAAGAAAATTATCTATTTTCAAACCTAAAAGAATACTTTTACAAACTCAGGAATAACTCATGCGCATTGCCCATGCAGAACATACATCAATAGGAAAAGTTCGTATTAAAAATGAAGATTCGTTTGGATTTTGCGAAAAATCAAATTTTTATTTTGTCTGCGACGGTATGGGGGGGCATATCGGCGGTGATTTTGCCAGCCAAACAACCGTTGACTCAATTAAAGAAATTCTTTCAGCTGATTATAATAATAAAACTAAATATATAACCTCGCTGCAAAATGTAAATCCGGTTATTCTTAAAGATATTTCCGATCAATCTTCAGCTATATTACTTGCAAACCGGAGATTATTCAACATCGCACGGGAATACCCGTACCTCCGCGGCATGGGTACTACTATTGCATTTCTCTGCCTTACCGAAGGAACCGCATATACCCTTCATGCGGGAGACAGCAGAGTATACCTCATACGCGGCAAATCAATACAGCAGTTAACCAGAGATCACTCCTGGGTTAATGAACTGCTCGAAGATAAGGAAATAACTGCTGAAGAAGCAAAAAAGTTTAAAAAGAAAAATGTGGTAACACGTGTTTTAGGAACTCAAGCCTGCGCTAAAATTGACTGCGGCGCATATACTATGGAAGAACATGATATATTTCTTCTCTGCAGCGATGGATTAACCGGTCATCTGCCTGATAATCAAATTCGTGATTTAATCGTAAAACAGACAAATAATTTACAGAACGCGGCGCAAAGTTTAATAGATACCGCCAATAATGCAGGCGGAAATGATAACATAACAGCCATGCTTGTTCAGGTTACGGATCTTCCCAAAAACAACGCATCAATAGACAGGCCCATACTGGATAAACCGGTAACCATAACAGATAACCACGATAAACTTCTTGATATGGAAGACGAGATTATACAGCATATATTTATCAATAAACCGGCGGTTATTCCGGAACCTCCGGCAGTTGAAAAGAAATCTTTAAAAAAACATCTGCCGGCGGTAATCACGATCGTTATATTACTTTCAATTTTCATATCATCCCTGGCCGTCGTTTACCGTAATATTACCAGCCAAAATATTTTAGAAAAACACACGCTCATAATACATGACCCGCATGATTCTAACCTGCTCACTGGATATCTTGAAATTGTAACCGATCCCTCAGGTGCAGAAGTGTATGTATCAGGATCTTCAACACCAGCGGGGCTTACTCCCCTTACACTGCCTTTTAAAGATCTTGACCCCGAACAACGGAATATGATTGATGTGCATGTAAAAAAATACGGCTATAAAAATGAACGATTTGAAAAAGAAGTTATTATTAATGATACGATTACAATTACGTTAAGTTTGAAGCCTGAATCACTCATAGAAATCTATTTAGGGATTGAAGCTGATTTTGCCGAATCATCCCTGGTTTTTCTATCTTCATCAAATTTAAAAAACGGATTACGCGAAATATCCACCATTGGGCGGCTTAAAAATCTGGCATATCAGGGAGGTTTGCCCAAAGGTGAATACGAACTGATTATCAAACAAAATGAAGATATTGTATGGTCTCTTCCGTTTAAAGCATACAAGAACCGTAAAGCAAAAATATATATCGGCAACGAGAAAGGAATCGAATCAATAAATTATGAAGATTTTTAAAATGTGGGCATTCTTACCTATATATTCATTACTGCTGTTCAGCGCTGGATCATCCTGTCTCTACGCTGCTGAACCGGAAGCAGAAATTTCTAAAATTGATATATCTGCCTCTAACAATAAAACCATAGTTGCTTTCCAATTGACAAAAAAGGCAGAACCTGCATCAATGATTAAATTACAGGATCCCCATCGATTAGTTATTGAGTTAAACGAAAAACAGATCTATTACGATCAGCAGTCACTTTCCGTAAAACAGGGCCTGGTCAGCATCATACGATTTGAACTGAAAAAATCCGCCTTAGTGAAAAAAGAAGTCGAATATATTGCTGTTGAATTAAACGATGATTTTATCTATGAAACTTCGATTAAAAATAAAAAGTGGATTATTACCTTTAAACCGAGGGTTGATATAACCATTGATGAAAAACCTTTTAAATCAATCAAAGGCGACTTAGACCTGGAGCAGGCCATAACAATCGCACGTGCTAACAATGCGGAAGTCCGCCTTGCCGAAGAAAAGATTGATCTGGCACGTTTGCGCCGATTTGAATCTTTGCGCGCATTGTTCCCTGCGATGACCGGCAAATATGAACAGACGACCGGTGAAAGCCGAGGTGAACAAGGGCATCTTACCCTGTTCGGCTTTAAAGAGAAGTTTATATCTCTGCAGTTATCTCAGCCGCTCTATCAAGGGGGAAAACTGAAAGCAACCTATGAGCAGGCATGCATTCATCTTGAAATTAATACATTGCAGCGTGATAAAATTATTCAGGATCTTGAATTTGAAGTTCGCAAAGCATTCATGAATGCCGCACAGCAGCAGAAAAACTATGAGTTGTATGAAAATTTAGTCAAGGAATTAAAGGATGATTTCAATATTGCAAATAATTTATCAAACCAAAAATTAAATACGCGCGTTGAGTTTTTAAATGTAAAGTCAAAATACAAACAGTCACAATACCAGCTTGCCTCTATTAAAAAAGACCTTGCCCTTGCAAAAGCACAATTACTGCAAATACTCAATCTTGACAGCCAAACACTTGCACATGTTGAAAAATACAGCGCCTATACAGAACTGGATATTTCTCTGGAGAAGCTTCTTCACCAGATGCGCCTTAACCGGCCGGATATTAAACTTACCGAATTAGAGCTTAAATTAAGTGAATTAAATAAGAAAATAGGCCACAGCGGTAAAGATTTTAAAATTGAATTGTCCGGCACCGTCGGCCGTTCAGCTTCTCATTACCAGGGAGAAGAATTAGACTGGAAGAATGATTTTTCAGGAGGTGTTAAGCTGTCCAAACCGTTCGGCGGCAGCACGGTCGGCGGATCATATTTATATGATGATACATCCGCAAAATTAGGCCAGTCATCCCGGACACTCTCAAAAACCGGCTCCGGATTTATTTCTATTTTAGACAATATTAAATCATTATCAGATGCTAAAGAGTCCGATATCCTGCTCCGGGAAACATCCCAGAAACTGATCGAGTCAAAACGATCAGCTTCTATTGATGTTAAAGAAAACTTCTACAATTATCAGAAAGCAGTGATACAAATGCAGGGCATACAGGAAGAAATTGAACTAAACAAGCGGGAGCTTGCCATAACCAGGCAGAAAAAAGATTTAAATCTTGCTCAAATATCTGAGCTGGTTGATTCTAAGATAAAATTAGCAGGCACCACGCTTTCATCTAATGAAACATTAACCTATTATCATGTTTCATTAGCGGGTATTAATAAATCAATCGGATTAATCAATTTTTATAAACCATAACGCAGGAGGAAACCGTGAAAAATAAAATTAAAAACAAAAGATCAGCTGTTATTATTTCTATTCTTATTCTGGGTATATTTTCCTTATGGATACTTAACCGTACGGTTACGAGAAGAAATGCTCCTCGCACAACCCCGGCGTCAACTCAGCCTGGCAAAGGAGAGCAGCGTATTCCTGTTAATGTGTATAAAGTAACGCGTCATAATTTTACGGATACACTGCTTGCTCTGGGCACGGTTAAAGGAGGAACCGAAATTGATTTACGGTTTGAAAAAGAAGGACGTATTGATCAATTCAGATTTAAAGAAGGGGACCGCGTAATTAAGGAAGAAATTATAGCCCAGCTAGATCAAAAAGATGCATTGCTTAAATTAAAACAGGCTAAAATTGACCTGGAACAGCATCAAAAATTATATGAAGCAGGAGCAATTATTAAACTTAAATTAGATCAGGTAAAAAATGCGTTTGAACAAGCAGAGCTGGAGCTTGAAAAAACAAAACTATTTGCATCACGCACCGGCATTATTTCTAACAAAGAAGCAGAGATCGGCGAATTTGTTACTCCAAACACTAAAGTAGCAAGTTTAATTGATATGGAACAAGTTATTGTGGAAGTCGGCATCATCGAAAAAGATACGAACAAACTTATAATAGGCCAGGAAGTCACCATAACCTTTGATGCATATCCGGGTTTTGATTTTACCGGGAAAGTCTATAATATTCCGCCTGTTTTCGGCGAAAAAATACCCATGCTTCAAGTTAAAATACAAATGGAAAATCCTGATGCACTTATTCTTCCCGGCATGTTTGCGCGGACACTCATCAATATTTATGAAGAAGAAAACGCACTGATTATTCCTATCAGTTCACTTGATAAATCAACCGATGAATCCAAAGTATTTGCCGTAGGTGAGCGGAATCGTGTCTCGGAACGTCAGGTTACCGTAACCTATACATCCAATGACTATGCGCTCATCTCCGAAGGTTTACAGGAAGGAGAACTCATCGTTGCTGACAAACCTGAGACACTCAAAACAGGCGCTGAAATAGAAATCATAGAATTACGTGAATATCAGCCGAAATGACTGGATTCTAGATACTAGATCCTGGATACTGGATAGAACATTATGGATCAATCATATACCAATCTTGATATTTATAAAAAATCTTATAA
>JBDRMW010000182.1:0-6736 GCA_043811735.1 bacterium
TATATTAGAAGGTTTAAAAAAAGCACTCGATAATCTGGACAGGGTAATCACCATCATACGCGGATCAAATGATGTAAAAGTAGCCAGGCAAAAATTAATGGATGAGTTTTCGTTGTCCCTCATCCAGGCGCAGGCGATCCTTGATATGCGGCTGCATCAATTAACCGGCCTAGAACGGCAAAAATTAGACGATGAATATGTGGATCTGATAAAAAACATAAGTTATTTAAAAGATATATTAGCTAATCCGCGCAAAGTCTTGGATATTATCAGCGGCGAAATCAAAAAACTTAAAACCCAGTACGGAGATAAACGCAGATCTTCGATTGAAGCTCAATCTACCGATCTGGATGTGGAAGATTTAACCCGCAAAGAAGATGTGGTTATAACCATATCGCATGAGGGATATGTAAAACGCCAGCCGGTTACCGTGTACAAAGCCCATGGCCGCGGCGGCAAAGGAATAGCGGGGATGAGCATGCGGGATGAAGATTTTATTGAACATATATTTATTACCTCAACGCATTCTTATATGCTGGTTTTCTCTGATTTAGGGAGAGTATACTGGCTCAAAGTTTATGAGATCCCTGAAGGCGGGCGCATTGCAAAAGGTAAAGCCGTTATTAATCTGGTTCAGCTCTCAACACCTAAAGAAAAAATCACGGCTGCCATTGCGGTCCGTGATTTTGAAGAGCAGAAAGACTGCTCATTGATGATGGCCACTAAAAAAGGTTTGGTTAAAAAAACACCGCTGGAAGCATATTCAAACCCTCGGCGCGGAGGTATTATTGCGATCGGCATTGGAGAGGGTGATATGCTGATGAGCGTAAAATTAACTGACGGCAAACAGGAAATGCTTTTAGCGAGCAAATCAGGGCTTGCGATCCGCTTTAAAGAAGAGAACATCAGAGAAATTGGACGCAGCGGCAAAGGAGTGCGCGGGATTCGATTAGGAAAAGATGATGAAGTCGTCGGTATGGAAGTGGTGGGACCGCAGGATAGTATTTTAACGGCAACGGAAAATGGATACGGCAAACGCACCAAGATAGATGAATACCGCATACAATCCCGCGGCGGTAAAGGTGTAATAAATATTAAAACCACCAAACGCAACGGCCAGGTGATCGGCATTAGACGCGTAAAAGAAGATGATGATTTAATGCTGATGACGATTCATGGACAAATAATCAGGCAGCCGATAAAAAACATATCTCACATCGGCCGCAACACCCAGGGAGTACGTCTCGTTTCCCTAAACGAAGGAGATAAGCTTGCTGCTATCGCATATATTGTCAAAGAAGAACAGTTAGACGAAGAAGAATTAACATAAGCTATACCATATCAAATCTTGCGCATTTTCAAAAATTATTCGATTCAGCCATTCAATTTAAACCATGAGATCTCTCACCTATTGAGTTCTGCAATTAATTTACGAAAAATTAATGATTACTGCTGGGGAATTTCCCGCCGGGACGAAATGCATGTCCATTTACACATTCGACGAATTATTACCGCAGATTTTAAAAGATCAAGCAGCCGGACAGAAAAAAAAAGCGGCTGCCCAGACCCCGAACAATCAACCGGATGGCTTCACTTCGTAGATTTGAAAGAACGTAATTCTTTAAGCAATACTGATACTGGATCAAGGTTATCCACAGACGAAAGGCTTGCGGTCTGATCGGTAGCAAGTCTTGGGAGGCGAGGTTTATAGAGCACAAGCCCCGGGAAATATTTCCCGAGGAATGAACAGAGCATTTCTCCAGCCATTTTAGCTGATGCATACTCTCCCAGGTTCGCAGGAATATCATCAATTGCTTTCGAAGAGGGATAAAATGCATATTGCAGTCCATAGGCGCGAAGAGAGTCTACTGTTTCATAAAAACCCGTTACATAATATGCGCAAAATTGTTTGAAGAGATCTGATGAGAACCGACGCTTCTTTGCCGAGAATATAAATGGTGTAGCAAAATAGTAAAGGTGCGTTGGGAACCAATTATTTTTTATGAGTGTTTTAATACTTTGTGCCGGTTTTAGCACATTAAAATGCAAAAAATCTGTGCGGCCTCCGTTGGCAACAATATCATTTACCACCCGCTCAGCATCTTCTTTCCCTTGATAATATGTAATCCTTGTTTCAGCACCGCCCGCGTTTAAAAGCTTGGCCGTTACTTCTCCGAGTCCGCGCGATCCTCCAATAATAAGTGCACGCTCATCTCGAAACTCACCTTCATGTATTAGCTGTATTATGTTTGAATAGTCTGTTTGCTGCTTCGGGATTGGTCTGACAAAAGCCTTTAAATTACCTGTCATGAAAGGGCCTCTTACTGCAATAATTGCCAGATGGAAACGCAAATCGAATGAAGTGACATTATATTCCAATTGTGTTCTGCGGGGGTTGTCATCTGCATAGAGGGCTATTTCTGAATAGAGAGAATGAAGTCCCGGGCACTGAGTACCGGTGAGCCGTGTGGTAGCCAAAAGTGTGGCGATCTCTACAGGAGAAGCCCATTTCATAAGGCTTGGGAAAAGGTGTCCGGCAGTCTTTGTATTTAATAAAAGATCAAGTGTGCCCTTGTGACCGCATATTTTATCTTGCGGTACAATACACGGCGGGCGTAGTGTAGGGTAATCATTTTTGGGTGAATCACCGCGCCTGTGTGATGGGATATCCCATGATGCTTCTATGTATGCGGTTTTGGAATCACAGCTTGTTAGTTCTATCTCCACTTTGCGGTTTTGATTTGACACTTCTCTGTAAGACACCTCTTTTTCAAGGTAAGTAGGATTTGGGAAATGTGCTTTGAGAGAGGTTATCCTTATTGGATGAGTGCATTTTATTAACCACGTATCGAGTGCCCATAAAAGAGCATGGATTCCATGCACTACGGGTTGACCCAAAAGATACCTGCGGGAAGCGATTCGATCAATATGGATCGGATTATTGTCACCAGAAAGTTTTGAAAATATAATTTGATCATCAAAAGTAAATAGCCGTTGGTGCATACGTTCTTCTTTAAACATACTTTATTTTACTTCATTTTTCTCTGTGTATCCAGTTTTTTATTGTACCCTAAACAGAGAATTCCAGAACCAAGATTGGCATGAAAACAGAGAAGAAAAGTTCATTTTTCCCCGATGAAAATGATAAAATCGCATACCTCAAATAGACGGTTGAATCATTTTCTAACAAAAAAGAAGATCCCGTGTATCGGATGCCATGTCCATGGGCGGCTCCGGCGAGGAATTAATTACCTTGATTAATGCGTCCTTAATAAAATATAATTAACTTGCATATATAATTTTAAAAAAACAATTATTTTTATTCAGAATGGAAATTGGAATTCTTAGCAACGTCAATATGAACCCTGTTGGGCCGTATATTGAAAGCACCATGGGATGTACGGCTTATTTCCCCGGGTACAATCAATTCATTAATGAACTCCTGAATACAGAATCCCCTCTCTATACAAAAAATGAGATCCAAATCCTTTTTCTCCACCTGGATGGAGAGGAGCTTCTTAAAGATGCGTTTTATTTTTCTCAGTATGAGGAGGACTCGCTTTTAAAATATATAGAAAACATTTTACAATACCTTTCACTGTTTCTTGAAAAAAGAAAAGATGTTATTGTTATTATTTCAACAGTTTTGTTCCCTCCTTTCCACTATACAACGCATTTGTATAATTCGCTCGAATTTTCATATAGAGAACTTACGCAAAAAATCAATGCAAAAATAACTTCTTATGCAAAAATACATAGCCATATCCTTCTCTTCGATTTTGAAAGGATAGTAGCATTATTCGGATACCGGCAGATTTGCGATGAAAAATTCTGGTATCTTGGTAAAATCCGTTATAACAATATCGGTTTTCAACTTCTAGCAGGAGAACTGCATTCCCTTTTGGATGCATATAGAGGGAAGTCGAAAAAAGTTTTAGTAGTGGATCTTGATAATACTCTATGGGGCGGTGTGCTGGGAGAGGAAGGAGTTGATGGTCTTCTCCTTTCTGAAGATGGGGAAGGGAAAATATATAGAGATTTTCAAAAAGCACTTCGTTCTCTTAAAAACATGGGGGTATTGTTTGCCGTTAACTCTAAGAATAATGAATCTGATGTGCGGGAGCTATTTGACATACACCCAATGATGGTTTTTAAATATGATGATTTTATAATAAAAAAGATTAACTGGGAGAATAAAGCTGCTAATATGATTGCCATTGCAGAAGAACTGAATCTTGGGCTTGATTCAATAGTCTTTATTGATGATAGTTCAGTAGAAAGAGAAATGATCCGCAGAGAACTTCCTGACGTGGTCGTTCCTGAAATGCCGGGTGATAAAACTATGCTGAAAAAATGGTTCTTGTCAGAAGTTATTTATCAGTTTTTTCCAAAAGTATTTCTGACACCTGATGATGCTCATAAAACACAGCAGTATCAAGCTAATATACAAAGAACACATTCTAAAAAAAATCTGAATTTAGCTGAATTTATAAGCGGACTCAAAATCAAATTGCAGCTTTTTAAGAATGATGCTTCAATAAAAAATCGAATCGCTCAACTCACACAAAAAACAAATCAATTTAATCTGAGAACACAGCGTTATACGGATGCAGATATAGAAAACTTTTTAAAAAGCGGCACCGCAATGGTATACGGCATATCGTATGAAGATATTTTCGGCAAGGAAGGGATTATCGGTGCTGCAATTATCACAAACATGGAAGATACATGCTTTATCGACACTTTTTTAATGAGCTGTAGAATTATCGGGAGAGATATAGAGTATCAGTTTCTTCATGCAATACTTAATGATTTGCAAAAACAAAAAAAAGAGGAAATAACTGCTCAATTCATACCCACAAAAAAGAATGCCCTCGCCGAAAGCTTTTATATAACAGCTGGATTTTCGGAACAAAAAAGCGGTTTGTATATAGGAGTTATCCGAAATATTAAAAACATTCTTTCAAAAAAAGTGATTCACGGTATTATTATAAATGAATGATCAAGAAATCCGTACATTAGTGTTTGCCATAGTTAAGGATGTTTTTAAAGTTCCGCTTAGTAACATACATATCGATATGAAGCAAGATGATATTAACGAGTGGGATTCTCTTGGGCATATTCGGCTTTTCATGACTCTCGAAGAGCGGTGTAAGATAAAAATTGAATTCGAAGACATAAAAAATACCCAAAGCATTCATGATTTGATTAATCTTTTGAAAATCTACATTCGCTGAAATCCCATGGCACACGTTATACAAGTTACAAAAAATATGTTTGAGCAAGTATATCCTTTACTATCGCAATTCCATGCTCGACATCTTCAAAAAAATGACTGGCGGAATATATTTAACGTGCCCTGGGAAGCGCCATATAACTTAAGTGGATTTGCACTTGTTGATAATGCAAAAATAGTTGGATTTATCGGGGCCATTTTCAGCTTTCGGGAAATGAATAAGCAACGAGTGTCTGTATGCAATATCACCAGCTGGATTGTCGAAAAGAAATACCGCAAAGAAAGCCTCTCGCTCTTATATCCCATCCTTGCATTAGAAGCACATATAATACTCAATCTTTCTCCTTCAAAGACTGTTTATGAGATACTTATGGGCTTTGGTTTTAAACCACTTGATACCTGCCGGTATATTCTTTTTCCGCTGTTTACCTGGTCAGCAATGAAGAGCAAAAAACATCTTTCTGTGATTACACATCACCAAGAGATTCGTGGAACAATAAGCCAGCCAGAGCGGGCATATCTGAATGATCATATTGATTATAAGTGTATCCATATTATTTTTAAGCAGGGAGAGGAATACTGCTATCTTATATTCTCCCTAACGAAAGTAATGCATTTACCGTTTTGCTATATACTATACTGCAGTAATCCTGCATTTTTTGTAGCGCATAGTGCGTATATCACCTTTTACCTGCTCACCCGCAATCGGCGGTTATTTATGATAATCGACCCAAGAATACTGAATAATTTAAAACCAAAAATGTGTATAATACATAAAAGGCTTCATCCAAGTTTGTATAAAACAGCGCATGGCATGCTTCCGCCAAATGATAATTTGTACACGGAAGATCCCATTCTTAATCACGCATGAATAAGAAACTTATATTAACAAAATTAAAAGGAATTCTTTTTAGCATTCTTTCGAAAACCAGAGGATATTTGCTTTTTTATCCATTTTTTTCAGGGATAGGATCGATACTGATGCTTCACCGCGTTATAGTTCCTGCGAAAACCGGCCTTGCAAGGCTTATGTTAAATAAAAGCATGGAGATTTCTCCGTCATATCTTGAATCGATCATTCACTACTGTATCACCCATGATTATGAAATCATTTCGTTAAATGATCTGTATCGGTTATTTTCTGAGAAAAAAAAGCAGAAAAAGAAGTTTGTCTGTTTCACTTTTGATGATGGATATATTGACATATATACTACGGTTTACCCCATGTTCAGGAGATATAATATTCCTTTTGCGGTGCATATCTCAACCGATTTCCCTGATAAAAAGATACTGTTCTGGTGGTATGCGCTTGAGGATATCATTATAAAAGCTTCTGTGCTTACATGCGATTACCGCGGGAAAGAAATAACGTATATATTGAAAAATGCCAAAGAACGGGAGAAAGCATTTTATGATTTGCGGACCAAAATATTTAAGATGGAACGCATTGAACTAGTTTCGTTTCTTGAAAAGATCTGTTCAGACAATTCCATCTCTCTG
>JBDRMW010000183.1:0-9449 GCA_043811735.1 bacterium
TAAAACCAGGTTTGCTCTTTGTGTAAATCACATCCAACATAATACATGGTGGTTCCTCCTTTTGTAAATTTAGTTTTGCAACCAAATTTTATCAAATTGTGAGGAATCACCCTAACATATTATCAGATCTCGACATGAGACTTTTATTCCTCTATTGTCTCATGTCGAGATCTGACCCCAATTTAGTTATTATCAGGTTGGTGCTGCCGGATTTGCCCATTGTAACGCCGGAACATATTACAATTTTGCTTCCTTTTTTTACTATTCCTGAGCGCAGGGCTGCTTGGGTAGCATATGAAATAAGCTGATCCGTGTTTTTGGTAAAAGGTATTAGAAATGGGTAAATTCCCCATATAAGATTAAGCCGGGCAAGCATGTTCTCATTCGGGGTAACCGTTATGATAGGCTGCAAAGGACGGTAATGAGAGATCATCCGCGGGGTGGATCCGGCAAGTGTGGTAACCACGATAGCATCAGCCTTAATCTCACGAGCCAGTACACAGGCTGCATGTGCAACCGCATCAGATTCAGAAGATTCAATCGGCTCAGCCATTAAAAACTGCTCAAAATTCATCGAATCTTCAGTTTTTGTGGCGATTTTCTCCATCATAGAAACCGCCTGCACCGGATATGCTCCGACCGCTGTTTCTCCACTGAGCATCACCGCATCCGTACCGTCAAAAATTGCATTGGTAATATCAGAGACTTCTGCCCGCGTAGGAGTGGAACGAGTTATCATTGATTCAAGCATCTGGGTTGCAGTAATTACTACTTTTCCGCAGCGATTGCTCAAATGAATGATTTCTTTTTGCTTTAATGCAATAGTTTCTATATCGGTCTCAACGCCTAAATCTCCACGCGCAACCATTACGCCGTCAGATTCCTGAATAATAGTTTTAAGATTTTGCAATGCTTCATGTTTTTCAATTTTTGCAATTACCGGAATATTCTTGTTGGCTTTTCTGATCAATGATTTGAGTTTACGAATATCATCTGAACTGCGTACAAAAGAAAGCGCAATAAAATCAACATCATGTTTAAGCCCGAATGCAAGATCAGCCATATCTTTGGCAGTTAAACTGGGAAGTTTATGAAGAGAGGTATCAGGCAAGCTTACCCCTTTATGTGATCCAATCTCACCGCCGGCAGCTACCCGGCAATAAATTTCTTTTTTCTTAACCTTAACAACTGTGCAGGTAACCGCACCGTCATTTAAGATAATCCGCTCATTTTTCCTGATAACATTGAATAGATACGGCAGAGAGCTGATACTCAATTTTTGTGCGTTTCCGGCTATTTTTTTTGATGTAATAATCAGGCTTGACCCTGAAGTCAATGCCATGGGTTCAGAGACAACTGAATCAATGCGCAGCTTCGGCCCGCTTAAATCCTGCAGAATCCCCACCGGTTTTTTTAACATGCGCGCGCATGAACGTACCAATTTGATAAGCGATGCATGCGCCGTGCGGCCGCCATGAGAAAAATTTATCCGTGCCACGTCCATCCCGGCATTAATTAACTGTTTAATTTTTTCAGGTGAACTGCTGGCAGGGCCGAGTGTTGCAACTATTTTAGTATTCCGTATAGTCATAAGTGTCCTAGAAAATTAAGGAAGGAGTTTTAAAAAAACCCTGACTGCCTGCGGTCAAATCCAAACCGGCGTTCTTCAAACAGCCGGTCATTACGTATAGATATTATAGTAAATATATTTGAACAATTATTTAAAAGAATGCGCCTATCACTGATGACCCTTCTGTTTTTGATTAACCAAGTAGTCATGCTGTTATTATAATTCTTTTTACATAAATTTTCCAGCATTAATAAGAAAATATTCACCCATAATGATGAATATGACCCCAAACGCTTTTTTGATTCTCTCAGTCCATTTCCCTGCTTTAGGCAAAGAAGTTAAAAATCCGGCTGATATACCGGCAATAAACAACAGGGTACTCATCCCAACCGCAAAGACAAAAAGAACACTGATGCCATAGAGCACGTTCTGCTGTGTACCGACATAGACCAGTATAGCCCCTAAGACCGGCGCCGTGCATGGTGCAAAGACCGAACCAGCCGCTATCCCAAATAAAAAAGCACCCAGATAGGGGAATTTAGATCCAATAGAAGTTTTGAATTTATCTGCACATGAAAATGCAGGGAATTGCCAGACATCCAGCATGCTCAATCCGATTAAAATAAAAATGTTCGCAATACCAAATTGAATCCACGGATTAGTGCTTAATCTCCCGAACAAACTGCCGGTAAGAGACGCAGCCGCGCCAAGTATCGAATACATAACCGCAATACCCAGCACATACGAGAGGGTAAGAAATATGCTTTTCATGCGTGATCCGCCGGATTTGCCTCCAATATATGCCACCGTGACCGGAAGCATGGGATACACACACGGGGTAAAACTCGTTAACACTCCTGCACCGAATGCAGCAACATAGGAAATAAGCGAAAAAGACTGCAGACTGTTTTCTAACATTCCCAATAACTGGTCCATGCTAAACCCTCTTTAAAAAGTTATGAGTTAACGGCATACGTCAAAATCCTTTTATGACTGATAACTGATAACTATGATTTAAAATAATCGTTTGTTTCTGAAACAACAATATTCGATAGTAGAATAAGCGCAATTAAATTAGGAATAATCATCATGCCGTTAAAAAAATCGGAAAAATCCCATAAAATTTTAATCTTGGCAAGTGCCCCGACCAACACCATCACGCACCACAGCATTTTGTACGGCAGTATAATCCGCACGCCAAAGAGATACTCAATTGATCTTTCGCCGTAATAATACCATCCCACAATCGTTAAAAACACAAATAATCCTAATGAGACAGCCACCACCATGCTCCCGATATTACCGGCAAAGACCGTATTAAACGCCTGTGCAGTCATATCGGCGGGGTTAACGGGTGTATTATATATGCCGGTTACCATAATGCAAAATCCGGTTAAACTGCAGACTATGATCGTATCAATAAAAGTCTGCGTCATTGAAACCAGTGCCTGAGAAACCGGATGCGCACATTTTGCAGCCGCTGCCGCAATGGGGCAGAACCCATCCCTGATCATGCACAAACGTAATCGCCGCGGTATCAGGAACAAACTCATTGCGAATTATAATATCTTTCATATGTTTTTATTTAATGCCGGTTACGATCACTGCCTGGGCTGGTTTGCCTAATGAAGAGGTCACTTTGATGTGTTTAAAACCAGCGCTTTTAAGCATATGAAAAAGCTCATCGCCGTTGTAAAACTTGAAATAACCGTCTTCCTCAAGCTCAAAGAGTGATGCTGCTTCATTAAGCATTGCCCGCGCAGCAGTTAAATTAATATCTCTGTTTTTAATTTCAATATCATCCAGCTTAAAATGCTGGACCTTATCGATATAATTGGTAAAAATAAGCGATATATCACTGTCAGGCTTCATGGAAGAAACAATCAGTTTCCCGCCGGGTTTTAACATGCGGTAAAAATCATTAATCATATCATCGGGATTGAACAAATACGATACAAAAAGACTTGCCACAATTTTATCAAAATAATTATCTTCGAAATTAAGGTTTAAATTCCTGCTGTTATCGCCAAAATTAAGTTTCTCAAATATAAGGTCGGTCGTACGCACCTTGTTATAATCGGTGTGCGAGTTTTCTTGAACCTGTGCAAGTCCGCCCAAGATAAGATCTTCAGGAAGCAGTGAATCTTTTAAAAACCGCGCCGCACGGTTAAAATCCAGGATCACCGCATAATCTTCTTTGGTAAAATTATCTTTAATAAACTGGTGATCCTCATCACTCGGTGTTAGGCCTCTCATGATTTCGCATAATCTTCTGGTTGATTTTTTTAAGAGATTATCAACTGTGGTGTTTTTAAATCCCTCGATACGGCCGCGTAAATAATCAAAATTACATGTTGAGTTAGAAATAAAATATTTAACCGGAATTAACCGGTTTGGATCAAGATTCATTTTACATAATGTAATCTTCTCGGGAAGCAGTTTTGAATATTTTTCATTCAGTTTGTTATATTTTGATTGTGCTTTATCGAGCGCCTCTTGGATTAAGTCAATCAATACAAACTCTGTTTTTTTAACATTTTTTCTTTTTTGTCCAAAACCGCGTATCAAATTTTCAAAGAAAATGCCCGTACCGCAGCCCATATCAGCTACCCGTTCACCATTCTTTATATTGATAAGTCTGCTCTCGAGACTAAGAAAATCTCTGAATTCTTTTATGTTTTTATAAAAATCATATCCAAAACTGTTCGTTCCGGTGCCGATCAGATATTGTTTCCAGTAATCTTCCGGTTTAAAATCCTCCAGCTCCGTTAACCGTTCACGTTCATAGGTTACAAGTTTAACCATATTGTCCCGGTCCGGATCAATGGGGCGGATAGTTTTGTTGTATACTTGTTTATAAATTAATGAGGTAATAAGTTTAAATGTTTTAACCGCATCTTCGCTGGACCGTAAATTATGCCCGGTTGGGATTTCAATAAGTTCGCGCACTCCCTCTGATTTAATGCTCATAATATCTTTAATGCCCTGGGTTTCCACCCATTTATCATAGATCCCGTAAATCCAGGTTATGGGTATTGAAATGCGGGACATATCATACCGGGCATCGGTAAGGTAGGCATACTTATGATCAACCAGGTCGCGCGCCAGATTATCAAGATCTAAAATATGGCCCATAATGCCCGCAACCCCGTTTAATATCCCCATTTTATAATTGCCGATAATATCCAATCCGCCGGTAATATTGCTGAATGCGCTTTGCCCGGAAGAGACCCCCATAACATTAATTAAATAATCAACCTTGTTTTCCTTCTCAATCATCGTTAACTTACGCGCATCCAGTGCAGACATGCTGAATGCCACAATAATAACTTTGGAAGGTTTAAAATACGGATTATTATATACATACGTAATGGTTGATTGAAGATCATCAAATCCCTGGCTTATGCGGTAATGGAGCATCTCATATCCGCGTTTGGGGCACATCTCTTCATTATAACTTTCCCCCGGACGATTGATGCCGTCATAACGGATGGTCACCATCGGCTTTTTAAAATGCTTAAAATTTGCAATCAATGTTGAGGATAGCGGTGATAATGCTTCCTTTTTTTTACCGAACGCAGGAGGCAGTATAACCACCGGTGCATGAATATTTTTTCGTGTTGCATTGATAATTGCTGTAATTTTATTTCCTTCAATGTTCTGGTATGTGACTATCGTTGATTTGAGTCTGTCCAATGCAGCAGGGGCCGGTTTTTTGCAGAATAGTTTATGTTTGTCCCACACCCCGGGAGAAAATTTATTAAATGAATACCGTGCCCGCTTAATGCCGGCCTCAACGCCGATGCGCAGTTTAGAACTTCCGTCAGCAGTAATAACTTCTTTTACATGGCGTATTTCCCCATGCTCATCTAAGCCTAATGCAGTATTGATCGTATAATTAATCCTGCCGCCATGTTTAAGATTCTTTAACATAGTTGAATCAACCGACACTTCGCATAAAAAACCGCGCCGGGAAATATCGATTAATTTACCTTGTATATATTTTAACGTTTCTTCATTATGTTCAAATGAAAGTTCAATGGTCTCTCCCAAGAATTTCCGCTGGTAAGACCTTTTTTCGGATTGATAAAGGATCCGGGGATAGGTGAATACCATTTGGTTTGGATAAAACTCCAAAAGCTCGGATTTAAAATAATAACTTCCCCCATGCATATAAAAAGAAAAATAGGCGGTATTTGGTTTCTTCAATCCCAACTGCACAATTTCATTTTGAACAGAGGTCATAAAGACCCGTCCTTCCGGAGAAAACTTTAAAACTTCCAGTTCAAACATTTTGACATTGTTTTCAAAAAGCACATTCACATGGATTGATTCTTCCTTTAAGAAACTAAAAATATGATTAATGCGCCGAATTTCCGTGACCTGGTATTCTTCATCAAGGCCATTTTCAGAAAATGTCTCCTGGAGATTTTTTAACGCCGAACTTGATGATGATTCAACAATAAAATTGCGCAGTTTTATCCGGTCAAGTTCAGCGATTTCAGCAAAAGAGATCCCTGCCATATTCGCGGATCCAAAGTAATTCTCCACAATATACATTACCACCCCGGTAAGTTTAAGTGTGCGGGGATCATCCGGCAGATTAAATGTAAAGCCAACCGAATCCCCAAAATGAAGCTCGCCTTCAAAACTCATTAAAAATCCTTCGGTTGAGATGTTATCGATAGATAAAACCTCTGCATCTTTGGCATCGCATTGAACCCCGGTTAACAGGCACATTGCACGCGGAATCTGCCGCATCTCATCGGATTTCCCCCCTTTAATAAGCTGGCTTTTCTTCATCTCTTTAATAAAATTATCAATCAAGATCATCTGCGCTTGAGCTTTATAGGAAAACTCAATCCCCACAATATGTTCCTTATAATTATCCGGATTTTTCTTTACGCGGATCAGTTTACACGGGATTTGCAGCGGCTGTTTGGATTTTGGGAGAGAAAAAGTAATACTCCGCACCTCATTATAGGATTCAGGCACACTTACCCTCACCTGCATTCCCTGACGGGAGATATTAACCAGTTTACCCGGGAAGATTTTTTCTCCGGACGAGAATTTTACTTTATCTTCATGGGATATCCTGATATTTTTTCGTTTATCATTCATAAGTGTTTTATGCATACTCACCGCACAAACTCCATAAAGAAATTCTGCCCTTAAATCCCTAACGTCTTTGAAACAATGCTTTTAACTTCACTGTATAACTGATATTTTTTATTAATCTTAAAATACCGGGCATGGGCCTTATACTCACTATGCAAGATACCTTCGGAAACCATATTGTTCAGGGTTCGCTGGAACGTCCCCGGTTTTTTCCTTAACATCCGCCCGATTTCCTGCATATAGAAACTCTGGTCAGGTTTTTTTAAAAAAAGACGCAATAACTTCGCACGGTTTTTCGAAAATGTAGGCATAATAGACCCTTGCAATATTCTTTATGCATACAATTGTATGCAATCTGCATATTTTTGTCAAGTTTTTATTTCCCTTTAAGGAGGACCACCCCGGCAATAACCAGGATCATCCCGCAGATCTTTCCCGGCGTAATGCGCTCATTAAGTGCTGTAACAGCGATGATAAAACTTACCAGCGGATACATCGCCGCTACCGGAACAACCAGGGATGCCTCACCCATTTTAAGGCTTCGGTAGAAGAAAAACTGCCCGATAAAGCTTGCCAGCAAGCCTCCTAAAACAAGCAATATAATCGATTTTAAATCTGCTTTGAAGCTTATGTTTTTCGATGTATACATAACCGCCAGAAAACTCATGCCGATCAACACCCCAAAACCCCGGTAAAAAATACCGATACCAGGATCGACTTTGCCTAATCCTATTTTTTCTATAACCGGAACAATGCCCCAGACACATGCAGTTAACACCGCATACATAAACGCAGTCATATCCTATTCCTCCTTAATTAAACTAAATAATAATCATTCCAAGGGTTACTGTCAATTTTATTTTCTCTTGACACAGGCAAATTGAGCGTACTACACTATTGTAATGAAAATCATCCTTATAGGGGTTCTTTTCTGCTGTATCTCTTCATGCTCTGCTGAACAAATCCGAAAACCAGCGGTTGCCGGGCAGTTTTATCCGGCTGATCCAACCCGGCTTGCGCAGATGGTTGATCATTATATAGCTTCAGCTGAAAAAATACCCATTACCGGCAAACCCATTGCTTTTATCTCCCCTCATGCAGGATATCTATTCTCAGGCCCCGTAGCCGGACATGTTTATACCCTGCTAAAAGGAAATAAAAATCCTGCCGTAGTAATTATCGGGCTTGCCCATAGATACCCGCTGCAGGGTGCTTCCGTCTACAAAGAAGGCGGCTTTGAAACCCCGTTAGGAACCGTCCCCATTAATGAAAAACTCTGTAATCAATTGATCAATGCTACATCACTTATTCGTTATATTCCTGAAGCACATGAGGGTGAGCATTCTATTGAAGTTCAGCTTCCTTTTTTACAGCGCACATTAGATAATTTTACCCTGGTGCCCATGCTGATAGGAAATCCCTCACTGGAAATCTGTAAAAAGATTGGTGAGACATTAGCAAACACCCTTAAAAATGAAGATGTAATTTTTATCGCATCAACCGACATGTCCCATTATCCCTCATATAAGGATGCCAATCAGGTTGATGGGCAGGCAATTAAGGCTTTTCAATCATTAAATCCTGAACAGCTTAAACAGACCATAGATGAGCTCATGAATAAAAAAACTCCCAATCTCTCCTGTGTGCTTTGCGGAGAAGGGGCAATATATACTATCATGTATGCAGCACGAGCTCTTAATGCAGATACATTTACACTATTAAAATATGCTAATTCCGGGGATGTTCCGGCAGGAAACAAAGATAGCGTGGTAGGATATCTCTCCGCGGTTTTTTCAACCAGCGGCAAAGGAGGCGCTCAGATGATGACAGAAAAAAAGAACCGTAAGGATACGTTTTCGATCAACCCTGAAAACCAGAAAACCCTGCTTCAGATCGCACGCAAAGCGATCACCACCTACTTATCCGAACAAAAACTTCCCAAAGTAGATGCACGCGGTTATGCAGAACTTGAAAAAAACGCAGCAGTTTTTGTGACCCTTACCAAAGATGGTATGCTGCGCGGCTGTATCGGCACAACTGAAGCAAGATACCCCTTAATTGATGCCGTAAACCAGCTGGCAGTATCTGCGGCAACTCAGGACAACCGGTTCCCGCCGGTTACTGAAGAAGAACTTCAAGATATTCATATTGAAATATCAGTTCTTTCTCCCTTGAAAAAAGTGACCAGCCATACCGACATTAAAACAGATGTACATGGCGTGATGGTTGAAAAAGGCGGCAGATCAGGCCTTTTTCTTCCGCAGGTCTGGGATCATTTTCCGGGAGACAAAGAAGCTTTTATGGCTGAGCTGTGCGCGCAGAAAGCAGGCATCCCCAGAGATGCCTGGAAAAAAGATAAAAATGTGAATCTCTTCATTTTTACGGTATCTAAATTCGAAGAACCGGAAAAGCAATAATTCTTAAATAATCTTACGATTAATGAGCCCGATCTATTTCTATGCCAAAAACCATCAATTAAGGAAATCCCTTTGACCGGCGGTGCAGAAGCTCTTAATCATTATTATCATTGCAAGTAAAATGCGTGCATGCTTTTTCATTGACTCTCCAATATTTTTTTGACTACCTTCGACATTAAAACTTGAACGGGAGCAGGTTTTAAATCAAGCGGAATTTCAGAGCCCCTGATCAATTGTTGAAGATTAGCGGTACCATCCCTATTATTCGTCTTCTCAAAATATTGACTAAGTATCGTTAACTGATATACTTTTTCTCTTTGCATAAGAAACTTTACTATGCTTGC
>JBDRMW010000184.1:0-19971 GCA_043811735.1 bacterium
CGATTATGGGCTCCCTCGGATCTTTATTTATTCTACTCGGTATCGCCTTGTTATACAGCTATACCTCAACGCTTAATATGGCAGATATGGGCGCAATTTTACTTGAGAAAAAATCAACCCATTTAATTCTGATGATAACCGTACTATTCATTATGGGTTTTGGGCTTAAAAGCGCCTTAGTGCCTTTTCATGCCTGGCTGCCTGATGCACATCCTTCAGCACCTGCCCCCATTTCAGCAATGCTTTCAGGCGTGCTCATTAAATCTCTCGGCATTTATACCTTATGCAGAATCTTTTACAATGTGATCGGTATTACCCCGGCGCTGTCATCATTGCTCATGTTTTTAGGAGCTCTCTCCATGGTTATCGGCGTATTTTTAGCCATCGGCCAATGGGATTTTAAGAGACTGCTCGCCTATCACTCGATCAGCCAGATTGGATACGTTGTCTTAGGGATCGGTTTAGGAACCCCGCTGGGAATTATAGGAGGATTATTCCATCTCTTGAATCATTCATTGTTTAAATCTCTTTTATTCTTAAACTCAGGTGCGGTTGAATATGCAACCGGAACCAGAGATTTACAGCAGATGGGCGGATTATCAAAAAGGATGCCGGTTACCGCAGGAACCAGTTTTATCGCCTCAATGTCTATTGCCGGAATCCCCCCGTTTAACGGGTTCTGGAGTAAACTTATCATCATTATCGCAGCAGTTCAAGCCGGCAGATTCGGGTATGCGTTCTGGGCAGTATTAGCAAGTATATTAACTCTGGCATCTTTTATGAAAGTTATGAAATACGCTTTTTTTGGAAGTTTACGTGAAACATTTCAGCAGATAAAAGAAGTGCCCATATATATGAAAATATCTATGGCTATACTGGCCGGCATATGCATACTCGGCGGACTGCTTCTTCTTCCCGGCATATATGAAGCATTCTTAATACCAGCGGCAGATACGCTGGCAGAAGGCACGCAATATGCATCTTTTATATTAGACGGCTTGCGTTAAACAGAGGAAAGAATTCACATGAAAAGCAGAATTATTTTGTTTGTAACAGCTTATATAGTCTGGCTGCTTATTAACTGGATTCCTGACTGGCAGCATATATTAGTTGGATTATTTACATCAATGCTTGTTGCGTATTTAACCGGAGATTTATTTATTACCGCGGGAAGAGCTCATTTGTTAAAACATCCCAACAGGTACTGGCATTTTATATTCGAATATCTGCCGGTCTTTTTCTGGGAATGTATCAAAGCAAACATAGATGTTGCATACCGGGTCTCTCATCCGTTACTGCCTATAAAGCCGGGTATTGTTAAAATTACAACCAAATTAAAATCAGACACGGGATTAACATTTTTAGCCAATTCAATCACCTTAACTCCCGGCACTATGACCGTTGATATTGATAAAGATAAAGGAGTACTCTATATTCATTGGATTAACACCAAGGCAGCAGACACGGAAACCGCTACCAAGCTTATTGCCGAACGGTTTGAGAAAATATTAGCAAAGATTTTCGAATAGGACATGATATGAAATTAGTCAAATGGATTATTGGTGCAGTTTTACTGGCCGGGCTTCTTACCCTTATTATCGTAAGGCCTTTTCCGTCATCGTTTGCGGCGGATATCCCGTATGCTGGTCTGTTAAGCCGGGGGGATATATATTATCCTTCTTACCTGTTTTTTATGTTTATTCCGTATCTTAAAAGGCCCGACCGGTGCAGACCGTATTGTGGCGATGGATATCTTAGGTATTATGATTATTGGTTTTTGCGCGCTCCTTTCTATATCCACGGGAAGATCCTGGTATATTGATATCGGCATCGCCTGGGCATTGCAAAGTTTTATCAGCACATTAGCGCTTTCGAAATATCTGGAAGGAAGAGGATTTGATGAGTAATCTTGTTTCAATTATCGGGTTAGTATTAATTTTTATCGGTCTTGCGTTTGATCTATTCGGTGCATTAGGGTTGGTACGTCTTCCTGACGTATATAACCGCCTGCAGGCAGCCACTAAATGCGTGACCCTGGGAACCTGCAGTATTTTATTCGGCACATTTATGATCGTTGGATCTACCTCAGCCGGCATAAAATCTCTATTGTGTATTATTTTCCTTATTTTAACCGCACCGGTCGCCGCACATGCGATTGCACGCGGAGCACACCGCTCAGGCATAAAACTGGCTGAAGGAAGCGTGGTTGACCGGTATCAAGAAGATAGTGAAGGAGAAAAATAATATTAATTTCAAATTACAGATTACAGATTACAAATTGAATGTCAAAGGCACAAGGCAAGGTCAACATCAAAGGCAGAAGAGGCATTAATGAAATTACCGAAGATCAGAGAAGTTATTGAAGCTCTTAAGGCGCTTATTGCGGGGCCGTATACTTCAAAATTCCCTGTTGAACCGCATATACCGCATCCGAATTTTCGGGGGCAGCCTAAATATAATCAGGAAAAATGCGTCGGATGTCTGGCATGCACTGAAGTCTGCCCGGTAGAAGCATTGGCATACAAAGATGAGGTTACGGACAAATCAAATCCCAAAAGAAGGATGATTCATTATACTGATACCTGTATTTTTTGCGGACAATGTGAAGCAGCCTGTATGGCTGATCATGAAGGGATCAAACTATCGAACGACTGGGATCTGGCATTCTTTGACCGGAAAAACTCGTTTGAAACCATAGAAAAAGAACTGCAATTATGTGAAATATGCGGTCTGCCGATCGCCTGTAAAGATCATTTAAAATGGATAGCGGAAAAACTCGGTGAATTATCATACTCAAATCCTACCTTGTATTTCTCAAGGTTACAAAGTCTGAATATTATTGATGAGAATATCATTTCTGCTCTAAAAGATCACGGCCGTTCAGACCGGGTCAAAATTTTATGCGCCCGCTGCCGGCGTGAAACCACGCTGACAACAAAATAGAACTCTTTGCCTGCGTACCTCATGTTTATATAATATTTACATTAGAATATATGATTACATTAAAAACTAAATTTAAAGACATCCTTAAAGGAAAAGTTGTTATCCTTGGGCTTGGCAATACCTTGCGGGGAGATGATGGTTTCGGGCCGGCCGTCATCGGCATGCTTAAAGACAAAATCAATGCAGTCTGTTACGATGCAGGAACAACCCCTGAAAACTATATCGGTAAAATTTGTAAAGACAAACCGGATTCAATTCTTATTATCGATACGGGACATATTGACTGCAATCCGGGAGAATATAAATTATTACAAAAAGCAGATATTTTGCAGTCGGGCTTGAACACCCATACTATGTCTCCCGTAATGTTCATTGAACATCTCGAGAAAGGATCTAACGCACAAGTCCATATGCTTTGTGTCCAGCCGGTTCAGATACAATTCGGATCAGAGATGTCTGATGCGGTTAAAAAGAGCCTATTTGAAGTCGTGATGCTCATCAAGGAGTCAATGTATGCATGAAACACATTTAATTGAACCGATCATTAAAGGCATTGCCGAACACGCAAAACAAGAAGGTGGCAGTAAAGTTACTAATATAAAAATCAAAGTAGGCAATCTTCTCGGCGTAAAAGAAGATTCTTTTAAAGAAACCTTCTCTATATTATCAAAAAACACTATCCTTGCAGATGCTTCATTAGAACTTACATTTTTCCCGGGCACGATCATACAGGTACTTTCCTTTGATGTCGAATAAAACGATCCTCGCATTAGGTGCTGATATAAAAAACAAATTTCTTATCAGCACCGTTAAGGCCATGCATTATGGCCCTGATATAGGTGATTTGTCTCTTCCTACTAATTTTAAAAAATTTAAATCCTCTCTGCTGCATACATTAAAGAAAAACAGGATAGAGCCGTCTATTCTTGCCTGTGATAGACATCCGCAGTATTTTTCTTATCTGTTTGCGCGGGATAACTTATCTCATATATATCCCCAGGCGCAGCTCATTACTATTCAACATCATCATGCGCATATTGCCAGTGTTTTGCACGAGCACAACATCAAAAGACCGGTTATCGGCGTCTCATTTGACGGTACCGGCTACGGGTCAGACGGCAACATGTGGGGCGGTGAGTTTATGCTTGTTGATCAGACCGGATATACGCGTCTGGCACATTTATCATACCGGATGATGCCGGGCGGAGACAAAGTTGTATACGAACCATGGCGCCTGGTGGTAAGCATTTTACAAGAAAAAGGACTGCCGTTCCTCCCTTCAATCAAGAAATGCGATAAGCAGATTGTATTATCAATGATAACCAAGAACATAAACACCCCTCTAACTTCCAGTGCGGGCAGGCTTTTTGATGCAGCAGCAGCCTTACTGGGTATCTGCACCCGGGCTTCTTTCGAGGCTGAAGGCCCCATAAAACTTGAAAAACTCTCTGATCCCACGGTTACGGCAAGCTATCCGTTCTGCATACGCCGAAATAATCAATCTTATATCATCGAGACTGATGCCGTATTTTTAGGCATGATAAAAGACATAAAACGAAAAGTAAGCAAACGGATAATCGCTGCAAAATTCCATAATTCCATGGCCCGGATTATTATTGATACGGTTGCCAAGTTAGCACGCATATATAAGATTAAACATATTGCATTAAGCGGCGGTGTTTTTCAGAATAGATTTTTAACTTCTCGGGTAATTACGCAATTGCAGCGTAATAAATTTATACCCTTAACCAACAAAACATCAGTTACTGATACCAATATTTCATCAGGACAATATTATGTGTCTAGCCATTCCGGCAAAAATTAAATCAATAGATCATAATACGGCGCTGGTTGATTTTGGCGACGTATCCCGGAAAATATCACTCGGCATTATCAGCGGTGCAAAAAAGAATGATTATGTGCTGGTGCATGCAGGATTTGCCATCGGTAAAATCGGCAGACAAGAAGCCATAGATACCATACGCGCCATACAGGAACTCAACGAGGTTATGCGTGAAAAATAAGCGGATTATACGGATCATGGAAGTATGCGGCACCCATACCATGGCAATAGCCCGATACGGGATTAAAAACCTGCTTCCTGGCCATATACAACTCATATCAGGACCGGGATGTCCGGTATGCGTTACCGCACAGGAAGATTTAGATAAAGCAATACAGATCGCCCAATTACCTGATGTTATTATGACGACCTATGGCGATATGATGCGCGTACCGGGCAACCGCACCAATTTACTAAGCATTAAAAAACAAGGTGCTGATGTGCGCGTAGTATATTCGTGCCTTGATGCGCTCAAAACTGCACAGGATAATCCGCAGAAAAAAGTCGTCTTTATGGGAGTAGGATTTGAAACAACCGCCCCGACGATCGCTGAAACCATCCGTGAAGCAAAGAAACAAAAAATAAATAACTTCTTTGTATTGGCAAATCTTAAGCTGTTGTTTCCCGCACTTGATGCACTTGCCGATGCACCTGATCTTAGAGTTGACGGTTTTATCTGTCCGGGCCACGTCAGTGTCATAACCGGAACAGCACCGTATAAAAAATTTGCGCAAAAATTCAAAAAACCCTGTGTTATCACCGGTTTTCTCGATACTGACATTATTAAAGGAATCAAACGGTTAATTGAACTTATACATGCCCATAAACATACGGTTGAAATCGAATACACACGCGCGGTGAAGCATGCCGGGAACGCAACCGCACGGAAACTCTTATCATCGGTCTTTTCCCCGTCTGAGGCCTCCTGGCGCGGATTGGGAGTTTTAAAAAAAAGCGGCTTAACATTTAAACCAGCGTACAAGCATTTTGACGCTGATAAAGAATTTAATATAAAAATCAGCAAAAAGAATCCTATTACGGGATGCATCTGCGGAGATATTCTGCGCGGAGTCCATACACCGCAAGATTGCAGACTTTTTAAAAAAAGATGCACGCCGCAGCAGCCGGTTGGGCCCTGCATGGTTTCGTCTGAGGGAACCTGTGCGGCATATTTTAAATACGGACATTAACCATGGATAATATCATTACGCTTGAACATGGCAATGGCGGCAGGCTCATGCATGAGCTTATCAGGCATATATGCAGACGATTCCCGAACAATATATTACGCGAAGCCGCCGATGCCGCTGAATTTAAAACTCCAGGCGCCAGGCTTGCCTTTTCTACTGATTCATATGTGATTAAACCTCTTTTTTTTCCGGGCGGAGATATCGGTAAACTTAGCGTCTACGGCACGGTTAATGATATATCAATGAAAGGAGCTGAACCGCTGTATATATCCCTTGCATTTATTATTGAGGAAGGTTTGTCTGTAAGCATATTTGATAAGATAATCAATTCAATTGCACAGGCAGCACGTAAAGCCGGCGTTTTGATCGTGACCGGCGATATTAAAGTTGTTGAAAAGGGTTCTGCAGATAAGCTTTTTATCAATACTGCAGGAATTGGCCTTATCTCCTATCCGGGGAGAATAACTGCGCACGCACAGATTAATGATCTCATTATTATAAACGGCAGTATTGCCGAACATGGTATGGCGATTTTTAATGCAAGGGAAGATTTTAAATTTATATCATCTATTAGAAGCGACTGCACAAATTTAAATTTTGATGTACATAAATGCCTTAAAACCTCAAAAAATATCCATGTTATGAGAGATTTAACCCGGGGAGGACTCGCCACTTCACTTAATGAAATCGCTTTAACATCAAACTTAGGCATTGAAATCAACGAATCAGCGATACCGGTTAAACCAGCTGTTTCTCATATGTGCAATATCTTAGGATTCGATCCATTATATATTGCAAATGAAGGAAAATTCATTTGCATTGCATCAGCAAAAGATGCTATAAAACTTAAACAAGCACTGGGACGCTCTGCATCAATAATCGGGAAGATGACCGGCTCGCATAAAAAGGAAGTATATCTAACCACCCGAATCGGTTCACAGCGAATAATTCCCATGCTTGAATCAGACCAACTCCCCCGCATCTGCTGAAGAAAAAGGAGAAAAAGGGAACGCTTCTATTTTATGAGTAATGATATTTATATTTTAAGCATTGCCGCGGTTTCTATAGGGTTTCTTCACACCGTATTCGGGCCTGATCATTACCTGCCTTTTATAGTGATGTCCCGGGCACGAAGCTGGTCTTTGCCCAAAACATTATTGATAACATTTTTCTGCGGCATAGGGCATATCGCCAGTTCAGTAATCATCGGCTTGATTGGCATATCTCTTGGTATTGCAGTAATGAAAGTTGAAGCATTTGAAATATTTCGCGGCAACCTTGCCGCCTGGTTGTTAATCGGGTTCGGCCTGGCATATACGATATGGGGTATACATCAGGCAATAAAAAACAAACCGCACAGCCATCTCCATGCACATGGAGAAGATGATTTCCACCATCATTCCCATGCCCATTCAGATAACCACGTTCATGTTCATGATAAATTACCTAAAAAAAATATTACCCCATGGGTACTATTTACCATATTTATCTTCGGGCCATGTGAGCCATTAATTCCAATTCTCATGTACCCGGCAGCAAAAATAAATCTCTTAGGGTTACTGCTCGTTACCCTGTTATTTGGGACCGCAACCATAGGCACCATGCTTTCCATTGTTACTGCATCATCATTCGGCATCCAACGGATACCGCTGGGCAGATTCGAACGTTTTACCCATGCCCTCGCCGGAAGCACCATACTTGCCTCAGGCCTGGCCATTCAATTCTTAGGCCTATAATTTACAAATATTTTACATGGATTTAATAGATATTTTACATCAATAATGTATAATATTTTAATAAGCTTATGATGAAAAAACTATTGCCTATACAATATTTAAATAAATTGATTTCGATTATGTTGTCGGTAAGCCTGGGTATACCTTGCATAAACAGATCATCGGCTGGTACTCAAAACCTTTCTCCGCCGCATTCAGCATATATTACTCATGAGTTAGAAGATACAATGGAAGGTCTTCAACCTCCGCTCATGCCATTTGAAGAATTAACTGCTAAGCTGCGCAGTGAATTATTCCCTTCCTTAGAAACTTCAATGGATAAAGTTATTGCGTTTTTACATGGTAAGATTCATGAAATAGAAAATCGTGATATTCACGGAGAATTATCAAATGAGGAAGAAGCAGAATTATTGTTTTGTTGGGAAGTTTTATCACATGCAGTTCGTAATTTGTCTTATATCTGCTCCCAAAAAACAGGTAATTTCTCCCAATTAGCAAAATACATATTTCAATCAACTGATGATCTTGAAGCAAAACAAAATGCACTAATAACACTTGCGCATGCTGATAGAGAGACTGCTCGTACATTTGCACATGAATGGCTGAAAGACGTTGAATCAAAGAAAATAGAAACTGATGAAAAATTAAGCGTATTGCTTAATTCCTTTCCTCAATATTCTCATATTGATGAAACTGCTGTTAATATCGCTCGATTTATTGCTAAATTTATACCCCGGGATCAACTTAAACCTGAAGAACGAGTGTTACTTTTAGATGATTACGAAATAACAAAACAGTTGAAGATGATCGCTCAAGTTTTAACGATTATTGATGATCATAATGCTATGCCTTTATTGCAATGGTTGATGTCTTCAAAAAACTCTCATGAAGATATTATTTTTGCCGCACAGCAAGCACGTGAACGCGGCAATCCCGATTTAATACCCGATCTTAAACAATCACTCCTGGATTTAGAATCTTTTTTTCCCGAAAGAATTGAAGATTTTGATAACCTTGCTGATAATAAAAAACACGATTTATTTGACTGTCGAAAAGCTCAAATAGCATGCGCAGCTGCACTTGGACAGCTTGGAGAAAAACCGTTTGCCGTATCCTGTCTAAAAAAATGGCTTAACTACTGTCTAAAAGAATGGTTAATGGATTATCCTGCCAAGGTACCAGATGTTTCTGGATTAATCAGAAATATCGAACTGTTTCTTGCTATTGCTGAAAAACTCGTTGAGCTCGGAGAAAATGAACTTGTTATTAAAAAGCTGTCTGTATATTTTCCAACCTTCGATTTAGTAAATGATCGGTTTTATTTTGAGCTTTCTGATACTCATAGAATAGATAGAATAACTAGATTACATGGATGTAATATAAAAGCAGCGAAAATTCTTGGAAAGATTAAATATCCGCCAGGTATTTCTTCAGTACATACTCTATGGAAATCAACAATAAAATATGGAACTAGGTATAAAGAAACAATATCTCTTCTTCCTGCTGTTGAGGAATGTCCGACACCTGAGATTGTAAAGTATCTTAGAAAAACTCTGTTAATATTTGCTGAGGATGGATTAGATAGAAATTCAGAAACCATACTCGCATTTGCACAAACACTTATCCGGCTGGGAGATCCGACTGCTGCAGACCATATTAAATATTATTTAGATGAAAACCTGGATCCAGCAGATGCTAATTTTTCATTTGCAGTACAAATAAGATTAGAAGCAACAGATTCGCTGATTGAAGTACTCGCCTTAGACCAACCCCGCACGCAGCCCCAGGTTGCCCCATCAAGACCAAATTCCAAAGCAGCAGTCAGCGCCCATTAATGGGAAATAGTATCTTTTTAGTAACTTTCTAATATTGCTTTTAATAATTGTGGATCATTTTCTATACCTAAATTAGGCAGTGCTACGGCAGGAGTATCAATATTATCTGTTCGATCGTATAATTCATCAAAAATATCACTTACGATTTGTTTAAGCCGTTCTTTTGTCGGGGGTGCATTGATTACGGCAGGCTTGTTTGCTAACGTTCGAACCCGCGCATGAGGAGCGACAAGGTTCTGGAATTCTTTTCGGTTCATATCCGGAGCAATTTTTTTTCTAATGCGTTCTAAGATGAGTGTTATGTATAAATTAGTCAATACATTACCTTCGCTAACAAAGAAATTAGTTTTGTATGATAAATGAGCTGCCGGATATATAAAGATAACCGCAATCATTAAATACCAGCTGATATTTACTACCACATTCAATGCTAACAGAATAGCTAATATTCCCGGAATAAAAGTTGGATATATTTTAGATTTCTTTGATAAAATGATTCCGTCTAATCCAGGAACATCTAAATAATACATCGGTGTAGCTATTTGAAGAAGGAATGAGAATGTCGGGCCAACAAGCGTTCCAATACTAATAAAAAACTGTCTTAATGAACTTCCTATATTATTCCCGGATTTTCTTAATGCAGAATTTAATTCGCTTAACACAAAAAGATCTTTCTTCCAAGATAATGTTATTCGCTCATCGATAAAATTGAGGAATTCCCTGATAGTAAGATGCCGCTCATGAATAGTAATATCATCTGCTTGAGCTTTAACAAATTCTTCAAAAGCTGCTGTTCTATCTGCTAAATCATCAATAGTATCGTATGTTGCTTCCTCAATCTCTCCAAAAATGTTCGCTTCTAAACCTGCAAGATTTTCTAAGTCAATCTTAACACCATATTTTTTATCTTCAAGGAAAAAACTTACTATTCCATAACAGATTAAAAATGCAGAAATTACTATTAAAGCTTCACGAGAAAAGCTTAACAAGATTGCAGCAATTGTTATAACATAAATTCGTTTAATTTTACTGCGTGCATTAACCTTTTTGGATGGTGCTGATGGTAATATGGGATCCACTTCTGGGGAGATTCCCAATTCCTGAAGGCTTGGCGGCGCAAGGTATCTGCTTCCCGATATGGGAGCAGGCAGACTGGTGATGACCAGGCTTAATGATATAAGTATAACCAATAATTTTTTAATGTTTTTCATAATATTTCTCTTATCATATTTACACTTTTTTACATACTTTCGTCCATCGGAAAAATGCCTGTTGCATCTAATTGTTGCATCTGAGCAGCCATGCCAGTCATTGAAGGATCTTCTTGAAATTCCGGTACCGGAACAAACTGTCGTTCTTTTATATATTGTTTTATAATACCCAGTGTTTTATGCATGACAATGTTAAGCATTTCGTTAACATTCTCAATATCCTTGTTTCGGTACGGCATAATAATATTTTCTAACTCGGTATGATAACTGCTCTGCCAGATACCTTCAACATCCTGGGGCAGTAATGCTTCGGCATCCCTTGCTCTCATTATAAGGTACATTTGGCAAGCTTGCAAGCTGCTGAAAAGAAAATAATTCTTGGGAACAATTATCAAATAATACCCTAATCCTAAGAATACAGACGGAATTATGCCAAATGAAGCAATGATGGTCATTAAGCTGAAATATGGCCACAGAAAAAGCATAGTTAACGCCCCTATGCCTAGCATAACAAAATAGGCGATTTTCCCATGAGTGATGCCTCCAATCCATATTTCAGCACCATCATACGTCTCGTTTGGTCTCATAACAGGGATAGGAAATCCAAGTATTTTTGAAAGTCTATTCATATATAATTTGATTTTATACGGAGACTTTTCTGACCATTCAATTTCTTGATTCATAACTTTAAAAAAAGATCTTATACCATATTTGTGATAACTCAGGAAATTGCCTCCCTGTTTGAGCCCCTGATCTGCGGCATAATTGATATACTCTCCAATTAATTTCAGGACTGCTCCCTTTGGATACTTGCCTTGACTCATTGGATATTTAGTTAGTGTCTTTTTTTCTTCGCTTAAAACCTTATTAACCTTCAAAATTCTTGTCAATTTATCTATCCCTTGTTTCTCTCTGTGCACCTGAATCCACCGATAATAACTATGCAATTTATTTTCTTTATCTTTGCTGAATATTCGTATCTCACTGCCGTTTACTTCAATTACTTCGACAGCCTGGTCAACAGGAACCATTTCTCTCTTAAGACTGCTGCTCATCTCAATTGCTTTATCAATATGTGTTATCGTATTGATAACGCTGTAAATATCTTTAAATTCATCAAGTTTAGACTCCTTTACATCTGCATGAGAAGCAGAAGAAACTTTAAAACGCAGATCAAATTTAAACTTTTTTCTGCCAAATTTACTGTTCAGTTTATTATTTACCTTTATTAAATCTATTACAACATTTTCAATCGAATATCTCGTCAATTCTTCAGAAAGCGATATATAGAATTTATCCGGTGATTCTCTGCAAAATAGTGGATGGCGATTATATTTCATATGGGTATCAAATGCCTTTCTAATTTCCCGGGCAATAATGGCGATTACCTCATCTGCTGCATCATGTGTTAATGCATCATTTACCGCATGAAACCCTCCTTTTTCACGGGAGGATTCTCCATTGTACGACTCAACTTCAATACACAATAAATTATCTTCTTTTTCATCTGTTTTTCCAGTTCTTTTTCTTTCTTTCCTAAATTGTTCATCAAGATAAAATCCGGTAAGGCGGTCAATCCCCGGTTTAACTGGTTTTTCTTTCCGCCGTTTGATCGGTTGATGAAGCTCAAATTTATCAATTTTTGAGCTCACATAGACGGTATTTCTCTGCTGCTTGGCAATTTTCAGCATATCATCAGCGGTCTGCATCCCCCGTTCATATACTTCGTCAATATACTCTTCTCTTAAGTGTCCCTTTCGATCCAGCATCCAGTTAAAGCGCAGCATGCGCCAATCACTCCACATTCTTCTTTTTCGTACAGTATTGATAACCTGCCGCATTGATACAGAACCGATCGATAATGTAAATGGCGGTATGGTCCCCAGCACATGAGGTAAAAGTTTAATTTCATCTAAAGGTAATTCTCTGTTCAATTTTTTTAACTGGTCTAGATAACTCATTGTTTCATCCCGTTTAAGTAATAATCGGTAACCACCAGCATAATACCCAAGTGCGAGAATTTGATCGTTTTCCTCAAGCAACTTAATTTTATCGGCATGAAGAAACGTCACATTTACATTTAGACGTGCAAGAGCAAATTTATTTTTAAACCTGCTGGAAACACCTTGCCTGAACTTATCGAGTTTATCTTTAACTTCAGAAGGATTACTGCTTGTGCTGAGTGCCATAAGCTCATCTCCGGCAAGATACCGATAGATATCAAGATCCTGATCATTCCCTGATTCTAACGAAGCAATCAAAAGTTTTCTGAAAAGTGATACTTTCTGAAAAGATATATCACAATCGCGTTGCTCGCGTGTTTTGGGATCAAGCGGATCTAAATGACTGCCCATAAGAGCTTTTGATACTACATCGTTGAATAATGCTAGATGATCGATATCGCACATACCAGGATACAAATCTCCATTATTTCTAAAATCTACACTCTTAAGCAGCTCTTTTCCTCTGGTTATCCCGGCCTCTCTTTTGCCGGGCAGTACGTCAGATAAACTCTCTGTTATTGCTTGCTCGGATATACCTGGCTGGGCAAGAAATTCTCTGTGACCAGCATGCACCGGAAGACTGGTAAAAATTATAGCCGGTGAAACAATGATTGAAACTATTTTCTTATATAAATTTTTATTTAAATGCATAGAATAAGTATATCAATATAATGTAAAATCCTTGTAAAGTTTATGTAAAATTATCGTAAAATTTATTTTTATCTTGACTGATACGGTTTTGGTCTTATATTATGTATGATATGGAATACGTACATCTTAAACGGAGGTTTTTTAAATGAAAAATTACCTTACCAACAAACCTGTTGTGTATCTCATGACCTGGGCATTAACCTTTGTATGTTTGTCCTGCACTGCACCAAAACCGGCACAAATTGCGTTTACAAGTGAATGGAAAAAAGTTTTTGAAAATGCCATTGCCGGGGATATCGAAGAAACAACCGTGTCCGTCATCACTGACGGTATTAAGTTTAAAATCGAAGATAAATACTCAATTAACGTCTATGATGGAATCAATTTCTATTCAAAAACCAAAGAAATCCCCATGCAGGACCTTTTCAGCAGTTTTAGCGATAACCGGGATTTTTTGGAAACCCAGGAAAGAGAGATTTCAGAAACCCAGGCAAAACAATATATGTTCTGGCTTAGGAGCCAAGGCAAAAAAGAAGGCCCCGGAGGAAATATTGCCGGTCAGGAAACAGTCTTGTATCAAATAGGTGCCCGCCGGCCTGACGGAGAACTCAGATCCCAAACCTGGGTAGACGCTGAAACAGGAATTGTGCTTAAATCCATGCAGACCATATACTCAACACAGATAGAGCAGCTGGTTTCGAAAGAAGAAACCGAGTGCACACAGATAGAATACGGATATGTTGATGAAGAAAATTTTAACAAACCTTAAAAACCCCAGAACCGGACAATGTTTATATTTTTTCCTATCGGGCGAAAAACTGAATTAACCAAATTCCCCTGGCTTACGCTTGGATTGATCGCGGTTAATATCATTGTTTTTATCCTTGTTTGGCCGCGTGAAAAACAATTCATGCGTGACCGAGTAAGCCATGAAGAGTTTAAAGAAATAACACACCAGATAATTGAAATTGTTAACAACAAAGATTCAGGGCTGCCCGAACACATAAAAGCACAGCTTTCTTCAGCAACAACATCCGAAGAGTTTCCCACCCCTGTTGTTCATGAGATTTTCAGCGAAATCGAACACAGGAATATCTTGATATCTCCTAAAACAAAATACCGGTGGGACTTAATTTATCCACGATATGCAGCTTTTAAAATTAGTTTAAAGGATGAGTCAAAAAGCCATTTTTCAATATATTATAATTATAGTTTTTCAAAAGATTCCCGAATTTTTCCGAATATAATAACCTATCAGTTTCTTCATGCAGGGATACTGCATATTCTTTTTAATATGATTTTTTTATGGCTGGTAGGCTGCAATGTTGAGGACCGGTGGGGCCCGATCCTTTTTACACTTATATACCTGATTGGAGGCATTGCTGCGGCAGCAACTCAAATAACCATGTATCCAGATGATAACATCCCTATGGTTGGTGCCTCAGGATCGGTTGCTGCAATTATGGGCGCATTTTTAATACGTCATGCGGCAATAAAAATACGTTTTTGGTATTTTTTCATGTTTTTTGCGTTGTTTCGTTCAGGTACATTTTACATGCCTGCCTGGGTAGCAGTTCCTCTATGGTTTAGCCAGCAGCTGCTCATGGGGCTTATGACATTAAAAACCGCACCTTCTATCGGATATTGGGCGCATATCGGGGGTTTTATGTTTGGGGCAGCCAGCGGCATCGGTATTAAAATTTTTAACCTTGGACATACCTGGGAGCAGCAGGCTGATCAAACATTAATAGCCTGTGACCACAAATTAAGAAAAGCATTCCATGAATTGCGGTTTAATTCCTACATCGAAGCAGAAAAGATTTTCAAAGAAGTACTTGAATTGTATCCGGACCATCGTAAAGCACGACAGGGCATTATGAGATTATATGAACAGAAGCAGGACTATACAGAATTTTGCCGGCACGGGATCGCACTGATTCAATCAGGAATTAAACTGAATGATATTATTCTTATCGATGAAACACTGCATCAGATAAAACACGCATCTCAGATAACAAAACTAAATGATTTTTTATTATTCCAATTAGCTTCAATATATGAGAGAATAAAGCGTTGGCAAGAAGCGGTACAGACCTATAACAGAATAATTAAGGATTACGCTTCCGGACAGTACATGCCTAAAGCATTGTTTTCAGCAGGGAGGATCCTGTATGAAAAGCTTGATCATAAAGATGAAGCAAAAACTTATTTTGAAAAATTAAACAATCCTCCCTATGATATGGAATGGAGCGCTAATGTACATAAATATTTGTAAATTCATTTTAAGAAGATATGTATGACATATGAAACAATTGCATTAATCGCTGCAATCATTCTTCCTTTCTGGAATATACCGCTTATTGCAAAGATAATTAAACGTAAATCTTCAAAAGATATAAGTCTTTCCTGGACATTTGGCGTATGGATATGTTTTATTATTATGGCACCTTCGGCAATATCATCAGGCGAACTTATATGGAAAGTATTCACCGGCGTTAATTTAGTCATGTTTACCGCTGTAGTCATTTGTGTTCTTATGTATAGGAAATAGATAACATGAAAAAGCCTCTCTGGAAATTTACGGACGATGCCGGAACGTTTACCTCAGAATCTGCTGACCACGTACATTCGCTGTATTTTCCCTTATGCAACAGTGCAATTTTATCGTCTATCACTCCTGATCTTCATGGTGATATTAAAACAGATCAAAACTCATTTTTAATGCAGCCTGTTTCTCGCATTGATTTACACAATATAAAATCCAGCCGTAATTTTTGGATATATATTAATCCTCAGAAAATCTGGTCTGCTGCGGGCGTTTCTAAAGATATCCGGGGCAGCTCTGATGATTCTTTTTCTCTGGAAGCAGGACTTCTGTGGCATAAAACAACCCGTCAGAATAAATCGATCGGTCTTAAAAGCCAAATCACTTCATTTGTACCCTCCTCTAACGAACCTGTTGAGATTATGAATGTCACCATTACTAATATTTCACTAAAACCGATCAGCTTTATTCCGACTGCGGCGATCCCTCTCTATGCCCGTTCAGCAGAAAACTTCAGGGATCACCGCCAAGTAACCTCTCTTCTGCACCGTATTGAAAAAGCGATGCTCGGCATTATCGTTACCCCGACCCTCCTCTTTAATGAATCAGGGCATACAAAAAACAATACATCATACTTTGTATATGGAATCGATGAGAGATCAGCCGGCCCTGAACACATATATGCTGCGCAAGAAGAGTTTACCGGAATCGATTCTGATTTAGAGAAACCCTCAGCTATATATAACAATGTACTCCCTGAGAGCAACTCTATCCAGGGCAAAGAAGCCATGGGAGGTTTGCGGTTTGCCTCACAAAACATAATGCCAAACAAATCAAAAACATTTATTATCCTTATGGGAATAGTCCAAGAAAAGATGCATATTCCTATTATCATTAATAAATTTGACACACCCAAAAAGATATATGAGTCATTTGAGAAAACAAAACAATTCTGGCACAGTTTAAGCAGTACCATATCAATCTCAACCGGTGACAACCATTTTGATAATTTTTTCAGATGGGTCTCAATTCAGCCTTTTTTAAGAAAAACCTTCGGCTGTTCATTCTTGCCGGATTTTGATTACGGCAAAGGCGGCCGGGGATGGCGGGACTTGTGGCAGGATTCATTAGCGCTTATTCTCACCCGGCCTGAGAGCGTAAAATCATCCCTAATAAACAATCTCTCAGGCATCCGCATAGACGGCACCAACGCAACAATTATAGGAAAAAATGAGGGCGAATTTATAGCAGACCGGAACAATATCAGCCGCGTCTGGATGGACCACGGGGTATGGCCGCTGCTCACCATCCAGTTATATATCCAGCAGACCGGTGATATATCTTTGCTCTTAACAGAAACATCTTATTTTAAAGACCATCAATCTGCACGAGGAAAAAATATTGATACACGCTGGAAACCTGATCAAGGCATACAGCTTACCAACAAAGATAACCACCCTTATAAAGGATCTATACTTGAACATCTGCTTGTTCAGAACCTGGTGCAGTTTTTTAATGTCGGCCCTCACAACCATGTCCGTTTAGAAAACGCCGATTGGAATGACGGGTTTGATTTGGCATATGAAAACGGCGAATCAGTGGCTTTTTCTTCTATGTATGCATATAACTTAAGGGTGCTGTGTGAACTTATTAGAAAATCAAAATTAAACAAAATATCTATATGTAACGAGCTCAGCCTTCTGCTTGATACCCTGGATACTCCGGTAAATTATTCTAACGCAAAATCAAAACAGGTACTTCTCAAAAAATATTTTTCTGCTGTTACGCCAAATTTGAGCGGAGAGAAGTTAGAAATTAATACTTCTGCACTAATTAAAGACCTAACTAAAAAAGCAGACTGGATATCAAAACATATTCAACAGACAGAATGGCTCAAAGAAGGATTTTTTAACGGATATTACGATAATAATAAAAAGCGTGTCGAAGGCACTGTTAAAGGGGTCTTACGCATGACCCTGGCCGGGCAAACCTTCCCGATATTAAGCGGCATTGCCGCCAAAAAACAGATCAAATCCATTATAAAAAATATTCATAAATATCTTAAAGATCAAAAATTAGGCGGCATTCATTTAAACACGGATTTTAAAGAAGAACAGCTTGCCTTAGGGAGAGCTTTCTCATTTGCTTACGGCAATAAAGAAAACGGTGCATTCTTTAATCACATGATCATCATGTATGCGTATGCATTATATAAAGAAAACTGCGTTACAGAAGCTTATGATATCATAAACTCGATTTACACCATGGTTCATGATACTGAAAAAAGCCTGATATATCCAGGTCTGCCTGAATATTTTAATAATGAAGGACGGGGCATGTACAGTTATTTAACCGGTTCTGCCAGCTGGTATATACTTACCCTGGTAACCCAGATGTTCGGTGTACGCGGTGAATACGGGGACCTGTTGATTGAGCCAAAATTAACTAAAGATCAGTTCAAATCAAAACATATTATTTCAATCACAACAACATTCGCTGAAAAACCTTTGCAGGTTACGTATATTAATTCTCACCGGAAAGATTTTGGGGAGTATGTGATAAAAAAGGCAAGTTTAAACAGCAAGATTATATCAAATAAATCTACTCGCTCAAGTTTTGTTATTGCCAGATCAGAATTCCTGCGCCTTACCAACAACAACTCCAATACCATTGATCTCATTTTAGATTAGTCTTCATCAATTCTTTGTTAATATCGCATTAATCTGATCTATATAGTTTTTCATAATTTGCTATATAACATACAGCATCTTTTAATATATTACTTAAAATGTTATATGCTGTTATTTCTTAGTTTGTTAAGCTTAGGTTTATTAATCTGAGATTGTTCAATTTTTGCCCAGGTATCGCGCAGAGATGCGGTGCGGTTAAACACCAGTTGTTGCGGCGAGGAATCTTTTGAATCAACACAAAAATAACCCTGCCGTTCAAACTGGTACCGGCTTCTAGGTTTGGCAGTTTTAAGGCTCGGTTCAAGTTTAGCGGTAAGAATCTGTAATGAGTTTGGATTTAAATTAGTTTTATAATCCTGAACCCCTTCTTCAGGATTTGGTTTTGTAAACAAATGATCATATAATCGCATCTCTGCATCAACGGCATGGCTGGCAGAAACCCAATGCAGGGTTGCTTTTATTTTTCTTCCATCAGGAGAGCTGCCGCCTTTAGATGCGGGATCATAACTGCACTTCAACTCAGTAATTTCCCCTTTTGCATCTTTAATAACTTCTTTGCACGTTATAAAATAAGCATACCTTAGCCGCACTTCTCTGCCGGGGCTAAGCCTGAAGAATTTTTTCGGCGGATCTTCCTTAAAATCTTCTTGTTCAATATACAAAACCTTTGAAAAAGGAATTTTTCTTGTTCCCATTGATGCATCTTCAGGATTATTGACCGCTTCAACTTCCTCCACTTTAGATCCCGGATAATTTTCAATCACTACTTTAAGGGGATTAAGCACTGCCATGACACGAGGTGATGTTTTGTTTAATTCCTCCCGTATACTATTCTCAAGCAGAGTAATATCAACCATGCTGTTAGCTTTTGACACCCCGATAATATCACAGAATTTTCTTATGGATTCAGGCGTATATCCTCTTCTTCGCAAGCCCGACAAGGTGGGCATACGGGGATCATCCCAGCCTGATACCTTTTTTTCTGAAACTAATTCCAGCAGTTTTCTTTTACTTAAGATAGTATGGGTAAGGTTAAGCCGGGCAAACTCTATCTGCTGAGGATGAAAGACCCCTAATCGTTCAAGAATCCAATTGTACAACGGCCTGTTGTTTTCAAACTCCAAAGTACAGATAGAATGCGTAATCCCTTCAATTGAATCACTCAAACAATGCGCAAAATCATACATGGGGTATATGCACCATTCACCCTGGGTACGATGATGCATAGCTTTTTTTATCCGGTACAATGCGGGATCGCGCAGAGAAATATTTGGGGAAGCCATATCAATCTTTGCCCGCAAGACTTTTGAGCCGTCAGTAAACG
>JBDRMW010000185.1:0-3266 GCA_043811735.1 bacterium
ATTACTTTAATTAGTTTGAAAATAAGACTGAAGTGAAGACTGGAACTGAAGGGACGTTTATCAAAACTGGTTTATAAATAAAGCTGATTTCAGTGTGCCGGGAGAGTGCTAATTTAGAGAAAATTGAATTGTAAAATAGGGGTAAAATATTCGTATTGAATAATCACTGTGTTTTTGTTGGTTCCGATAATCACTATCATAATCTGTTTTAAAATTCTGGTCTGGCAAAATTATTTTTCGGAATAATTATCAATGTATAATTATTCTTTATAAATCCTTGGCAATATCTGAGGCACTTCTCATCTCTCTACCAACACCATCGGTCACTATCTTAGCAGGCACAGGATTTCGATCAGCATTATGAAGTGGTGTTTTTGGTGCTTTTAACAAATACTCCAGTACATCTTCAGCACGTCTGTACAATGCATCTATTCTTGTAGGACTAATGGTGTTGTTCGGATGTTCTTTTAAATAGGACAAGACTTGTTGAAACATAAGGACAATTTCTATTTGTTCAGTTATATTCTCCTGTATATGGTGTTTTCTTCGGAACGTTTCAATAGCTGTATCCAAATTATCTGCTGCTTGCACGGAAACCTCACGTAACGCTAGATCGAGGGGTAAAAATACCTGGTGTGAGATGAACGGGTCATCTCCCTCGTCTGGAATAATAACATATTTGCTGGTATGTGGTCCGAACGTTGCCCATTCATCTGGATCTTGCATCAAGCGTGATGAAGGTTTCGCACCAGCAAAAACTGATACATATGTAACAAAATCATCCATAATAAGGTCCATTACTCTTTCTATAGTATTCACAACCTCTTCCTGATCCTTTTTTGGATGAAATAAGATCCATGATGTTCTTGGATACTGGATACCAGCGTGCTTAGCTAAGCGCGGAACCTCTTGGAATAAGTGATGTAAAGCAGGCTTTTTAAGTTTACCGATTGCCTGAAGAAACTCTATACCAACACCTTCCTGGCCGAAACATAACATTTCCACACCTGATTCACGCATTTGTTGTACTAATGCCGCATCATTTGCATAGTAGACCGGAGCTTCAATAAACATGGATATTCCCATGGGATATATTTCGTCTTTAAATCGTTTAAAAAACTCTCGAGCCCATTTTAGATCGCGCAAGAAATTACTATCATAAAAAACTATATAATTTAATTCCGGATACAATGTTTTTGCTTCTTTAATTTTTCTCAACACAAGATCAATGGGAATTTTAAAAAAACCTGTATTCCGCTGCGGATATGCACAGAAATCACATCCAACATTGCAGTTTCCATGAGATGTTTGCATTGGTATTGCGTTATTACTAAAATATCGTTCACGATCGTGCAACTGTTCAGGTGGTGTGACACGTGTTCTCCAATACTCACGTAAATCAAAAACTCTCTGGTCATAGCTACCAAACACTGCAATTAATCTGTTTAATGACCGTGCAGATGTATGCATAATGGTGCCGCTAAAGGTCTGATCAGCAGAAGGATCCGGATTGAGATACCATGCATTAGGTAGTTTGGCAACTTCTTCTGGAATCTCATTTTCGTCATCCCAAGCTTTATTTGTCCAGTATCCAAATGAAAGATCGAGGAGGTTGGTCTCACCGTATGTTCTATGAAGAATATCAATGAGTTTCCTGCTTGTACTTTTAGGATCAGCCTTGTTTGGATGTTGTTTCAGCACTGCTTGACCATCATGTATAAAAACCCGGTATTCAAGCAAATCCTTTCGGGGTTCGGCTGCTACCCCGCCCGATGAAATAAGTGGACCTCCCGTACCTGGAAATTGTCGTGCACAGTATGCAGCAATATTCTTCAGAGTTACCATATCCCCGGGTCTTATAGGATCTCTGAACCCATAAGAAATAATGGTGTCCTCATCAATAGCTTTAAGCATATCTTCCAGAGTATCAGCACCGGCTGATAGATTGTAATAACGAGCATCAACGCCGAATATCTTTAAAATTGAAAGTTGTTCTATCATGGAAGCAGGTATAAACGGCCAGTGTCTGTTTCCCATCGAATGCTTAAATCGATCACCCTGGATATCCCGATTATCTTTAATAGCATTTGTCGCAATTACTTTTGGTGCATCTTCCAGGACATCTATAGAAAAATGCTCAATATCAATGCCATTTAAAAATAAAAATCTAAGCATTGCCATTCCAACAGTTGCAAAACTAAAATCATTAGTACCAGAAGCTTGTCCTGTAGAAGGCGCACCTCTGTGCGCAAGACGCTCATCACCATCAATAAGATCATTAAGGTATTTTTTTACGGGCTCTCCCCAGTATTTTTCAGCTGAATATAAAGAGGATGCTCTATCCATATCAAGAAATGCTGATTGAAGAAATAGCTTACTGCTAAAATTTATATAAGCGGTAACTATAAGCAGGCAATACGCATTCCGCACAGCAACATGAAGCGAAGCAAATGCCCGATGAGGATGGTCCGCTTTTATGAGATAATCATCTATGGCTTTAAAGTGAGTGGTTATGGTCGGCAAATCCCATGTTTGTACATCAACTTGAAACTGACGGTAATTCTGATATTGATCTTCCAAAAAAGCGCGTTCAAATACAATGCTATTGCTTCCTGATGAGGGGGCTAAACATACATATGCGGAAGCATACGAATGAAGAATTAATAAACCAATTAATAGTAATGATAATTTTTTCAGTTTCATAACCATATTATACCAACTCAATGTAAAATCTAGGGCCAGTATTTTAGTAAGAATGTTGCTTTATCTACTGAGCACTATCTAGTTCGTGAGAAGCAACACTAGAAGATAAAATACGCGCTGACCATGCTTGATCCCGTTCATATAACTTCAACTTTGCAATAAATTCTAATACTGCTAAAGGACAAAACGAATTTGTTGGATCATTTCTTATGGCAGAAGATGAAACAGGCATCTCGCTTTCCCAGTGAGCAGGTACCACTTCTATAGAAGAAGGTGGTAATGCTTCTGTGGCTGGTTCTCCTCTTTGTATGCTTGCAATCGCTAAATCACAATTTGGACGGCGTATTATTCTCTGCTGATGTCTTTTTACAAGATCATTAAAAGTTCTAATGGTATGAGCAACTTTTTCTGAGCCAACAATACAGAATAATTTTAGTTTAATATCTGGGTTTAAATCAAGAAACCGCAGTAAATTTTCCTCACTGAATTGTGAGTTATAAAATCCTATATCTGAATAGCGAAGTAAAGGATAAAAATAGCCCAGCCCTCTTTTAACCATTTCA
>JBDRMW010000186.1:0-8964 GCA_043811735.1 bacterium
TTCAACTTCTTTACTTCTTCTCTGCTCATTATGATAATGTCCTTTCCTGCCACAATAACCTCCTTTTTAGGCTATTATAGCAATTGTCTTTTATGACATTTCTACTTTGGTACTTTATGACATTATCATTTTGGTATTACAGACTATTGAACAGCCCCGCTTTTTTTCTTTTCTTCAGGCAAGAGTTCATCGCTTAATTTTTTTCTTTTACTGGTATTTTTTTTCTTGGTCTTAATCTTAATTTTTTTCTTTTTTTTGCTTGTTTCTTTTATTTTTTCAACTCTGGCAAGCTCTTTTTTGGCTGATTGCGTGTCAATGCCTTTACGTGTATATAGATTTATAATATTGTTCAGAAAACTAATTTTTTGATTTTTGGTTGTCAGCTTTTTTTGAATTACCATATTTTCATATCTTTGCATCTCTGTATCATACGCGGCCTGAATTTTTCTTTTTGATTTACTCGGCTTCTTCTTTGGCGGTGCCTTGTTAGCTTTTTTCAGGGAGTCTCTGTTATTTTGATTATCTTTAATCTGTTTTTGAGAGCTCAATTTATTAAGTTTGTATAAGCCTTTTTCCGCTTTACTTACATCAATACCCGTGGGTTTAAATTTTTTAACTAATTTTTTCAAAAACGTTATATCATCTTCCCAGGGCACTGCCGGAATGCCGTAAGGCAATGCCTGGTTAAATTCCTGTATAAACTGCTCAGAATCCATTTCACGTATCGGATCATACCGAAGAACTCCTATTATAATAAAAAATAAGGCACAAACAGCCCCCGCAGATACCAAAAAGGGAATTCGTTTTTTTACCCGTATTATTTTTATTCTCCTGCTGGTTATATATGCTATGCATACACCGATAAGATATCCAAGAGTCAAACAAACCGCCGCAACCTGCAAACAAGGAAATACATAATTTAAACTTCGATGTTTAAAAAACAAAATTAATGCGATTACGCATGCCCCTGCGGTGATCCCGCCGAAAAGGGACCACAGGCGTATACTGCGGGCATGATTTCCTTTGATTAGTTTAATAAGCTTAAGGGCATCGTCATCCCTTGGGTCAACGTGCAATACCCGGGCAATATGTTCCAATGCTAAATCAATATGTTTTGAATGGTATGCCTGCTGAGCACGATGCAGCCAATCAGCCTGAATATCTTTGATCGGATTATCTTTCATATACAATTCCAAAGCCGGACCGAATATATACGCATTATATTGTTTTCCGGAAAACTCATAGACAAGCCTAAAAACAGAAAATTTGTCAATGTCAATTCGTTGATTTATTATGCGTTTATTCGGGTTACCTTCCACTTCTTTAAAAGATTTTGCTAGTACCTGAGAAACATGTTGTGCAATGAGCGGATGCAACTGCTTCCCAAAGGAAAATCGGGGAGGTAGTTTTTTTAAGTTTAAACCGACCACGTTGACTTTATTATCAGGGTTCAATATCTTATTAATATTAAAATCTTTCGGCAATGTTTGATTGGTTACCACATCAGATGATGAAATTGAAGTAAAAATTGATTCAAATGCCAGAAAATTCAACATCATCGATTTTCCCTTACACTTACTGCATACTAATGATCCAGCCCCGCTGCATTCAGGACATCCGATAATGCCTGTTGAATTACATTTGACGCATAGATTATACCCCTGGTCACATTCTATGCACTTATGGAAGCCGTGTCCCTGGCAATCAAAACATTTAGACTTCCTGGTGCCTGCATCAGGGAGCACTATCTCGCCCTTGCCGGCGCAGGTACGGCAATTAATCCTGCCCGTTCCTCTGCATGCAGCGCACCGTGTTCTTTTTTTTCCTTCACATGCAGGGCATGAAACTGTTTTGTTCATTCTGCAGTGGCCGCAAAGCAATGAACCTTTTCCATTACAATCAACGCATTTTTGTCTGCGGAATGACTCAGGAATGCTATATTGTTCTTTTTCAGAGATTATATTGCCGGGTTTAAATGAGGGAAAATCCCAAATATTTTCAATTTTTTGCTTTAATAATGCCGTCTCGGGGATCGGCTCATTTTCATATGGTTTATTCAGTTCTTGAAGATTACTGCGGCTTTCAATATCAGTATTTAATTTAACCAGATAGTTTTTAAGCTCAAAGAACGATACGATTGAAATTGAATCACCGAAATGCGCAATGCCATGATTAGGGATAGCATCTGCCCAGGCGTTAAGCCGCTGGCGCACCTTGGCAAGCAATGCTTCATTTTTAACCGGTTCATCAAGATTAAGCTTAGCCAGTTCCTTCTCAAGAAAACCAACGTCCGAGTTCTCCGAAGATGCCGGCTCAGAAGCAGATAGTGATGGTTTGGACGTATCAGGTGATGAGGATCCTGGTGATGGCTGGGATGGCTGGGATGATTGAGGCGAGAGATATGTACTTTTGGTAATATATGAAACATTCTCACCGCATTTAAGACAAAACCTGCCGGAAGGCTTAATCTCAGCACCGCATCGCGGGCATTTTAAAGGATTGTTCATTTAGATTTAAACTCTGATATTATTTCCTGCTTCTTTTTTTCTAGATACTCATCGATTTTACGATTAATTCCTTCTGAGTCTTCAATTTTTTTAAGCCGGCTTTCCAATAGATCCATTTCTTTCATAACCAGATTAACCGCATCACGAACAGGATCAGGAAGTTTATTATGCTCTAAATTCATAATTTCTTTTCCCAGAAATCCCAGGCTGACTCGTGCCGGAACACCCACAGCGGTCGCACCGCAGGGAACATCGTTTAAAACAACCGAACCTGCCCCGATTTTTGCTCCCGCTCCGATCTGAACAGCTCCTAAAATAATAGCACCTGCTCCCACAACCACATTGTTTCCTAACGTGGGATGCCGTTTTTCCTTTCTGGTGGATGTCCCGCCCAGCACCACACCCTGATAGAGAAGACAGTTGTTTCCAATTTCAGCAGTTTCACCTATTACAACTCCCATTCCATGATCAATAAAAAACCGCTTCCCGATTATTGCCCCCGGATGTATCTCAATCCCGGTAAGAAATCTGCCGGCATGCGATATAATCCGTGCAAACGTATATAATCTGCACCGATAAAAAACATGGCTTATCCGGTATAACCAGAGCGCATGAAGACCAGGATAAGTAAACAAAACCTCAAAAACCCCGCGCGCCGCAGGATCCTTCTCAAACACATTTTTAATATCAGAAATAATAAACATAATTTTCGTTCTTCGTTTTTCGTTTTTCGTTTTTCCTGCCTGCCTTTTGCCTTCTTCTTCTTTCTTTAGATATTCAGAGAATAATTTTATGAACGCATTATAATTTTTAGGAATCTTAACAGAAAAATTCGGAAAAGTTGTTCGAGCTGTCTGAAATAAAAAAAGTCATCGACTTTTTTTATTGAGTTCTCGAACAACCGAATTTTTCTGTTCAGATTCCGTTAAGAAATTTTTCTGCGTTCATAAAATTATTCTCTGAATATCGTTCCTCTTACTTTATAAACATCCTCACCGCCACCAAAATCAGCAACACCGCAAATAACTTACGCAGTAACGATACATTCATGTGAGGCTCAAGAAAAGAACCGATACAGCTGCCTGCCGCCGCACAGACAATCAACATCCCGGTTAATTTAACATTTACATTCCCGTACCGGGCATGAATAATCGTTCCTATTAATGCCGTAGGAACAATAACCGCTAATGATGTGCCGATTGCCACATGCATGTTTTGTTTAAGGATATACACTAATATGGGGACTAAGACGAATCCGCCGCCCACACCAAACATGCCGCTGATGATACCGGAGACCAAACCGGAAATGCATATAATTAACAGTTCCATATCACTTCCCAGACAGATGTATTATGCAGGGTATTTTTTTTTAAAAACTCGGCTCGATGCAGATAACTCCATGTTTAAAAAATCCTTTGATACCGCCTTTGATAAAATCCCAGTTAGTAAGATATTTCATTTTAAGCCAGGTCACATAATGTTTACGGGGATTCATATAATAACAGTGCAGGTGAAACGGATAGAAAAAATAACCTGCTAAGACGAACATGATTATTGAAACGATCTCCCCAGCGCCAAATCCCGGGAAAAATAAACCGATAATCAAGCTTACTATCCCTAAAAAAGCAGAGAAATGCATAAGATGAAAATTGCCGATATAGATGAATCCCTTAATGGGGAACGGGATCGCTATGCGCGGCATTCCTTTGATAATCTGAAAAATAATTTCAAGCTTGTGTTTTGCATGAAGCTTAACAAGCGGCGACTGCCCTTGACCGTACCCCACCCATACGGTGCGTAAATTTTTAAATGATGCGCGGTGCATGTGATCTACGCTTGCGTGCGGCATAAAATATAATTTCCAGCCGGCTTCTTTTACCCGATAATTAAATTCCATGTCTTCACCGGTCGGCCGGTCCCAAAAACGGAATCCTTTTTCACGCACAATGGCGCTTCGGCATGCGACATTTGCAGTTACAAAAAAATAACACCGGTGCCCGGCAATTTCTGACGGATACCGGTCTGAAAGCTGCGGAAAATATCCTTCGCCGATACCGCCGTATCTCCAGGAGACCCGGTTAAAGCCAAAATTTTCACAATATGCTTCCACCAGATTATCCGGATCAACCGTTAAGGTATAGATTTCGCCGCCTATGAGGCCGATCTCGGGATCTTCCTCAAATTTGCGGATAATATCCTTAATCCAGTTTGCTGACGGTGCGCAATCCCCATCCGTAAAAAAGATATACTCACCTTTTGCCAAATCCAATGCTTTGTTCCGCGCATATCCGGGAGAAGGACAATTGGGGATCGAAACCATGGTGATAAAAGGATTTGTTTTTTGTAATTTTGCTATAACCTCAACCGTATTGTCGGTTGATCCGCCTTCAGCAATAATCACCTCCAAACGGTCCCGGGGATAATCAATACGAGAGAGATACTCAAATGTGGTCCCGAGCGTTCTTTCAGCATTGCGCACCGGAATAATAATAGAAATAAACGGAGAATTCATAATAATACATACTATATAATAATTTAATCTATATTGGCAAGCAGAAACAAGCTGGAGTTTACCCGTTTTTTATTTATACATACAAATAATGTCAGGGAATAGTTTGGTAACGAATTAAAAATTTTAGGAATATGGGTGCGAAAATTCGGGAAATTGATCGTGGCTGTCTGAAGGAAAAAAGGTCATCGACCTTTTTTCCTGAGTTCCACGATCGCCGAATTTTCGTGCCCATATTCCGTTAAGAAATTTTTTTGAGTGGACAAACTATTCCCTGACATTATGTTCACTTTTATTTTTCACTTTTGCTTGAATTTAATAGCTATTTTAGCTTTCTATCAATAATTTTCGGATAAACTCCTCGAAACAAGTTTCTTTGGATATTAAATAAAATAAAGAGGATTGCGGCCGTTGAATATAATTGAAATGTTCAGAATTTTTTATACTACAATGCAGCCTCGATACTCCTCAGATGTTCTTCGATACCCATCGTAGGGGTAAGGACAAAAAAACTGCTCAGGTCAAAAAAATCTCTCAGTTCTCCATCAAGTTTTACATTTAAACCCGTTACAAGTTTTTCAATTATTGCGAGAACTTGATTATAACCGCCAAATCCCAGTAAATGCACCGTTGCTTGCTTGATCAACCCCGAATATTCGTCTCTGCTTGAGGAGGCAGGAAATGCTCCTAGCAGTTTTATCATTTCATCTATTATTTCCTTGATATATCAACGCTTACAGGTTAGAGGACATAGGAAACATCCTGTTATCTAAACTCCGAATGAAGTACCGATCGATACCGCTGAGGTAATAAGCGATAATTGAGGAGGCACCAGTTTCAATTTGCTGACCGCTTCAGATATTAAACATGAGGTAATATCTGAGCCGCGCAGAGCAACCATTCTGCCGAATTCTTTTCGCGCAGCCATATGTACTGCTTTAACGCCGAATTGTGTCGCTAAGACCCGGTCATAGGCGGTTGGTGTTCCGCCGCGCTGCAGATGGCCCAGGGCAGTAACCCGTGTTTCTAACCGGGTCTTTTGTTCAATCTCATAGGCGAGCATGCGTCCGATACCGCCCAGACGGATCGGATCAGGGCTTCCCGTAACTGTCCGCTGCACCTTCAAACTGCCGCCCACTGGTTTTGCTCCTTCAGAAACAATAACAATACTGAATCTTTTTCCTATGTTATGACGTTGGCGAACACGTTTGCAGATCGTATCAATAATATACGGGATCTCAGGTATTAGAATAATATCTCCGCCGCCTGAAATGCCTGAATACAATGCCAGCCATCCCGCATAACGGCCCATAACTTCCACAATCATGACCCGATGATGAGACATCGCCGTTGAATGGAGCCGGTCTATCGCATCACTTGCAATCTGGACCGCGGTGTTAAAACCAAAGGTAAAATCAGTTCCGCAGAGATCATTATCAATCGTCTTCGGGATACCGATAACAGGTATCCCCGCTCTTGAGAGGCCTTCAGCAATGCTTAATGTACCACCACCGCCGATACAAAAAAGAGCATCCAGCCGAAGTTTTTTAAAATGACGGATAGATGCGTTAAGCTGTTTATTCATCGTTATGGGAATATGCGGAGAAATAGCTTTATCAAAAGGAGAGATTTTATTCGAAGTGCCTAAAATCGTCCCTCCCAATGAAAGAATCCCTGATGCATGCTGATAGGAAATGTTATGATATTTATTATGAATTAATCCATAATAACCATCTTCAAAACCAAAGACCTCTGCGCCATAATCATTAATCGCAGTTTTGACAACCGCCCTGATTGCCGCATTAAGTCCCGGGCAATCACCTCCTCCGGTTAATACACCAATGCGTTTTAATTTTGATGATTTTCTATTCATTAAATATCTAATTTGTAATATGTAATCTGTAATTACAAAAAATTATTATTTCCATAATTTTTTGTACGTATAATATACTTTTCTTAAGCGCCGTAAAAAAGGGCTGTCGGATCCCTCACCTTGACTGCATATGCCTAACCATTCTTCATATAACCAGCCGTCAGGATAGGGCCCTTTAAAATTACCTACTGCCGCATGCTTATCAGCACCGGCCACATCGCCGTCCTTCCACCATTCATCAAGCCATTCAAATGCAACACCGCCGATCGAATTACCAAAACCGGATCCGGCTGAATTATATGCAATGTCTTTCCAGCATCCTTCATGATATGCCGCCTGATCATTTTCTGCGATTTCCCGGCTTTTCCCTTTACGATATGCCGGACAGCCGTACTCGGTAATAATAACCGGTTTATCACATTCATCTTTTACGCCTTTCCATAAGCTAACGCCGAACCCGTCTTTTCCCCGGTAACTGTTACAGCCGAAAATATCCACATCCGGACATAATTTTGAAAATGTATCCAAATACAGGAAATCTCCGTTTGATATAGCAACCGGATAATTGGGATCAACCGATTTAATCCAGGCAGCTGCTTCATTGACAAAGGAATAATATTCTTCTTTCTGATAATATGCCTGGCATCCGAGGCCGTGTTCAGGTTTGCCGTAATTATTTTCATTGCCCAGCATCCACATAAGCACGTACGGTTCGTTCTTATGTTCCATAACCATTTCTCTTACGCTGTCCATCATCGCCTCTTTATCTTCTTCCAATGTATAATCAGTTCCAATATCATACGGGGCTTCAGAGCCGATCGCATACATCCCTAAATAATCGCACATGATGACCCGAATACCGTATTTTGAATACAGATCCCGCAGTAATTTTTTATTTGCGCCATGATGATAGAGACGGATAACATTAACTCCCATATCTTTCATTAATTGAAAATCACCGATAGATGGTTCATTTTCATCCTGTTCATTATTGTTGTTTTTATCAACATACGCATCATACGGCCCATCAATCTTTCCATTATCATCTTCGTCAGAGAACATCCAATCTTCATAGACCTTCAACGATCCGTCATTAGGCGTTAATCCAACCGTATTGGGTGTATATGCAACTGCTTTGACCATAAATGGTTTATTGTCAACGAGCAACTGCCAGTGGCTGTTTTCATACTGCACTAACCGCACTTTACCTTTTCCTTTAACCTGCTTTCTTTTAAGTTTGGAAAGATTAAGTTTTCTTTCAACAACTTGTTCAGGGTTGACTTTAATTAGTCTCCCCGGAGTAACTAAAAAAACATCATTAGTAATATCATCATCATATCCGCCTTTAATGCTGACATCCGCACCTTCAAAGCGAATGCCTAACTCAGGGTTCAAACGGCACATGGCCTCAATCTTATCAACCGCTGCTCTGCTTTGATACCATGGGGTATTAAAAAATGTCCAATCCATCGCCTTGGGAAAATGCACTAAAATTGCATAATATGCTTTAATTGCCTGTGCTAAACATCCGGCACGTTCAAGTGCAAACGCCGTAAACCATTGTTTAACACCGGGAATCGAAATATTTTTATCGCTCGTAATATCTTTCTTCTCAGCTGATGCCCACTTGTAAAAGTTTGCTGATTTATTATCTGAATATACAAAATCCCAGATATTTCCTTCAAGTTTGCCTTCCGCGTGTAATTTTATAAACGCGGGATCAGCATACACCCCATCGGTATTGGGATAGACACCTAATCCGGCCGCTTTAGACAAACCTTCCTTGTCTTTAATAACATATTTATATGCAGGTGTGCCTTCTCCTGAAAATACTCCGTATTTTTCATAATCGACGATTTCTTCTGTCCCCAAATCATACAGGCACAGATCTTCTTCAGCAGGCACTGCACATACTCTTCCAATGTACATCATACAGATTATTACCGCAATAATCCTCTTCATGTCATCTCCTTTATAGCGGGGACATTTTCATAGCGGGGACATTCCTCGAAGAGGTGTGTCCCCATTCCTTTTTGTGTCCCCATTCCTTTTATACAATCTACAGGAAGAACTCA
>JBDRMW010000187.1:0-4682 GCA_043811735.1 bacterium
CGGTAAATTTAACTGCATTGCTTATTAAATTAGTCACCACCTGTGTTATTCGATCCGCATCACAGGGGATACGCATCAGCTCGTCATCAAATTCACCATGCAAATATAGATTCTTTTTTTCAGCAGATAGTTTTTGAATTAATATTATATCACGTATTACTTGAACGACATTATGTTCTTTAATGCAATAATCCATTTTCTTTGATTCCAGTTTTGAAAAATCCAATATATCATTGATGAGACGATTCAGCCGGTCAACATTTGAAGTCGTTATCTGCAAAAATTTTTTCTGCTCTTCATTTAAACATCCCAGTGAACCATCAAACACAATTGAAATACTTTCTGAAATTGCATTTAACGGCGTGCGGAGTTCATGCGAAACCATGGACGTAAAATCGCTTTTTATTTCATACATAGTTCGAAGTTTTTTGTTAGATTCCGCAAGCTCACGTTCAAGCCGCATCTTTTCTTTGTTTGCATTAAACCTGTCCAGCGTGCGCCGGATGACTACGGGAAGCGTATCATTATACGATGCATCCTTAACAATATAATCATAGGCGCCCTGATTCATAAGTTCGACCGCTATTTTTTCAGATCCCGCAGAGGTTATAACCACTAACGGCACATCTGCTTGTTTTGTATTCATACTTTGCAGAATATCCATTCCATTTGCGTCAGGAAGCCGGTAATCAGTAATAATAAGATCATACATGCCCTCATATATTTTCTTCAATCCTTCCTGAGCATTTGCCGCCACGTCAAGTATATACTGCGGTTCAGCTTTTTTTAATATGCTCCTGGTGATCAATGCATGATCCGGATTATCCTCTATAAGCAATATATGTATCGGCATCAATAATTCCTCACTTTTTGCCCTCATCAGGCGGCTCAATATTAAGCACTCCCCAGTACAACCCTATTTCTTTAACTGCTTCAACGAATTTTTCAAACTCAACCGGTTTCTGGATAAAACTATTGCATCCGATATCGTAACTGTTAATTATATCTTCATCTTTTTTTGAAACAGTCAGCATTATCGTGGGGATCTTTTTTAAATCCTCGTCTTTTTTGATGATTTTTAATACCTCAATGCCGTTAATCTTCGGCAGATTAATGTCTAAAAGGATCAACTCAGGCCTCGGGCTTTTAGATGCATCCTCATACGGCCCGGTATGATTTAAAAAATCCAATGCTTCCTGCCCGTCATTAACAATCCACATCTTATTGATCACATTTGCTTCTTTAAACGCCCTTTGAGTTATCGCAATATCATCCGGATTATCCTCAACGAGCAGCAGTCTAATAATTTTCTGCTCTTTTTTCATTGTATACCCCCTTTATGGTTTGGAAGAGCGACATAAAATGTTGAACCTTCGCCCAGGATAGATTCAACCCATATACTCCCGTTATGTTTTTCAATGATCCTTTTTGAAACAGTCAGGCCCGTGCCGGTCCCTTCGAAATCTTCTCTCTTTCCAAGCCGCTGAAAAATGACAAATATCTTATCATAATATTTTTCTTCTATCCCCGGCCCGTTGTCTTTAACATACAATTGATAAAAACCATCATGATTCCTGCAGCCGATTTCTATCACCAGTTTTTTCTTATTGCTGAATTTAACAGCATTTGAAATCAGATTTACAAAAACTTTCAGTATCCCGTTGCGGTCGCAGGTAATCACTGGCAGCCTGTTTTTAATAATTATTTCCGCATTTTTCTCCTTTATACTATGGTCGAGAATATAAGCAGATTCATGTATAATATTTTCTATTTCTGTTTTTTCGAGCTGAATGCTGTTTTTTTCAATGCGCACCAACTCATATATGTTTTCTATAAGAAGCTGAACCCGGCCGGCATTTGTTTTTATCCGGGCAAGATAGTTTTTTCCATCATCATTCAAGCACGCAGAGAAATCCTTGTTAATAAATGCTGAATATGCATCAATTGCCCGCAGGGGTTCTTTTAAATCATGCGAAATAATATGGATAAACTCATCCAGTTCTTTATTGGTTTTTGTAAGCTGTTTAGAATACTCCACCAACTCTTTTTCAGACTGTTTTAACGCATTTTCTGATTTTTTTCGTTCATTGACTTCAACCACGAGCGTATCCCGCGAGACAGTCGTTATTTTTAGATCACGCAGCATAGCATTGAATGCATTTCCCAACATGCCTAATTCATCATTCCTCTGCACGGCAACATTTGAATCAAAATCACCTTTTGCTGCTTTCTGCGTTGCTTCCACAAGAGAGTTAATAGGTTTAACCATGGCTTTTACCATAAGTATAATTACTCCTATTGCAATCATCATTATAAGGAAAGCAATGAGAATACTAATATTTCTCATCTTTTGGATTTTTGCCAGAGTTATACTTTCTGACATTTCAATAAGTACTTTTCCGATTATTTTCTCCTGTTTATCAATATTTTTTTCAAACAACGCTGATTCAAGAGTTACAGAAGAAGAATCTTCTTTTTTTTCATCTAAACCAACTAATGCATTATCAGACATAAACAATCCTGATTCACCGCTGTCTCTTTGTTCTTCAATAATTGTTACCGGAACAACAATATCCAGATAACTTCCAGAATTAATTTTGTGCTCAATTGAAGATAATTCTTTGCTGTCAGAAAGATCATGTTTCTTGCTGTCATTTGAATCTCTGCCTTCATATGCTAAAAGACTTCCTTTTGAATTATATACAGCAGCACATGAAACCTCTTTAATCTTTATAATCCCCTTTATATAACCAGACAATAAATCTTTATTCTCGGCGAGAACTCCATACTTGCTGTTATATGCCAGATTCTCTGCCAGTATTATTCCTTTTTGCTGTAATGTTTCCTTAGCATCTTTGATCCCCTGTTTTACGAACAATAATATGCCGATTCCCGCAGTAAAGAAAATAATAACCGCAATATACATTGTCCATTTAACCTGTAAATTTAATTTAAATTTATAATTCATAAAGATCCTTTAAAATTTTACCGTAACATCCCCTATGATCCGCATACCGATTTCTTCCCCGTCAATCATTTCTCTGTGTTTATCATTGTTAAGATTGGAACCGGAAACACCTATCTCCGCATCATCAAAAAACTCATATGCCATCCTGGCATTTAATAAAAAATATTCGTCAATATTATTTTTTACCGAAAGTGCATCACTCACTTCAGCTTCGCCGACATAATGCCCGTACACTGAAGCAGTAATATTTTTCATAATTGTTAATATTGTACTCATATTTACTTTATGTTTCGGCGTATATTTCACAACAACTCCATCATTGAAATCAATATCCTGATAACTGTAATTAGCCGTACACGTAAGCCAATCAGTAATCTTATATTTTATTTCCGGTTCAATACCCCAGGTATAGATTTTCCCGGCATTCATTATTTTCTGCTCTATAACGGGAGGCGCCAAACTTGACATGCCCGCATTTGCGGTATCAATTGAATTTCTTATTCTGCTGCAGAAAACATCCAGTTTTGATTTTATTTTCTTATCATAAAAGGACCCGTCATATCCTATTTCCCCGGTAATAATCTTTTCTGCCGTTAAATCTTTATTTCCGTTTACATTTACCGTATATTGTCCTGCATAAGATAATCTCTCATAATATTCATTCAGCGTAGGCGTCCTGAAAGAATTCCCTGCAGAAGTCCTTAAAAGATGATGCTCCGTAAACCAGTAAATTCCGGCAACTCTCCCTGTGGGATTATATCCTGCAATCGAATGATGATCCAGCTTGCCGGAACTGACCAGCCTGAACTTATCAGTAAGTTCAAAATCATCTTGAATATAAACATTCCACAGCGTTTGATCCTTTTCATTATCTTCTGTGGCAAGAATATTTGATTTTGCATAATCATACCTTCCCCCGCCGCCGAAAGTAACCGTATGTTTATCCAATACATCAAAATTATATTTTATTTCCACTTCATAATCGTGCATTAATGCATCAATAGTTCCAAACTTCGCAGTTATATAATCAACGTTGCCATAATTCCAGAATAATTTGCATTCCAAATCGTCATAAACATATTCTATTTTGGCATAGGAACTTTCATTATTATATTCCCCTAATGTGCCGACATTCAAGGGAAACTCGCCGAAAACAGCCCCGCCGGACAGAGACAGCTTTGAAACATTATTCAAATCAAATACCAGTTCAGTGTTGAATTTATTCAAATCAGTCTCATAATCATCATGCTCAAACATATCAAAACGCTTCCAGCCTAAAGATACTTTATAACCTAAGATATCCAATTTATTTCCATGAACCAAAGAACCGATATAGGTATTATCGGAACCTGCCTTACATGAAACAATGGTGCCGTTAATTTCATCCGGAGATTTTGATATTACATTAATCATTCCGCTGAACGCATTTGCACCGTACAGAGATGCCACCGGCCCTTTTACTACTTCGATCTGTTTTATTTCATTCATTTGTATGGGAATAGTTTCCCACAGAAAAACTCCCTGAATAGGCAGATATATATTCCTCCCGTCAATCAATAAAAGCGTGCTGTTTGAATTAAGTTCATTCATACCTCTAATACTTATATCAGGCTGAGAAACAGTTCCAGCCATTATATGTAAACCTGAGACCTGACGCAGAGAATCATACATATTAATCCCGCCGTATCGCTTTAAATCTTTTTCACTTATCACC
>JBDRMW010000188.1:0-2455 GCA_043811735.1 bacterium
CTACGGCGAACGTGATTTTACTGCCGGCCAGATTGATGAGGCTTTAATCAGGGCGCAAATCCATGAGGAAGTAGCGGAGTTTCCTGAACATAATCAGACACTTCTGGGGGAGCGCGGAATTAACATCAGCGGCGGACAAAAGCAAAGATTGACACTGGCCCGCGCATTTATTCAAAACTCGGATCTGCTTATTCTTGATGACTGTCTAAGCAGCGTGGATTCGGAGACTGAAACTAAAATGCTCGAAACAATCAGGAAATACCGAAAGAACCATACCATGATAATTGTCTCTCACCGGCTTTCTGCAATAAAGGACGCTGATATCATATTTTTCATGGATTCGGGCAGAATTACGGAAACAGGCACGCATAATTCCCTTGTGGAAATCAACGGGAAGTATTCCGAATTTGTAAAAAGGCAGCTTATATCCATGGAACTGGAAAGGTTGTAAATGGATACAGTACAGGAACAACTCCGGCCTGCGGCGGTTTTTGACCGCATACTTCTTAAAAATCTGGCGGCATTGCTAAAACCTTACAAACTCCGATTTTTTATAACGCTTTTTCTGTTAGTGTTTTCGGAACTCCTCATAACCGCTTTTCCCAAAATACTCCAGTTCGCAATAGACGGGCCGATAACCAATAAAAACTACTCCGGTCTGATTCATCTTTGTCTCCTGCTTCTGGTTATTATGATATTAGCTTTTGTATGTCTCTGCATTAAAACCTGGCTTAATCAGTGGATTGGCCAGCATGCCATTTTTGACCTGAGGTTGAAACTGATAAATCATGTTCAAAAATTCAGCATGAGTTTCTTTCATAAAACTCCGGTAGGAACATTAATAGCAAGATTTACTAGCGATATTGATCTTCTGAGCGATATTCTATCTGAGTTGTTTGTTACAGTTCTTTCAAGCATACTCAAACTGGCATTAATAATCTTTTTTCTAATCACAATCAGCGTTAAACTATTAGCAATATCGCTGGCTATTGTGCCTTTTATAACAATTCTTGCATGGTGGTTCAAAAAAAAGAATCGAGCGGCCTTTACGAGAATCAGGGGCCTTACCGCTCAGATTGTAAGCTTTGTACAGGAAAATATAAACGGTATGCATGTTGTGCAGTTGTTCGGGCGTGAAAATAAAAATATGGATGATTTTGAAAAACTGAATAAGCGCTTTAGAGACGAGTATTTAAAAACTGTCCAGACTTTTTCCATATATTTTCCGGCCATGAATTTAATTAATACCTCAAGTATATGCCTTATTCTTTTCCTTGGGACCAAAATGTATATCCAGGGACAGATAACCGTGGGTGCGCTGCCGGCCTTTATGATATATCTAGGCATGTTTGTTGAGCCTATCCGGCAGATAGCGGACAGATACAGTAATATGCAGCATGCGATGGCTGCTGCCGAACGAGTATTCAGCCTTCTTAAAAATAAGAAAACAGAGCCGGATAACGGTGACAGGTATTTGTCCAAAATGCCTCATACTATTGATTTTAATAGTGTAAGTTTTGGATATAATAAAAACGAACCCGTTTTAACCGATATTTCTCTTACAGTAAGGTCTGGAGAACGGATCGCCAGTGTTGGTTCTACAGGCAGCGGAAAGACAACCATAATAAATTTATTATCCAGATTTTATGACCCGTGGTCAGGTACAATTATGCTTAACGGCATACCGGCTGGAAATTATGCATTACACAGTCTCCGCAGCTCTATTAACACAGTATCGCAGGACCTATTTGTTTTTAATGCATCGGTGGCGGAAAATATATCCATGGGCTGCCCGGAATTATCAAGAGAAAAGATTGAATTTGTATGCAGGCAGATTCATATAAACAATTTTATCCTCAATCTGCCGCGCGGGTATGATACGATATTAGGTGACGAGGGAGCAAAACTTTCAACTGGCCAGAAACAGCTTATTGCCTTTGCCAGAGTACTTGCTTTCGATCCTCCGGTTCTGGTACTGGACGAAGCCACAAGCCATATAGACAGCGAAACTGAGCATCTAATCCTGAATGCCATGGATACACTAATGAAGGGCCGTACTACTATTGCTATTGCTCATAGATTATCAACATTAAGAAAAGTGGAACGTATTTATGTATTGCATAAAGGCCGGATTCGCGAACATGGAACTCATGCTGAATTAATAAGAAAACACGGCATATACGCAAAACTGTATGAATTGCAGTTCAGACAAAATCAATATATAACGGATATTATGGGAAAAATCTGAAATCCTTAATGGTATTGGCTTTTTAACTATTAATTATTATCTTCCATATTTGCATTATTCTGAATTTATTCTCATTTTAATGTAATCATTTTAAGGGGTTAATGGTTAAAAGGTTGTAGAGTTATCGTGATTAAAAAAGTAATAATTGTATGTTTTTTTAACCTTAAACTACGAACAACAAACTCCCGACCACAAACTATTACGGGC
>JBDRMW010000189.1:0-3926 GCA_043811735.1 bacterium
TGAAGGATCCGCCGGATCTCGTGCCGGTTCCTTTGAACAGGAAATATTAAATACCAGGCAGGAAATTGCATTAGAGACGCTTCAGATTCTGCGCAGCAGATATCGCCGGGAAAAAGAATACTGGAACGATCTTTTTGAAAAAAAAGATCATGAGATTAAAATCCTCAATGAAAAACTTAAGAATTTTGAGAAAGAAATCTCTGAGGTGCATGAACAGCTTAACCAGCAGCGATTGTCTGAGATGGAGCGTCTTAAATCAGATGTTGATAGTTTTAAAACTAAACAGGACGAACTCGCAAGGCACGAAGAGGCGTTTACCAAAGAGATGGAATTTTACCGCCGGTCTTCTGAGGCCGCTCATACCAGTTTAGCGGTTGAAAAGGAACATTTTCAAAAGCTTCGTGATCAGTGGGATGAAAAAGAAAAACAGTGGCAGCATCTTATCGCAGATCGTGAAGAAGAAACCGCGGCAATCCGGCAGGAATATGCTGAAAAAGAGCTGGACGTTTTAAAGAAAAAACAAAAATTTGAAGAGGAAAAAGATTTCCTAGAATTAGAAATATCCCGTCTTAAAAGTGCACTCTCCTCGTCACATAAACAGGGTAAAGAAATATCCGAAGAATCATCAAAAAAAATCATTGATTTGCAGGTTTCTCTGGATAAAGCCTATAAACAGCTTGAGATGGAGCAAAAACTCCGGGATATTAATCTTAATGAATTTAAACATTATAAATTACAGATCGAAGAATTAAAAGAAGGCCGTGCACGGATGATTGTTGAGTGGGATGCAGAGCGTAAGCAATGGAAAGAATTGTGGGAAAAAGAACGATTAATCTGGGAGAAGAGAAAAGATGAAGTTATTGAATGGGAAAAACGGCTGCGCCAGGAAAGGGAACGCTGGATCTTATCCGGTGTGCCGGAGCCGGAGAAATTATTGCGGGATTTGCTGCATGCACCGCAGCCGGTACCTGAAATGCCTGGAGGTGTAACTCCTGGCCCCGCGGTGCCGCGTGAAAAAAAGATGTATTTACGCCCCATTATTGCGGCAACCTGGAATGCGGTTACCCTGAAACGCCGCACCAAACTGCGCAGGATCCTTGTGCTTGGACTAATCGGTATACCTACGGTATTAAGTGTCTTTTTCTTGTACAAAAAAACCGCTATTTATCAATTGCCTGATATTAGACCGGCGGCACTGGCGATAGGAGGTTCGTCGCTGGTGGTCTATGATAAGGCAAAAGCGAGCCTGTTTTATTTTAAGCCTGACAGAGTGGCGGTGCCAAAACAGACATTCAATCTTAAATTCGATTCTCTCAGCTCTTTTGTTATTTCCGGCGGTTTCTTATGGTCATGTGATCCTGCAGAAAAAATAATCTATCTGCATCGTGCATCAAATCCTGCCCAGATAGAGGGGACATTCCCCGCACCGGGGAATAATACAACTCTTCTGGCATGGGATGGGGAAGATCTATGGTCATATGATGCGGAAAAACTCGAAATCTATCTCCATAAAAAAGATTATCTCTTGTCGGTTGAAAAAACCTTTGTGTTGCCTGATATTGAGCCGACTGCCATATGCTGGTGGAAAGGTTTTCTGTGGGTCTATGATGCGTTAACCCACGAAGTCGTCAAATATAAGAATACCGGTGAAGCTCTTAAAAAAGTTGACGGTTATTTTCTTTCAAAAAAGCTCAGCCTTGCACCTGTACGAGATGTTACCGGCATGTGTTTTTATAAAGGCGGATTATGGTTAAGCGGAGAAAAGAAAAAGATCCTCGTAAGATATAATTTTGCCCGCGTAAAACTCTACAACTTCCCCTTCTAACCTTGCATTCCAGCATTATTTCACTTTCTAACTTTTCAATACAAAGATTCAGCAATTTTAATATTCCCAGCAGCAGCAAATAATTTTGATTTTGACTTTGACGTTTAATAATGAATTATTAACAAGTAGTAAGGAAAATTTTGCTATGCATGCCTTTTTGTTATTAATTTTAGCTTTTCTTACTACTTACTTCTTATTACTTACTACTTAAATTTTGCAGTACGCAAAATTTTATACCCTCCTTGACAAAAAAGAATTTGCGGTATATATATTAATTAGTATAGTTTGAATTATTATTTTAATTATTATGAAAAATAACAGTATATTAACCACATTTCAAATCAGTCAGTTCTGCAATGTAAACATCAGTACGGTAATTCATTGGATTAATACCAGTAAGTTAAAGGCATATCGCACACCGGGCGGACACCGGCGGGTATCAAAAGAAAATTTTATAGAGTTTCTTAAACAATACAGCATGCCTATTCCTCCTGTTTTTAAAGAATAATCTTCTTTTCCGGTTAAAATCATCAATTTTCCATTAATATCCATAATAAGTTCCAGTTTTTTAAGCTTTTACTGCAGGCCTGCATAATAATAAATGCCTTGACACATATGCTGATAAATTGATATAAATTATGGGTGATATATAAATATATATTACCTCCCCAATATCTGCTTTTTACCTGCCTGTTTCTATTTCTTTGTCCTTCGACGTGTTTCTCAACTCAAAAAACATCACAGTTCGGCTCATTTACAAGATTTTATTCCGGTGCCCGGCGCCAGGCAATGGGCAATGCCTACAGCGGAATCATCGGCGATGCAACCTCGGTTTCTGATAATCCTGCAGGTATTATAGGGGTACAAAAACTGGAATTAACCGGTTTTCATGCGCCGTTGTATTTGGATGTTATATTCGACTCAGTCTATATCGTCCTTCCAACGAGAAAGATCGGCAATTTTGGCATTGGCTGGCAGTCCGTGAATGCGGGTGAATTTGAAAAAAGAACAGATCCATTGGATGTTGCATCAACATTCGGTGTATATGAACAGGCGGGCTACCTGGCATATGCATACCAGTTTTCCGAATATGCGGTTGGAGGCCTTGCTGGAAAAATAGTTCATCATAAGATTGATTCGTATGCAGACACTTCATTTGGGGCTGATATCGGTCTTATACTGTTCTCGCCGTTCCCCAAAAATCTTCAGGCTGGGTTTCGCATTGCAAATATTATAGCTCCCAAACTTACCCTAAAAACACAGGAAGAACAGTATGCACTGCGTCCGCGGTTTGGATTAGCATATTCCATATATGACCTTATGCAGTTATACGGCCATGATGTAACGTTTAGTTGTGATATTGAGAAACAGGAATATCCTTTATATCGTTTAAGTTATGGTTTTGAATATGCCCTTCATGAGACCATAGGTTTGCGCCTGGGGCTGGATGCCGGAAAATTAGCCGCCGGATTGGGAGTTAAAGTCAGCAATTATCAGGTTGATTATGCAGTTTCTGATCATGATCTGGGGTTAACCCAGAAGTTTTCGGTCTCGCTGCGTTTCGGGTTTACGCTGGCAGAGATGGAACATATCCGGAATAAAAAATATGAGCGGGTTACCAAAAAAGATGCCTATTCACTTTCTCAAAGTTATACACGCATAGGACTTGAACTGTATGATAAAAAAGAGCATGAAAAAGCAATTGCTGAATGGGAAAAAGCGCTAATCTGGAATCATAAAAACACCAAAGCGCAGGAATTAAAAGAGTCTGCTGAAGGACTGCTTGCTGAATTAAAACGGAAAAAAGAACTCGACGACCACGAAGTATTGGCTCATGCATATTCCTCTGATAAAAAATGGAGTGATTCATTGTCTGAATGGGAAAAAGTGTTGGCGCTCGACAAGGATCATAAGCAGGCTCAGGATGCTATCGCAGAGATTAAGGAAAAGATCTCCCTTTCTGCACAGGAGAGGGAACACTATGCCAAGCTTAAAACCATGGCTCAAAAAGGAGAAATATCCCGGTTAAATCAGGATGGGTGGGGATATTATAAGGTTGGAGAATACTCAAAAGCGATCGATGCCTGGAAAAAGATTTTCG
>JBDRMW010000190.1:0-13670 GCA_043811735.1 bacterium
GATTTCGGATGCGTATGCATCCGATAGGAACTATTATAGCGATAAGTTTAATTATTTGCAGGAAGTTTGTAGAACAGTCTTTAAAAAACTAGAGAAAGTCCCAGCTAAACCAGACTACCGCGAAGCGGTTTAGTTCAATAACTTTTATTCGAAATTCAAACACCAAAACTTCGAATAAAAGCCTTCTTTATTATATAAATATGATGTAAAGTTTCAATGAAGTGAATGTAAAATTTCTGTAAAGTTATGCCGAACCCCCGATTATGCCGAATGACCCAGATCTCCCCAAAAGATACCGTCGAAAGCCCTGCAAAAAGGTACAATTCCATTCGGCATAATCAGAGGCTATTAAAAGGATAGCAATTACCCTTCCCAAAGGGAATCCCCAAGTATTATAATTTACTATTATTTAAATGCTTTGATTATATTGTTGATAAATCATAGATAACAATCATGTAATCGATGTATTTAATCATTCTATTAAGGGGGAGGTGATACAGTATGATTAATCTTATTCTCAATAGATTTACTGGATACCTTATACAGGAACGTGGACTTACCCGTGGGACAATGAAAGCATACGTAAGAATAATTCGCCAGTTTTTGAGGAAGCGTTTTAAAAAAAATAAGATACAGTTTTCCAAACTCAAGCAACAGGATATCATAAGATTTATTCTTCGTCAGGCGTATAGCGTTAGTCCCAGTTATGCAAAAAACATGGTACATGCAATACGTGCATTTTTGCGATTTTTATATGTTCGTAGTCTAATTCCCACTAACATGGCTGTATTTGTACCTGCGGTAGCAAAGTGGCGATTAGCCGGAGTGCCTGAGACACTTGACGTAAAAGACGTTGAACGTATGTTAAAGAGTTGTGATCAACAGAGCCTTATGGGACAACGTAATTATGCTATTTTACTTATACTTGCTCGACTTGGATTACGTGCAGGAGAAGTTGTGAATATGAAGTTAGATGATTTACAGTGGGGAACGGGAGAGCTGATCATACGGGGGAAGGGTAATCATCACGATAAACTACCCCTGCTTCAAGATGTAGGTGAAGCCCTCGCAAAATACATAAAGAATACACGTCCTTCATGTTTGACGCGACAAGTATTCGTATGTATAAAGGCGCCGTATCATGGATTTACCAGTTCTGGTGCCATATATTCCATTGTAAAGAATGCTCTCTGTCGCGCGGGGATTCATGCTTTCCGGACAGGTCCGCATGTATTGAGGCATTCTTTGGCAACCAGAATGCTTCATACCGAAGTATCGTTGCCAGAAATAAGTAGAATTCTTCGCCATCGCTCATTGAATACTACGCTCATGTATACGAAAGTCGATCTGCCTTCATTACGTAAGCTTGCGCAGCGTTGGCCGGGAGGTAACCCATGATAGCTTTAAAAAAAGCACTTGCTGAATATCTTAACCTTCAACGAACGCTTGGATTTAAATTGAGAACTGCAGGAATTATGCTGAATAGCTTCATATCATTTCTCAAGGAAAACAAATCGCTGGTGATCACCACAAAGCTTGCTCTCCAATGGGCCACACAACCCATTCATGCGCAACCCATGTATCAGGCATATCGGTTATGCATGGTGCGTCATTTTGCTCAATACCGCATTACGCAAGACCCCAAAACTGAAATACCATCGCAACAGTTACTGCCGTTTCGCTATACGCGAAAACCGCCGTATTTGTACACCGATAATGAAATTAAAAAACTGCTTAAAGCTGCGAGAGAACTTTCCTCAACAACCGGCCTAAAACCTGAAACATATTCGACCTTGTTTGGGTTACTGGCTACTACCGGCATGCGGGTTAGTGAAGCAATACATTTAAATTGTGCTGATGTTGATTTGACTAATAATGTCATTATTGTTCGCGAATCAAAGTTTAGGAAAACCCGATTAGTTCCTATTCATCCGACTACCCAACGTGCACTTAAGAACTATGCGTATGCGCGCAATCATTGGTATCCACAATCAAAAAGTTTCTTTATTACGGAAACTAACATACGGCTTAATTATCAAGCGGTGAGGAGAGTCTTTATTAAATTATCACGAACCATCGGGTTCAAAAGCGCCGGAGCCCATCGAGCCCCACACATCCATGACTTACGGCATAGATTTGCTCTGTCTACCGTGATAAGGTGGTATCGTACCGGCATTGATGTAGAAAAACATCTCCCAAAACTTTCCACCTATATGGGACATGTTATGATAACGTATACCTACTGGTATTTAACTGCTGTTCCTGAACTTTTGAGATTAGCTGCTCAACGGCTTGATCACCTGAAAGGAGATACCATGCTATGAATAATCATATCATAAAAGCAAGCTTTGCAGGATTACTTGAAACATTTTTTACTGACCGTCTTATAAAACAAATGCAAGCCAGCCTCCATACCATTGAAAGTTATCGCGACACCTTCCGGTTGCTTGTACAATTTGCGAAAGAATACTTAAAAAAAGCTCCCTCACTCTTAACGTTTGAAGATATCGACGCTCCGTTTATCGGTGCTTTCCTTGACCACATTGAAAAAGACCGCAATAATACTGCTCGCAGTAGGAATATTAGACTCTCAGCAATTCATGCGTTTTTTAAATTTGCTGCACTGCATGAACCAAATCATAGCGGCTTAATTCAACGAGTCTTAGCAATACCTCATAAAAAATATGACCGCACCTCAATAGATTTCTTAAAACGTTCTGAAATTGATGCTATTTTAGCTATGCCAGACCAAAATACCTGGATAGGCCGCCGTGATCGAACATTGTTGTTGATTCTCGCTCAAACAGGGTTGCGGGTGTCTGAACTCATTGGACTTCACTGTCACGACATTATTTTTAATGGAGGCGCTTATGTTCACTGCATCGGCAAGGGACGAAAAGAACGTTGTACGCCACTGAGGAAAGAAGCAGTAGTGGCCATGCGCAGTTGGTTAAAAGAACGTAACGGTCAACCTACTGATGTCTTATTCCCAAACTCACAAGGCTACCCCTTAAGTCGTGATAGCATTGAGTACATAGTATCAAAGTACGTTACTGCTGCACAAAATATATGTTTAACACTGGAAAACAGGAGAGTCTCACCGCATGTATTTCGTCATAGTATTGCAATGGAGCTCCTTCAGAATGGTGTTGATCTTGCAGTGATTGCTTTGTGGCTTGGGCATGAATCAATTGAGACAACGCAAATTTATATTCATGCTAATATGCAATTAAAAGAAAAAGCTCTTGCTCAAACGAATCCATTTAATATACACATAAAGCGGTATAAGCCGAACGATCAACTTTTAGCCTTTCTTAATAGCCTCTGATTATGCCGAATGAAATTGTACCTTTTTGCAGGGCTTTCGACGGTATCTTTTGGGGAGATCTGGGTCATTCGGCATAATCGGGGGTTCGGCATAACTTTACAAATATTTTACATTTCCTTAATAGAAACTTTACATGTTATTCATATAATTTATTAACATTATATGAAATATAAATTTACATGTGCTGCGAAGAAGTTTTTTACGTTCATTCTGTCTGCATGCCTGGTGGGCACCAGCCTGTTGGGTACCGGCCTGCCAGGTTATTCGTATAATTCTGATTTTCTTTCCCCGCCGGGCACAGACGGTATACCGCTCGTCGAACTTGCCGGTACATTACAAGGCAAAACAGGAACATTTGATGTTTCAGATCCGGAAAGAATTGACGTCAATGCTTTGAAAGAAGCAATTGCTGCATTATTAACCCCCAAAGGCAAACCTGCCTTTACAAAAATACAGGCAGAAAAAGCTGCACATAATATCTGCGCAGGAAGATTTCAACTGAAATCTCTCCCCCACAGACAACAAACTGCACTTACAACAATAATAGATGCAGCTGCCATACCTAAGATAAACAGCAATGGAAATGGAGATGCAAAAAAGAAACCTCCATCATCATCTGCTGCGTCACGCCCATTGCGGCCAGCCGCATCTCCGCCAAGGTTAAGAGAAGCGGATTTAAAAAACCTGTTTTGCCGGTATATTGCCGATAAGGTCGGCGATGGAGATAAAGACAATAATGTTGTCTATCTTGATCCATCACAGATTGAAGGTTTCATTGGAACTGACGGCATGCTTAAAGGAAGTGCACAAAGGATCCTGAGTCATGCCGGATATATTTCTCTGGTTAATGATGTAGAACGCCTGCCGGGCGGTAAAGACGAATACATCGGACTCCTTATATGGCTCCTGCAAGAGGATTATGTGGAATCCATAAAGGAAATCCCGGAAAATGATGGAACTCCTGCTCGTCTATTGGTGAGTTTTAAGCAGGATTATATACGTATACCGGATACCAGCGGAAGAATAATCAGACAGATCCATCTTATCCCGAATAATTCTGATCATACAAAACCTGCACCCGCTCTTACCCGATATGAAGATTTATCACAGTTGCATGAATTAGTTGAACAAGTAAAAACCGGTTTATTTCAAGGAGAAGGAGCTGATGCGCAATGCTGGATTTTGCATGATAAAAACCGTCTTTTGGAAAATTTGCAGTCAGCAAAAAATATCGGTGATAAAAAAACTGTTATGGCCGCTGTTGCCCAAAGGATTATTGCTGTTCAATTACTTTCCCGGCAGGACTTAGGAATCAAAGGAGAGCATATTACCGCAATCTTACCTAACAAAGATGCGTCAGTATTAATGAAACAGACACATGCCGCTGCTCAAGGACGAATGGAAGGCAACCGTATATTCACAGACAGCAGTGATACCAGGATGCTCTGGTGTGCGGTCAATACTGATCCAACATCGCATTCCCCTGTTGCAACTCCTATTAACAAACCTTTCTGCCGTACTATAAATATCACTGCTTCACAAGGTGTTTATTATGTCAGCCTGGTCCAGGGTTTAAAAGCTCTTAAAGACCGCTTTACAGATATGGATATCCTGCGCAGTGATTATCTTTCGGCTGAAAATTTTTTAACCGATTCGGAATCATTAAGAACAGCAGTTGAGGATACAAGACAACATTTAATCGAAAAATATAATTTAAGACGCAAAACTCTTGATGAATTGATCCGCCTATCCAAAGAATCTTCCCGCGCAAAAGCAAGAATTATCTCATTATGTACCATAATGGAAGGCATGGTCCTGCCGCCATTGAGCAAAGAAATCACCCGGCAGAGAGTTGCTCATCTAAAAGAAAACCTGCGAGCTTTAAACGAGGTCTATGCACAAGTCCTTGAGCCCGATGAATACATGCCGGATCCGGATACCGTGCAATCAATCAAAGATATTGAAAACGCCATACATGATCCCCATAAAACTGTTGAATATAAAGATATCGCGCTTGTTACTAAAAAACTGCGTTCCATTATAGAAAAACCCGTACAAAAATTCAAACATACATGTGTGTCATCCTTCTTTGATAATAACGGTTTTCATACCAAGATTATTCCGGATCAATCTCTTTGCTTCAAGCTTTTAATCGCTGAATCTGATAAGGACCTTGCAGAATTAGAAAGAACATTTAATTTGTCACGGATAGGTGAGCCAACAAAACCAAATCTTACGCAGACAAGAACCGATATTATCGAAGCAATCAATAATAAAATAGATCAATTATGGGTAGACAGCGGCTCATACTGTTTGGTAAACCGTTTTTTGGGTGATGCTTCGGGCAGAGAACAAGATGATCCCTGGCATAAGCGGGCTGCTTTTCTGCACGCACAGCTGTTCCCGCCTGATGATCTCACCGCCATGCAAGAACTCATTGATAAAACAAAACATGATCTCCAAAAGCAGGGAATCAGCCCCGATGCGGTTACTGAACGTTTCACTCAGGTTACCCGCATGCTGTTCAATCAAATACTGCTTGATCAGTTTGCTGAAAACACATATATTTCTCTCGGTCTTAGAGCTAAAACACTCACTGATGATGATTATAAAGAATTCACCGGCATGATCAGCCTCATCAGATGCCTGGTTGCACAGCTTGAAGATATGGATGATTTAAAGGCACGGCTTACCGCATTTTGCGGCAAACTTTCCGATCCAAAAAGCTTTGGGGCAGCATTAGACCAAATACATCCAGATGTTATCCAGGCATTACAAATACTGAATAACAAACTTGAAGAGAACTCATTTATCGAATATCCGGATTCTTCACAAAAAAGGATTTTTGATTTTGAACTAAAACATGCTCTTGAAGTAACCGCGGTTATGAAACATTCCGCGGATATATCTGCATTAATCAGGCAGGGAATTATTGACATAAAACGGGATGCTCCTGACGGCGAACCTTCTGAAAACACGATTCAAAACCTCTGTCAGCTTGCCGGGATGATGAGTGAATGGCTTCTGCGCGCACGCAATGAACTGGATGTAACCGCATCAGCCGCCGCATCACTATATCGTATCCTTAATCCTCATGATTCCCTGGTTGAATGGGAATTAGAAAAAGATGGTACGCGTATTAAACTCCTGGAACTTATTCACCAAGATCTGGGCGTTAATATTCCACCCGTACTCCTGGGAGGACCGTTGATAACTGTTGATTCTGAAACAACCGATAAAACAACGTTACACTGCAAAATCCTGCTTCCGCATACACTTGAAAATCTTTTTCAATGCGTTGATATGCTGAAATCCGATGAAGAACGCGTTATTATAACCATCCGAAATGCCTGGGGTTCTCCGCTTGCCCTAAACAAAGATGATTTCACTGCCAAGACACAATTAATATTAACGGCTCAGCATGAACCCGGGGTATCCGAGGAACTCGTTCAGGCAAGCTTGAGAAAAAGACATGAAAGAGTAACTGCTGAAAACTGTGCTTCCATTAATGATCTGGTTATTACAAAATTGGCGGACATAGCCGGTAAAGGCCCTATATCTGAAGCAATCCCGGCAGCTGCAAAACGAGCAGCGGCGGATCATCAGGAACCCGGCACAGAAATACTTAAAAGTATCTGCCTTCAATATCAAGAGGCGGTCACCACAATTATGCACACCGAAGGCGTGCAACCAGATGATATTGCCGCAGTATGCAGGGGTATGGGAGAAGATTTAATCTATCTTACATCACTTGTAGAACGCATTTTACCTGATGCCGCTGATCATACACGCACTAAATGCATAAAAGATTTATTCGATGTTGCCATGCTATACCGTGTATATGCGGCAATTTATAAGAAATACATGCTTGACAGCCGCATTTTTGAAAAAGAGACTAATATAACTATTGCTGATGAAGCCGGCAAACCGATTTTTACTGATGGTAAATTCGCGTTAACCCCCCGGGCTCAAGAAAGACTCGCTTCTTATTTGGATAAACCTGCACCGGCTGCAGATTCCTCTGCAGATTCTTCCGGTGAAGCATTCCCCGCAGCTCCAGCACCGGAAGTCACTCCGGTCGCCCCTCAGGTTGAGCAGATTAACCTATTAGATCCTCAAACAACAGTAGAAATATTGTGTCAGGCAATGCTGAGGTTGAAAGACCAGGCAGGACAACCACTATTTAAAGAATGGTCAAAAGCAATCGGCCTTGCAAAAGCTCTCTATAAATCCCGAAAACAACCTGAACAATTCCGCAGGATATGCGAAAACAAAAAATTCAAGATTAGTAACAACCAAGAGACGATAGAAGCTGTGCTGGGACTTATTATGACTGCACAGGATGAACACGCGGCAGGTCCCGGCGGAGATTCTGCGGTAAAGAAAAAATCACCAAAGAAGAAAGAACAATTGTCACAATTATTGGGAAGCTTTATCCGGCAGACACAAAAGCAGGGGAATGATGATGAAGTTATCTGGCTTAATCCAGGCAATAAAACGCTTGGCGGTTTCGTTGATAAAAACGGGCTTCTCACCAAAGATGCACGCGGCCTGCTTGAGGATGCTGGATATACTGCATTGATTGATGATAAGGATACAAACGATAGTTTCAGTTTATTGCCCTGGCTTATTGATCCCCGGCATATTAAATATATCGAAGCGATTGATGCGGTAAACGGATCACCGGCACGTTTGGAAATCACCCTGCAGGAACAGTTCGCGGTCCGGATACCCGGCCATACCGGAAGAAGCATACAGAGATTTTATCTTATTGATGATGAAAATAAATCGCCTCTTGCACAGGGCGACATCAGCAGGTTTGAGGATCTTACGAATCTAGCCGAACTGCGCACCGCAGTTGCATCCCCGCATATCCGCGCTGAAGCTGCTGATGAGAAATGCTGGATCCTGCAGGATAAGCAAAAACTTTATGATTTTATTTTATCATTAAGCATCTCTGCAAAAGATGCATTGCTTGCTTATGTTGATAAACGGCTTTTCACGGTTCCGTATCTTTCTGCGCATGATGCAGGCAGGCGCAGCCCTTCGCGAATCGTGCGTATCCCGACGAATGATGCTGATTTAACCGGCAGGCGGATACAGGCACGAGCAAGACGATCGTTGAGCGACCTGAATGATGGAAGCTGCTATGCGCATAAGACGGGAAATACGGTACTGTTCTGCCAGGCAGAATCAGATGAGGAAGAATCCATCCCGGTTAAGGCTTCATTGAACGGACTGTTTAGCCTGAATGATCCATTCTGCCGTTTCTTACGTTTACCTGATCAAAGGGGAGTCTGCCATATAGATATTCATTCAGTAAAAACTGATTTAGAAGATAGATTAAAACCGCTTGACCGGGCGCGGGGAATATTCCTCGCAGTAGCACAAGAGCAATATTTAAAAAAATATTTTACCGATAAACAAGGAATAGAACAGGCACAAGATCGGCTTATTAAAAGAGGGTATACCAAAGCAGGCATCGAACTAATGATCGCATTATCCTGGAAAATGAATATTGCCTTTGTACAAGCAGATTCACTGTGGCGGAGCATAGAGGTGCGCGAACATGATGAATTCGATAGAGAAATGATACTATCCAGGTTTAAGGAACTGCAGGAAGTTCTCGAAGAATTACAGCGGGTTTTCAATGAAGCCCCGGGAAACGGCGAATTTTCTTACAATAGAACCGCAACAACCGCAATTGATGCGTTTATTGAAAAAAAATCACCCAACGGATCATCAATAACACAACAAGATATTACCCAATTAAAATCATGCATTGTAGTAGGAACACGTAAAAATTCTCTGCTTTTCTCGACATTGTGCGACAAACAAATCTTTGATCAGAAAAAAATAACTACGAAACTAAAAATGCAAAATAATGGACAGCCTTTTCTAATAGCAAAAAGGGATGACTCGAAAGGAGATATTGACAGATTCAATCAAATACAGCGCGGCATCGAGATGTGCTGTTATTACTCTCGAATAGGAAATATCGATGGACTCCCAGGCAGTGATGAACTCTGGCGCGACAGCATTCTGGGAACACTTAAAGGATTTTATCCTGATGAAAAAATAATCCAAATGCAGGAATTAATCACCAAACGGAAAAAACAAGCTGAAGAAATTGGTGCAGCTGATTCTCCAGATGCTATTGATCAGATCTTTGCACATGCTCAACAGACGCTTACAAACATTAATATTTTGGCATTATGCGCGCATGAATGCGGTGTGGAAATTGCTGATCATGATGTTGATGACAAATGTCTTATCTCCCAAGGTAACGCACAGAAACTGCAAAGCATGCTGGGCATCACCAGAGGTATTGCCAATGAATTAAAACCTGTACTGACATTTCTTAAGCAGGCTGGTGCAAAAGACAAAATACCTGATCAAGCACGTCCATTATTAAAACAAATCATTGCTAACCTGATCACTGATTTATACTATGACCTTGAACAGCAGTTTACCGTTGAGTATAACGGGAAAACCGTACATCTGCTTGATCTTGATCTGCTTCATGCTTTAGAAGTAACTGATACAATGGCGCATATTGAAAAGGCTTTTGAAGATTTAGATGCCGGTCTTAAAAAAGGTGATCCCGGTATAATCAATATATGCAGAAATATTATTATGATGAGCGATTGGCTTATACGTGATAAGATAGAAGACCTTGCTTCTCAAAAACTGGCCCAATCACGCCTGGCAGTAAAAAATCCTGATGAGCCGATGACAACCTGGGTGCTGCAAGACAGCACAGGCAAAGAAATTCCATTCACCAGCCACTGTATTGAATCAGGCATTGAAATGACATTCCCGCCGATATTCAGCGGCAATGTTGAATTACATTTCTCTTCTGCTGATACGGATACTGCACAGGACACTGCCATACCGGGCAGTGTAAACCTGGCAAGAACACATGATATGCGTATGTTAGTCAGACGTAAGTTTAGACAACGGCTGTATGACATGTTCATTCATAACGGATTTGGTACGGTAGTGCCTGGCTTTGACACATTACGTCTTATTGAAAACGGGATAGAAGTGGTTACGATACAACAGGAACTTAGCAGCCAGAAGCAATCAGACAGAGAAGTTCACCTGTTTCCATCCGCAGTATGGGCAGTTCATCCCCGAAGGCAGGATATCGCGGAAGAAATCGAGAAGATCCTCACAGTTAAATTAACCCATCTGATTGGAATCAGTGATTCACCTCTTTTTACAGTTACCCGGGAGATTGATGCGATGGTATCTCAATATAATGGAGATCCTGATGGATTCACTGATATCTGCCAGGCAATGCACAACGGATATATAGACAAATTAAGAATAGTTATGCAGGATGAAGGTGTCCGGCAGCAGACAATTACTGAAACAATCAAAGGAATTGAACGGGATTTCGAGCATATCACCTCTCATCTGCCTAAAACTGATCATCAAACAAAAGCCCGCAGCATGATGGAACAGTTTGATGTTGCAGCAGGGTTTCGTGTTGTCTCAGCGGTAATTGAAAGGTTTTTAGTTGATGCCCGGCTCATTGAATCAGATCCCAACCTGCGTATTGTTGATGAAAATGGACTGCCCGTGTTTCTGAGGGGACAGTTTGCCCCGACAAAGGAAAGCAGACATGCCCTGGCAGAATCAGAAGCTGACCGCGTCTTTCAATGCCTTGAGGGGATGAAAAAACCAGCTCTCGAACAGCCGGAGATATCACGAACGTTACTCACTGATACTAATTCTCAAGTCGCAGATAAAGCATCGGCGGTCTTTCTTGAACAAGCACAAGCAGAAAGAGTACGTGAGATAAACCGTGCACGGGAGTATATAGAACGCATCCAAGCAATTACCCCTGATCATGCTCCAGATCTTGCTTCATTCCTGGCTGATCCTAATCCGCTGATAAAACGTTCTGCCGAAGCAAGACAGCAGGAATTTGATGCAAATCGAAAGCGAAGAGTTCAAACTCATGAGTTTACCGCTCTACAACAAAAACGGTTAAAAGATGCCAATACGTTGTGCGGAAAATTAAAAGACCGCACGCATAAAGCAACTTCAATCAATGCATTAACAAAGCTGGAAAACAAGCTTGATGAAATATCCTCTGCCATACAACAATCCATAGGCGCAATAGAAGATGAAACCTTACGAAAACAGGCACAAGAAACGTTTGACGATGTTACAATAAAAGTTACAGAACGATTAAACCAATTGAACCATTACCGCAGTGCAAAACAACTTATTGATGAATATGATAAACAAGTCAAAGCCGCAGACTCGTTTGATACGTTACAGAAGTTGCGTGATTCCAATGCGAGCACGCACGGGAAGATTACATCTGCAATGAGCAAGATTGATCAACGATCACTGGATGCGGCTGATTATAAATTACTTGTTGATCACATGAACTCAGTTTCCGGTGATGCAAGAGCTAAAATAGACCAATTAATCTCTGTACAGACAGCTGAGCAGAAACTTTCTGATTTTAATGACATTGTTAACAGCGCTTTATCCGTAGAAACCATAGAAGCATTAGGCACAAACCTTGAAAGACAGAAAAGAACAGTAAGAGACGCAATATCTGATATTTCACTCATCACCTTAAAATCAAAAAGAAAAGAACTCGAAGAACAATTGGAGAGCATATGTCAAAATGCAAGAGCTAAAACAGCACAGTTAACACAATTACGCACAGTAGAGCAGCAAATCACTGGTATTCAAAATACAATAGAAACAGCTGTTTTACGAAAAGATGATCTCGAACGATTGCAGGATACTATTGAATCAGACAGAAGCAGGATCATCACCGCCATAGGCGCCGTTACGATTGAAGGTTTAGAGCCGGTGAAGAATGCGCTTCGTATCCGTGTAGCTGCCGTATGGCAATCCGCTCGACCTAAAATTGACCAGTTAACTTATTTATACCGGGCTGAACATGCGGTGCTTGCAATTGAAGCACAAGTAGAAACTGCCGGCTCACAAAAAACAGTTCCGGCATTAATGGATGATCTTGAATCAGCCCGCACAGCAGTAACCGGCAAAATCAGTCTCATCACTCTCCCTGGTTTAGCGCATGAGAGAGATGCTCTGCAGAAACGTCTGGATGATGCCTGTACTGCGGCGCAAAAAATGATCCGTACATTAACAGATCAATTAACTGCTTGTGCGAAGCTCGAGCAGCGCATAACTGCATTTGAAACTAAAGTGCGTGAAGCTGATTCAAGTACTGCACTGCAGTCATTAACTGATACTGCTGAAGAAACAGCCATTATTTCTGAATTGGATTCCCTGAGCCTGTCTGATACAGATACTTATGCTCAAACATATAAGGACAGGCTTGCTGCTGCGCGCGGGGAAGCTGATGCAAAATTAACACAGTTGGAACCTTTAACCCGTGCTGAAGAAGCTGTTGCACTATTACAAACTGAAATAGGCAATGCAATCACACAATACGAACAAAACTTCCAAAAATGCCCAGCGTTAGTAGATATTGGACCCTTAGCCCGCGCTGATTGGACAGCCTTACAAGCAATGCGTCTTATTACGCATGCATCATTACAGGTTGCAATTGAAAGAGCCTACGTAAATACTTGTCATGATATTGAGCCAAAATTTACTCAATTAAAAGAGCAGTACCGTACAGCAGCATTGACCAGAATCCTCCTCCATCCCCAACTTCCAGAGCAAGTCGACAGTTTGGATAAATTGCTTATTTTTATTCAGAATGAAAATCTTCAGCCCACATTGGAGCCTGTTACACCGTATATCACTGATCTGACACCCTGCAATACTCAAGCAGAAAATCTTGAAGAACTTACCCGGTTATGCGCTCTGTTTGATAACCTGATGTTTAACACTGCACGCGCACAGGAAATAATCCGGCAGGCAAGACAAACGATGAATACGGTATCAAAAGATACCGCGGATTTGGATACTGATCCCAAAAAAGAATTAGAAACTCTTTTACGAAACCTGCCGGAAGATGTTGATTGTTTAGATTCGCTGGTTACCTGCCTTATCCAGCATCCCGACATAATGGATTTTACTGATGAAAACGATTTATTCAGTTTTTTTGATCTGCTTGAGTTATTAATTCAATTCAAACAAGAGGCATTTCCGGATCATAACGCACAGAAAATAATTCAGGAAGCATTGCAAATAGCAGATTTCAGCAAACCCGCTGTAATTGATCCAGTAACATATGAAATATTTGCTGCAGAGAATGAATCACACATCTTACAAAGAGATATATTAAGAAATCATATGAAAATCACCTTAGTAAATGTTCAATATGATGAAAATTTAGATGCTCCTGTTCTGGCAGAGGTTGAAGTACCTGCAG
>JBDRMW010000191.1:0-4754 GCA_043811735.1 bacterium
TGTGTTATTAATTCTTCGGGGACTTGTTTATCCTGGAAAGATCGGACAGAACATCTACTTTTAATAAATTCTACTATATCATTCATGCCGCACCTTCAAATACAAGGTCTCTCAAAAAGTCTTTTGCGTAATGAAATCCTGAGCGTAGTCGAAGGGTGAAATTTCAGGATTTGAGCCGAAGTGAGGAAGGCGAGGCGCGCATATCATCGACGAGATATGTAAGCTGAGCCTGACGAAGTTGTAGGCCAAAAACCGAATTTTCAGCTGAGAGCCGACTTTTTAAGCGATCTCATAAGTAAAAACTTTCATGCCTGCCAAAAACCCGGCAGGCACTTCCCAGGATTTGGTAGACATGGAGTTAGGAGAATTATATATTGATTGGTTTTGACTAATTGCCATATATCTATCATTTAGTCTTGACTTTCTGATATATATATTGTATAAATACATTATGATAGAACGATTATTATACATACCTGCTTTTTCAGAAGGATGGGGCAGGCAAATGCGATTTATCACCGGACCCAGACAATCAGGCAAGACGACTCTGGCAAAACAAAAACTTACCAGATCACATTGTGAAAATCTTTATTATTTATGGGATTTGAGGTCTGTTAAAAACAGATATAAGGAAAAACAGCTTTTTTTTACTGAAGATACTCCGGCCAAAAAAACTAAACAATGGGTATGTTTTGATGAAATTCACAAAATTCCCAAATGGAAAAACATCCTTAAAGGTATTTTTGACTCTTTATTTGAACATTACCAGTTTATCATCACTGGTTCAGCAAAATTTAATATTATAAAGCAAGCTGGAGACAGTTTGTCAGGGAGATATTTCACGTTTCATCTGTTCCCGTTATCATTAGCTGAATTGGCCAGTGCCAATAAAAAGAGTTATACTGTCCCGCACACTGCTAAAGAACATATTGCTAAGGTTCTGGACGGTTCAGAAACCCGACAAGAACTTACCCCATTGCTTGAGTTTAGCGGATTTCCTGAGCCATTTGAGAAACAATCAAAAACCTTTTTTTCAAAATGGTCACAGGATTACATGGATACCATTATTAAAGAAGATATATCCGCTTTAACGCGGATAATACAAAAAGATTACCTCTATGATCTGTATACCCTGCTCCCTGAAATGGTCGGCAATCCCATTTCGGAAGCTTCCCTGGCCTCACACCTTGAGATAAGCCATACTACTGTAAAAAACTATTTAAAACGTCTGGCTGATTTTTATCTTATTTTTAAAATTCACCCTTATGCCCGCAATATTAAAAGAGCTATCTTAAAAGCGCCAAAATGCTATATATATAATTGGTCAGTCATCCAAGATCCCGGAAAACGTTTTGAAAACTATGTGGCATCAGAACTGTACGCTCTCATTAATTTATGGATGGACTATACCGGCGACAAATATATGTTGTCTTTCGTGCGTACCAAAGAAAAGGAAGAAACTGATTTTTTGATAATCAAAAACAAAATTCCATGGTTGCTGGTTGAAGCTAAATTATCAGATACGAGCATTGCCGGTCACCATTATAAAATCCAGTCCGCACTGAACAATATTCCCTTCGTGCAGATTTGCCGGAATGATCATATATGCACAATTGAGAAAAATAATATGTTCAGAATCTCAGCTTCGAAATTCTTTTCATACCATTAATAGCTAAGATGTCCCCCCTTTAACCTGTGAGTAAACCATCCAGAGAGTATTCAGTCTCCATGGTGGTGTCATATGGGAGGAAAAAAGTGTAGTGAAATGAAGCGAGTAGCAGGATGTATTGTATATAATCAAAGATTGAAGGTCAAGAACCTTACCGGTAAATCGGAAAAATGATCATAAACAAAATCAAAGTTGACAAGTGGAGACTTGACCTCTTAATTGCCTGCCGGCGACCCAGCCGGTTGAGAATGCTGCCTGCAGATTAAATCCTCCGGTATCAGCATCAACATCAATAATCTCACCGGCAAAATACAATCCGTTGACTAGTTTTGATTCCATGGTCTGTGGATTAATCTCATTAATGGAAACACCGCCGGATGTGGCGATGGCATTATCAAATGACCGATGGCCGATTATTTCAAGCTGAAACTCTTTTAACAAATTTTTAAGTTTCTTGCGTTCTTCGGCATTAATCGTGTTTAACTGTTTTTCTTTAAGGATATGTAATCTTTCTGTAAATATGGGGATTAATTTTCTCGGCAGAAGATTTTTTAATAGATTTTTAAAACCTTTCTTGCCGTGCTCGTTTATTTCCCGCAACAATCTCTGATCAATCAGGCGGTGGCTGAGCGCTGGTTTAAAATCTATCGAAATAAATACCTTCTGCTTACTCTCAATAAGTTTTACGATTTGGTTGCTTAAGGAAAGAATTATAGGCCCGGAAAGACCAAAATCAGTAAATACCATTTCGCCAAACCGCTCATCAATCTTTTTGTGATTACACCACACGTTAACTTGTACGTTTTTTAAGCTTAAACCCTGAAGTCTTTGTGCCGTATTTCCTTCGGTGATAAGAGGAACCAGTGCGGGAAAAAGAGGGGTAATCATATGCCCGAGTTGGGCAGCTAATGCATATCCTGCACCGTTTGAACCGGTTTTGGGATATGATTTTCCTCCGGCAGCAAGAACAATATTATCGGCGGTTATCTGGAAAATCTGCGGGTTTTTTTTATCTGTTCGGGCTGATGAACAGACGGTAACGATAAACGTATTTTCAGGTGAGTTTGTAATACCGGTTACTTCAGCATGTGCAATCAACGGAATATGCAATGATTTAACTTTATTAAGCAGTGCATTTACCACATCCTCAGCCCGGTCACCCTGAGGAAAGTAACGGCCTCCCCGCTCAAGTTTAAACCGAACACCAAGCCGTTCAAAGTATTGAAGAAGCTTTTTATTGGAGAACTCAGCAAATGAAAACTTTAAAAACCGTCCGTTTTTACCAAAATGAGCAATAAAATCATTGATATCAGCATCATTGGTAATATTGCACCGGCCTTTGCCTGATATGGTTAATTTTAAGGCAGGTTTAGGCATTTTTTCAAGAATAAGGATTTGCTGAGAAGGTTTGTAACTTTCAATAGCAGCGATCAAACCTGCCGGCCCCGCTCCAACAACAACGACAGCATAATGGTCAGATTTTAACACTAGACATACCCCCTTACTTAATCTGATCCATTGTAGAGGTAATGACGTTTTTCTGGTGTTCAGTTAATGGCAGATTTGCGAGCGCATACTCTCCTATACGGAGAAGCTGTTCACATGCAGTCATTGAAAGATCTGTAATCCTTGGGTAATTAACTCCGGTATCAGGCCCATGCCATACTTTCTGATAATCAAACAATACATCTACTATCATCAAACGCAGATTTTCGGGTAATGAACTCTGCACCAAGCATTCACAGGTTTTAAGAACCTGCGTATAACACCTGTTAGGCAGAATATAATCCTTAATCCATCCAGCTCGTTTATCATATGATTCAGAATGAGAAGAAGCATTTGATTTATCAAGAATCATTTTTTCAAAAAATTGAAGCGCGGGAGGAGTTCTGTTTACCAGGCTGCTCCGCATAATAATATTGATAAATGCATCTTGAGGATCAGTATATGTTTCCCAAAAATCAATTACCTGTTGAGGAGCAGGCCTGATCAATGCACCTGCTTCAATTAATAACTCAACCCGTGTTAATACACTGAGAAACACTGAATCTTTCATTAATGCAAGGAGTGTATCCTGTGCAACCGAAGCTTTATTTTGAGTTAATTCCAGAAGTATATTGCCGGCTCGAAGCATAGGATATCCTCTGCCTCTATAGGGTTGTTGAAATATTGAATATGATCCGCTATAGGCCTCTTTGCTGTCCAACTGATATAATATTTTATTTGAACCGAGTAACTTCATTAATTGCGCATGATCTCCCATTTCATCACTCTGCGCCATTGCAATCATTTCGCTATACAAGCTCTCAGACTTCTGCGCTGCTTTTTGTTTCAATGTTTGCACTGTTTTACTGACAATATTTTTTTGTTCTTTAGTTAACTGAATAGTGTTAATTGCATATTCTCCGATTTGTTTTAACCGCGCTTTCCCAGCCGGGCTTATCTGCATGATATGTGCCGGTTCAGCTTCATCTGGTTTTAAAAAACCCGGATCATACAGGGAAAAGATTGCTTCAACCGGATCAGGGCGAACATTATCAGGAAAGTTTCCCATGAATAATTCATCACTGACCATAGAATTAGCGGGAGTATTACGGTGCGGCAGAAAAAGCACTCTTCGTTGTTCAAAACTGATTTGATTATTGTCATCAGTATACATTTCTTCAATTTTATTCATCAAAAACTTCTTTTCTAATTCTGGATCATTATCAAACCATGCTTTCAAAACTAATCCAAGGCGTGGATCATGCGGCTGTGCATAGGAATCCCAAAAAGCAGTAACATCCTGAGGTGCAGGACGAATCTCTGCAAGTGTTTCAATTAATAAATCAATCCGTGCAGGATCTGCAAGAAATACTGAATCTTTGATGAGTGCTCTCAGCAAATCCTGTGCGCTTTGAGCTTTGTTTTGAGCCAATTTTTTAAGTACTGCTGCTATCCACAAAAATCTTCTGAATCCGCCGTAATCTTCCTGCGTATCAAGCTGATTTAAAAACTTTTTTGACGTTAGTAATTTGAGGAGCTTTTCATGGTCAGCCTCATGCCGGCTCTGTGCAAGAGCAAGCGCTTCCTGTGCCTGTTCAGT
>JBDRMW010000192.1:0-29904 GCA_043811735.1 bacterium
GATGCGATAAAACTAAACAGAGCGCACACAGCCCCGCCACACATTCGGCGCGAAGCGCCGAGTAACTTCAGCATCCTCACGAAAAACCCCACCCTTTTTTGCATAATCTATAACCAACGTGGGACGCGTCACTGTTTCGGTTTCGTCTTCAATCATCATTTATCATCAAATATTCATCAATTTAACTATTATCATTTTTATCATCTAATGTATTCATTCATCTTTTAGTTCTCATTTTTCATTTTCAATATTTAACAAATTCATTATTGTATTACTTATTGTTCTTTTGTATTATCATCTTTAGAAAGTCAAAAGGAAGAACAACCAAAATCGCGTATAAAGTGTGCGTCTGCGGGCTCAATCGTTATTTATTATTTAGCCTGTAATATGTCCAATAATCATGAACTACATTCGGGAATTTAATGAGCACGGTTAGTATGTGTTTGTCATTCTGAAACCGCAGGAGTGCCGAACGGCATCGAACTTAAAAATCAATGTCTGCGGGCTCAATCGCTTTCTTTATTGCGAGCCTTTAATATGTCCAATAATCGTGATGTATATTAATAAAAACCCATAAAGGAGCCGATGTATGAATCGTAATGTATTACTTATGACCGTTCTATTAACCAGTGTTTTAACCGGGTGTGCTACAATTGGGTATGAGTTTCCAACTGCTGAAGTCTCTAACATACAATTAAACAAAACAACACAAGGTAATATCAAAGATATGTTTGGTTCGCCATGGCGGGTCGGCATTGAAGACGGTCAACGAACCTGGACATACGGAACCTATCATTACCGCCTGTTCGGAGATACAAGCACCGAAGATTTAGTTATCCGGTTTGACCGCAAAGGCATTGTTTCCTCATATACCTATAATACCACAGAACACGAAGAATAATTTATATTTTTAAGTTTTTTGCTGCTTATTGATAAATGAGATATTAAGTTTATGAAATTATTTTCTTATCGATCGGTTCGCTATGTGGTATCCTTCGGGATACTTTGTCTTCTATTGCTCAGCTTATGCAGGGTAGTTTTCTTTATCCATTATTATCATTTATTTAGTTCCTGCACAACTGCTGAAATATTGACCGGCTTTGTGCAGGGAGTACGGTTTGATATAGCTGCATTGATAATGGTTTCGGGTATCTTTTTCTTTATGCTGGTTATTCCCGGCCTTGCCCGATATACGGCGGCAGTTAAGACGGTCGGCATAATGCATCTCATAAGCTTCATCTTCGTGCTCATCTGGCAGGTGATCGATATTCAATATTATGCGTATGTAAACCGCCGCATTTCCTATGAAATATTTGCGGTCTTAAGCGATATGCCGGCAATGGTATTGATGGCTTTTTCGCAGTATTTAGGCAAGATTGCAATATTTTTTGTGTTATTGGTAATATTAAGCATGGGTTGGATCTTTCTTTTGAAAATTATAAATAGACACAAAGATCTTCAGTATACGGTTAAAACTGAGATTTTAATTTTCGTAGTTTTTGCATGTATCGCGGCAGTTGGTTTTCGCGGCGGCTTTCAATATAAGCCGTTGAGAGTAAGCTATGCCTTTCAAAATGAAAAAATAATACTCGGACATCTTGCTCTTAATGCTGTATTTACAACCGTCCAGACTCTTCGCCGGCAGCAGGATAAAAAACTTATTGCCTGGGAGCCGTTTCCTGAAGATACCGCTGCATTTCAGGATATAATAGATGATGACCGATCTTTATTTCTTAATGACCTCTATCCGCTCTACCGGAAAAATGCTCAAAATAAAACAAATGCAGAAAAGAATTACAATGTTGTTATCCTGGTTATGGAAAGCTGGTCTGGATTCTTGATGGGAAGCTTAGGGGGAGCCTATGGGGTAACAAAAGAATTTGACGCATTGTCAACGGACGGACTGTTATGTACAAATTTTTTCGCAGCCGGCCAGCGTTCAACTGAGTCGATCGCCTCTATTCTGGGTTCCGTTCCGGCATTTCCGGATGCAGCGGTTTTAAATTCAAGCCTTGAACAAAACAGATATGATTTTTTACCGAAATTATTGAAACAGCGGGGATATGCAACATTGTTTCTTCATGGGGGACGCCGCGGGACCATGGGCTTTGATGGTTTTGCCCGATTAACCGGTTTTGACCGTCATATCAGCAGAGAGGATTTTAACGGCGATAATACCATCGATGACGGCGTCTGGGGGATCTGGGATGAATATGCGCTCGCACGGCTTAATACCGAACTGCGAGAGATGAAGCAGCCGTTTTGTTCATTGTTTTTTTCTCTCTCATCCCATGATCCCTGTAATCTTCCTTCTCCGGAGTTTGCGGTTTTTGATACGGATACGGCTAACGGAGATTTTTTAAATGTTCTTAAGTATTCTGATTATGCATTGGGAATGTTTTTTAAACAGGCTCAACAGGAAGAATATTTTAACCGGACCTTGTTTATAATCGCAGCTGATCATACTGACGGTCATTTCCCTGATAAGCAGATATTTGATTTATTCAGGGTTCCGTGTCTCTTTTATGCACCGCGGATCATTCAGGCCGGCCGGTTCGAGGGGCTTTCGAGTCATATGGATATTCTTCCCAGTCTGCTGGATATTCTCGGTCTTGATATACCGCATGCTTCATTTGGTAAATCTGTTTTTTCTGAACAGGAACACCGGTATGTTATCATGAACAACAGTTCGTTTTTTGGCTGGGCTGAAGACGGGTATCTGCTGGTGGGAAATGAAAATAAGAATTTTGGATTATACCGATTTTTTGATGATCTCAATATGAATAATAACCTGCTAAATACCGAACAGAATACCGTACAATATTATGAACAGCGAAGCCGGCTTTTTCAAAAATATGGCCGCCATCTTTTTTATACAAACAGACTCGTCCCTCCCGAGAAGAACGGAAGAGTCGAACCTTAGCAGCATGTGAGTTAAACGGCAACATTATGAAAAATAATCTTTCTAGAATTTGTCTGTTCATTACCGTCATGCTGTTTGCTATTACTGTTGTAAATGCTGATGAACCGGCACCGTTCATATGGCGCAAGGTTGAGAATCATGCGTTCGCCGAAGGGGAGTATCTATGTTTCCGTATCAGATGGGGCTTAATCATTGGGGGATACGCCACACTCGAAGTTGACTCAATCGAAGAAATCAACGGCAGGCCTTCATTTGTACTGATCTCGCGAGCTCAATCAAACAAGTTTTTTGATGTTTTTTTTAAAGTGAGGGATCTGCATAAAAGCTGGGTTGATGCAGAAAGCATCTGTTCACACCGGTTCTTTAAAAATTTGAAAGAAGGCAGATTCAAACGATGGCGCAATATAACCTATGATCATCCGGCCGGCATGATGAAAATCGATAAAGGCGGCGGTGAGATAGTTGTTGCTTCAATCACGCCGTTTGTTCAAGATATCCTCTCATCGCTGTATCTTACCAGGGTTTCTCAACTTAAACTTGGTTCGGAGTTTTCGATTAAAGTTAATACGAACGGCAAGAACTGGCCGCTGATAGTCAAAGTCCTTCGCAAAGAACAGATAACAATCCCAATAGGAAAATTTAACTGCGTGGTCATAGAACCGCGCATAACCGACGAAACCCTGTTTGATGCTAAAGGCAGGATCTGGGTATGGATGACTGATGATGCCCGGCATCTTCCGGTTATGATGAAAAGCAAAATTGCGGTTGGTTCGATAACCGCTGAGCTTGTTGATACCACGCGATTGACAGAGAATAGTGAATATGATATTAAATGATGTAAGTTTCCTCGATTGTGTATCATTAATTATGTAATTACATAAAAACGCTGTATTAATGAAATATTTCTTTAAAAAAATATTGTAGGTTGAAAGAAGGTAACATGAAACTATTTTTTAAACTATTAAAAACCGGGGCACAATTGGCAGTCTTACTACTGCTTTGTTCAATCATTATGTTTCAGTTATATTCCATAATGATCACGATGCGCGCAGCCAAAACGAAGCTGCCCAAAACCTTTGGGAATTTTGACCGGGTGCGAAACTTATTGCCCGCAATCAACAATGAGGAGGAGATGTTTTCTTTCGCAATAGTTGGAGATACCAGAGGCAACGGAACATCTGAGAGAATTTATGAAAACTTACATGATGAGCCATTAGCATTTATGATTCTGTTGGGAGATATAGTTAATAAAGGAACCCCCGAACATCACGTACATTTACGCTCAGAATGGAGCGGAGAAATAAAACCAACGTACCCGGTATTTTATGCCGTTGGAAATCATGATGTGGACCAGGATAATTTTTCTGTTGAGCAGTTTGATAAAACTTACGGCCCTTCTATATTCTCATTTAATATTAATGGATGTCTTTTTGTTGTTCTGCGTATATTAAATCCGCCTTATTCACATGAAGAGAGTATTGAATATTTAGAAAAGATATTGACGAATGAACGGGATAAGTACCGCAAAATATTTGTATTTATGCATGTTCCTCTTCCTGTATTTGTTGATTTGCCGGGCAAGAAAGCCGAACATGCTGAGAAGTTAATCGAGCTCATCAACAAATTCAAGGTTGATTATGTTATTGCGAGTGATTACCATGGATATGCGAGAGAAAATATCAAAGATACCGTATATCTGGTAACGGGTGGCGGCGGCGCGCATTTAACCAGGGCAAAATTCGGGCATTTTTATCATGCGATGGTTATAAAAGTAAAAGGCGATACGGTTGTCGAAAAAATTTTACAGGTAGATAAAGATGATGATTTTGAGGATGCAATCGAAATGGCTGCAATTACCGATGTTTATCCATGGCTGCAAAATAACAAGATATTAGCTGTCTTCCTGAACATAGGCATACTTATTCTATTAGTATGGTTAATAAAAGGGATCATAAAAGGGGGCAAGTCTAAACTTTTAAACTTGTAAAAGGGGGCATGTCTCATCAAGTTTACAAGTTTAGACCCCTTATTTTTATATGATACAGGTTAAAGGATTAACCAAGACGTATGGTGATCAGGAGCTATTTAATAACATCGGGTTTAATATAAACAGCCGGGAGCGGATTGGACTGGTCGGCAGGAACGGGCACGGGAAGACCACTCTTTTTAGGCTGCTGATGGGCGTTGAAGAACCGGATGAGGGGGAAATTCAAATTCCCCGTAACTACCGTATCGGCCATTTAGAACAGCATATTCATTTTACCCAGCCTACCCTTGCGCAGGAAGCATGCCTCGGCCTGCCTCCCGGCGAAGAGTATGATACCTGGAGAGCAGAAAAAATCCTTACTGGTTTAGGATTCTCCAGAGATGATATGCAGAAACAGCCGGAACTCTTTTCGGGCGGTTTCCAGGTGCGGATTAACCTGGCGAAAGTTCTGCTTAATAAACCCAATCTATTACTTTTGGATGAACCGAACAATTATCTAGACATTGTCGCTATACGGTGGCTTGAGAAATTCTTAAAATCCTGGGAAAGTGAGATGATGCTTATTACCCATGACCGGAATTTTATGGATGCCATAACCACGCACACGATGTCTATTCATCGCAGGAATGTGCGCAAAATTGCGGGTGATACTGATAAGCTTTACACACAGATTGCACTTGAGGAAGATGTATACGAAAAAACACGGGTAAGAGAAGACAGGCAGCGTAAACAGACCGAAGTCTTTATCAACCGGTTTCGGGCAAAAGCCCGATTGGGATCGATGGTGCAGTCGCGGATAAAAGCACTCGCCAAGCAGGAACAGAAAGAAAAGCTCGAAAAAATCGATGAACTTGAGTTTTCATTTAAGAGCGCTGAGTTTAAAGCAGCCCGTATGATGCATGCGCATAATCTAAGATTTTCATATGCGGATGGGCATCTTCTGATCGATTCTCTTTCTTTTAATATCGGCAAACATGATCGTATATGTGTGATCGGGCCTAACGGCAAAGGTAAATCAACGCTTCTGCGCTTGCTTGCCGGTGTCTTGAAACTCACCAGCGGGAATATAAAGAGGCATGATACACTGGAGTGGGCTCATTTTGATCAGACAAACGCCGCAAATCTTAATCCTCAGGCAGCAGTGTATGAAGAGATCATGAGCTCGCATCCTGACTGCCAGACGCTTACCGCACGCAAACTGGCGGGACTCTTTATGTTCAAGAAAGACGAAGCGCTTAAAAAAGTCGGTGTTTTATCCGGCGGTGAGCGCAGCCGTGTCATGCTCGCGAAGGTGCTGGTTAAACCCTGTCACCTGCTGCTGCTTGATGAGCCTACGAATCACCTTGATATGTACTCCTGCGACGCATTGATAGAGGCGATCGACAATTTTGATGGTTCGGTGGTAATAATTACGCACAACGAGCTCTTCATCCAGAAACTGGCAACAAAGCTCATTATTTTTGACAAAGGAACGGCCGGATTTTTTGACGGTACCTATCAGGATTTTCTTGATACAGTCGGCTGGGAAAGCGAGGGCAAACCAAATAAAAAATTCCTGCAGAAAGATGAGCCTGCGGCAGCTGCCCCGGTTCATGAGAAAAAAACAGCTCTGCTGCCCAAGAAAAAATCCTTAAAAAGACTGCAGGCAGAGATCAGGACAGAACGCGCTGATAAATTAAAACCCCTTGAAAAACAGATTCATGAACTTGAGAAAGAAATCGAAACAAGAGAAGAAAAAGCAGGAGAAGTAACTAAACTGATAATCAAAGCTTCCCGTATGCATGATGGGTCGGCTGCAGCAAGACTTTCCAAAGAAAATCATGCGTTTCGCGTAAAGATAGAAACGCTCTATGAAAAACTGGACAAGCTTCTCCGCGCCCAGAAAAGAATATCGCAGGAGTATGAGAATAAGCTTAAAGGAGCTTGAAAACAAATGTACAACATACTATGAGAAAAAAATATTTTAGATTTAATAAAATGCATCATCAACGTAAACAAGCAGCTGCGGGCAAACCTGTTCAAGGCGTGCTTCAGCTTCGCGGCAGGTTTGGGTTTGTTCTATCAGAAGAGCCGGGTAAACCTGATATTTATGTTGCAGGGCCCAGCCTCCGGCAGGCGATGGACGGCGATCTGGTGCAGGTAAGCCTCATACCAGGCCGCCGGCGTGAAGGAAAAATCATTTCAGTTGTTAAGCGGTCCCGTACAACCGCGGTCGGTATATTGCGCAAGCTTAAAGATGAGTTTTATATTGTACCTGAGGATGATTCATCAGCACCGGTTCGGGTAATTAATTCAAATGGATTTACCTTAAAGCTCGGGCAGGCAGGAGTAGTCCGAATTACGCAGTGGCCAGAAGGATTTAATCGTGCAGGCGGGGAGCTTATAGAGGTTTTGGGATGGCCTGACCAAGACGGCATAGACCTTAAAATGATTCTGCATAAAGCAGAGTTTAATGAATGTTTTCCTAATGAAGTTATACGTGAAGCAGAATCATTATCTGAACATATCCCTGATCATATACGAAAATCGAGAAAAAGTTTTTTCCATCTGCCGGTATTTACCATCGATGGTTCCGATTCAAAAGATTTTGACGATGCCGTCTCTTTAGAAAAACGTTCATCGGGCAATGTGAGGCTGGGGGTGCATATTGCTGATGTTGCAGAATATGTTGGTTTAGGAAGCCCACTTGATAAGGAAGCTGCTTTGCGAACTACCAGCATATATCCGGCGGGAAAAGTTGTTCCTATGCTGCCTGCTGCTCTTTCTGAAAATATATGCAGTTTACTGCCTGCTAGAGAAAGACTGACCCTTTCCTGCATTATGGATATTGATTCACATGGCGAGGTGAAAAACTATGAAATAACGGAAACTATCATTAAAAGCACCCGGCGCTTCACGTATGAAGAGTTTAACGAACTTCTTGCAGGTCATCAGGTAAACGATGCGTTAGGCCAGGCAGTTTATACAATGGGTATACTTGCGAAAAAGCTTAACAACCGCAGGATGAAGCGGGGAGCGCTTGATTTTGATTTTCCGGAATCAAAAGTGATAGTTGACGAGAAAGGTAAACCAACAAATATCGTGAAAGTCGAGCGGCTTGAAAGCCACCGGCTCATAGAAGAGTTTATGCTTCTTGCTAATGAAACCGTCGCCCTGCATCTTGAGAACCGCCATCTCGCCGCATTATACCGTATTCATGAAAAGCCGCAAATAGAAAAACTGATCAAACTCACTGAAACCCTGCATGCATTTGGTATTCAGGTACCCCAGGGATTTACCGAAGGATCATCTAAAGCACTGGGCAGGGTACTTAATGCCGTGGAAGGAAAACCGTATCAAAACCTTATAGACCGCCAGCTCCTGCGCACATTCAGCCAGGCAGTGTATTCAACCGTTAATAAAGGTCATTTTGGGCTTGCGGCCGATTGTTATACTCATTTTACTTCGCCTATCAGAAGATATCCTGATTTGTGTGTACACCGGATTTTCAAAGCACAGATAAACGATGATAGATCGTCTGGTTTAACTTCTTGGTATAAAACCGTGCCGCAGATCGCGGTTCATGCGAGCTCTCAGGAACGGAAGGCCCAGTCTGTTGAATGGGAATACACTAAACTAAAAAAAGTCCAGTTTATGAAGGATAAACAGGGGGAGATTTTTAAAGGGGTTATATCTTCCGTGGTAAGTTTTGGATTTTTTGTTGAGCTTACCGAGTATCAGGTTGAAGGATTAGTCCATGTGGAAACGCTTGAAGATGATTTTTACGAGTTTGACGAAGCCAAACTGCTGTTGTGCGGCAGAAAAACTAAAAACAGATTTCATTCGGGACAAGAAGTAAAAGTTCTCTTAAGCTTTGCAAACGAAACAAAACGCCAGCTTGATTTTCAATATATCGCATAACAAAATTGAATTTTATTAATCTTGACTTTATTCTCTATAGGCAGTAAAATAGGTCTTCGCTATATGATTCATACTATGCATAATTAAAAAAAGGGGCTTTATGAAAAAGTTTTTTAAAAGTAAAAACGCAGCGGATTCAAATGATCTTTCACCTGACATAACATCACAGATCGGAGCAATAAAAATCCAATTGGATTTTTTAGAAAAAAAGATTGATGCATTATTGAGCCGATCTTCTTCGCATCAATCAGGCAAACCTCATTTTGCACACCGGGTGAACAGGAATAATGACCGTGGTTTCAAGAACCCAAGAAATAATGATTTTGGATTTAAAGGCGGGAACCTGACCAGAACAACATGTTCTGAATGCCATACCACATGTGAAATCCCCTTTAAACCAACGGGGAACCGTCCGGTGTATTGCAGCAACTGTTTTTCCAAACGCAAAAATGATAACCCGTCAAACAGCGCCCGCTATGGAAGCCCTAAAAAAACCGGTTTTGAAACCTTTTTCAATAAAAACAAAGGCCGTAAACAAAGATAACATCTAATCGAAAGTCAATCGCTTATGAAAATCGGATTTACCGGGATTGATATCGTTGAAGGTAAAGTAAAATATGATGACGAGAGTCTTAATATTCTGCGTGCGAAAGACAACCCAAAGAAATTCTCACCATACTTTGTTGAATTCGTACGGGATGTCTTCATTCGGGCCGACGCAATTGTTATACCAAAGATTAAAATTCTTGATCTTCTGATCCATGACATCCAGCAGATAGAAAACAGGCTTGCCCGCATAGAAGATGAACAAGAAAAAAAGCTCCTTGCCCGGTGCCTGGAACAACTGGAAAAAGAAATACCGCTTTGTGATATGCCGCTTGATGAGAACGATCAAATCCTCTTACGCAACAGTGCGCCGTACAGCACCTTACCGGTAGTGATGATAGAAGGCAGTGAAGATGTGAATACGATTATTACGCGGTCCCTGGAAAAAGCAGGATACATGTTTTTTTATACAACCGGCCCAGCTGAATCCCATTCCTGGCTGGTAAGATTAGGATCAACTATTGTCACCTGTGCAGAAGCCATCCATACTGATCTTGCAAAAGGTTTTATTAAAGGAGATGTAGCCGGTTTTGATGACTACCTGACCTGCCATAATTTCAATGATTGCCGGGCAAAAGGATTGGTGAGGCTTGTTGACCGGAATTACATTGTCCAACCCAAAGAAATTCTTGAAATACGTTTTAAATAAAGTTATATTGCCCGTTCATCGATAAGTGAAAGGCATTACCTTATTACCTGACTCCGTTGTCCCTTATGTTCTATTTTTTCCAGGTGATGGGGGAAAAGGCTATTAGAACGGTGTAAATTTCCAGGCGGCCTAAAAGCATGCTTAAGATTAAGATCCATTTACCGCCGAGGGGGATCCAGTTATAGTTTTCTACGGCGCCCACACCTGAAAGGCCGGGACCGATATTGCACATAGTTGCTGCAATGGACGTAAATGAGGTTGCAAAATCATCTATAATAAAACTCATGATGAGCGAGAATATGACGAATAATGCACCGAACAAAGCCACAAATCCCCAGATATGAGAAACCTGACGCTCTTCAATGGTGCGTTTAGCGATTTTAATTGGAGCAATGATCCTGGGTTGAATTATGGTGCGGATTTCGCGCAAGGCACCTTTGATGATGACCATGATCCGGATCATTTTCATGCCGCCGCCGGTTGAACCGGCGCATCCGCCGAAAAACATCAGGATGACCAGCATATACCGGATAAAATTAGGCCACATATCAAAATCAGCGGTTGTATAACCGGTCGTCGTTGTTATGGAAACAACCTGAAATACCGAATGGCGGATCCGGTCATGTAATGTGTTAAGTTTGTTTTTTTCTACTTTTATTTTCTGCGTAATGATATCTGAAGAAAGCGGCTTGTTTCTAAAACTTCTCATAATCCGGTCTTTCGAAGGAGTACGATCAATCTGCAGGATTCCTGCGGTAAGAAATGTGGCAATGATGATAACCGAACTGTAAAAAATAAATTCCCGGTTGGTTGTAAGCACGTTAAATTTTTGTTTGAATATAATAAGATAATGAATGATAAAATTCATGCCCGCACAAAACATGAATGCAATAATAACCCATTCAATATACGCGCTGTGGTAATATCCGATTGAGGCATTTTTCGTTGAAAAACCGCCGGTTGCCATGGTACCGAATGCATGGCAGACGGCATCAAAGACCGGCATACCTCCGAGACTAAGCAGAATCGTTTCAATCAGGGTGAGAAGGACATATGTTCCCCACAGTATCTTGGCTGTCTCTGCAAGACGGGGTTTAAGCTGTTCAGTCGTAGGGCCCGGAACCTCGCCACGAAACATTTGATATCCGGCGATACCAAAGACCGGTAAAATGGCAAGTACCAGCGTAATAATGCCCATACCGCCCAGCCAATGGGTTAAACTGCGCCAGAAAAGTATCCCGCGGGGCAGGAGTTCAACATTTGGGATAATGGTAGCTCCGGTCGTGGTAAAACCGCTCATAATCTCAAAATATGCATTGGTAAAAGCGCGGGTGAAGGTATACAGGCTAATAGATTCAACATGTGAAAGAAAATAAACCATCAGCGGAATACAGCCGAACAGGGTAAGCGCCAGCCAGCCAAAGGTAACAATCGCGAAACCTTCTTTGATGCCTGATCCGATTAATTCACGTTGTCCAAAATTTTTAAGAATCGTCCCACATACAAAAGAAGCGATGATGGTAATATTAAATCCGAGCATGCTGCTATGCCTAAGTATATAAAGGATCGTGTGATGATTAATTTCAAAAAATGCAATTGCTGCAGGGATTAAAACAATGTAGGAGAGAATTTCCAGTAATCTGCCGATTGAATAGATAATAAATTTTTTGTTCACCGAATAACCACGTTTAGTTTAGGCATATTTACCGTCCGAATAATTTTGAGACGCGTTTAATCTGCTCTTTAAAACAAAACATAATAACTTCATCATTATCTTCAAAAGATATCTCGCCCCAGGGGATTATTACTTCATTGCTGCGGACGATAGAACCGACAATAATAGATTTTTGAAATACGGTATGAAGTTCCTGAAGTGATTTGTGGATAACCGGGCTTTTTGTGGTTACTTTAAGCCGTATAATCTCTATATCGGCTGTTTTAAGTTTCAAATAGGTCCCGATAGGCACCATCTGTATCTGTTCAATGATCATATTCGAAGTGATATCCTGCGGATTGATAACATGATCGATCCCGAGAGAATTAAACAATTCCATATACCGCTCATTATTCCGCTGGGCAATGACCATACGGGCACCCATGTTTTTTGCTAAAATGCAGGACATAATGTTATCTTCAGAATCTTTGCCGGCAGCGATAAAATAATCAGCATTATGAACATTTAGTTCCTGTAATATATCGCTGTCGGTACTGTCGCCATGGAAGACATCAATACCGTCTAATTCAGACGCAGCCATCTGGCCGTGCGACTGGTCCGGATCAATCAGCATAATCTGTTCGCACAGGGGTTTAAGCGCATTCGCCAGATGAATAGCCGTCAGGGAATCACCGGAAACAATTATTTTATGTAATTTCTTTTCTTTCTGATTAATAAGCGTACGGAAGACCCAAAATGATGATTGAGGCATAATGGCGATTATCCGGTCATCAGGCAGTATCTGCTGGGCGCCGGTAGGAGGAAGACTGCGGTCATTTCTGACTATGGCAACAACAAGAATAGGGGCCATCTCAGAAAGCAGTCTGATTTGTGATAATGTTTTATGAGCGATGGGCATATCTTCGGTTACCCGATATCCGCGCAGATAAATATTGCCTGATTGAAAATTAGCTGTTTCTATAACACCGGGAAGCTCAACATATTGCAGGATCTTCCGTACCACCTCTAATTCGGGCTGAATAACATTAGTTACCCCAAGCTTACTTAGATCAATTCCCGTGCTTACCGGATAAATATCTGATTTTATACGGGCTATGCGCTTTTGCACTCCGCTTTGCATGGCAAAGTTGCAGGCCAGAAGATTCGTCTCATCACTGGGAGTAACGGCAATAAGGATATCAGCTTTACGAATGCCTGCTGATTCAAGTGCAGCAGGTGAGCTACCCTTGCCATGGATTACCAGGATATCAAGCTTACCCCGGATCTGCTCACACAATGATTCATTCTGCTCAATGAGAACAACGTGGTATTCCAGATTTGAAAAATACTGAGCCAGACTGTATCCAACCATTCCTGCGCCGACGATCACTACATTCATGGAACTGCCCCTTCTAGAATTAACGTTAATTACTAGAGTTTATGTTACAAAATTTAATTTTAATATACAATATTATTGAGTATAATAAAACGGTTCATCCTCCACATCCAGAGCCCGCAGTATAATTAAAAAATCATCCTAGAAATTAGAATTTAAGCAGGAGAGAAAAACGGTGAGTTTTACCCAGCTCATCAAACGGGACAAACGTATAATCAAAATGATATTGTTTCAATATCAACCCGAGTCCAAAATTAAAGCGTGCCTGAGCAACCAAATCTTTATCTGATTTATAACCCAGCCGGGCAGCAACGAGATCCCGATATACATATTCGCCGCCGACATTTACCGTGGGGTCTGAATCTTTCAACAGATTAAGATCTATTGCCGCAAGAAGCTGGTCATTAAAGAATCGATATGAACTGCCCAGTTTAATTATTCGGGGGAGAGGTTCGGTATCTTGATTAAATGCTTCCATATGAGGGCCGATATTCTGCACAGCTGCTCCCAATACGAGCTCTCGGCCGTCCAGAGGGAAGTCATACAACGCACCGATATCACCGGCAAACCCATTTGATTTTTTGGTATGTATAACTTCACGTATAGATTTAATACCCATACCTAACGATAAACGGGAATTAATATTAATTCCATATGCAATCGTTGCCGCGGAATTATATGCTTTAAACGTAAACGTATCACTGATCTGACTTTCCCTGCCGATCAGTTCGGTTGACATGTATCTAATTTCTGTCCCAAATGTACCGACACTCTTTATATGATGGGCACATCCAACATGCTGGTACGATATATCATACATCCATTTATTATACATCAGCGTAACCTGCGTATCTGTAATACTGCCTAAACCTGCCGGATTATATGAGATAGTTTCTACATCATCGGCAACTGCCGTGAAGGCTTCACCCATGCCGGTTGCTCTGCCTCCGACTCCAATAAGTAAAAATTCTGCGCGGGTAGTCCCCGGTGCTCCATATACCGGCAGATGATAACGCATAATAGCAATACATACAATGATCCCCAGAGCCAGTTTTGTATGTGTAAGAAATTGACAAGTTCGTCTTTTCATAATATTCACATAAGCCTATCTAATAATGGCTATTTTTCCTTTTGCTGCTTTTTTGCCAGATGAGGTAATTAAATATAAATATACCCCGCTTACCACCTCATCGTTATCATTGTTTTTAGCGTCCCAGCACCATTGATAATTCGGTAATGTATTACCACTCCACTCTTTAACCAATCTGCCGGCAATAGAATAAATCTGAATAGTAACATCCTGGGGCAGCCCATCAAACGTAATCTGGCTGTATGCACTGTTTACGCCTGGTTCAAAGGGGACCGGATATACGATTACACCTGATAAATCAGATGAAGGCGCCGCTGCCATAAGTGCAAAAAGCGTAAAATGATTGACTTGGACAGCAACCGTATTGTCCTGATTGTGTGCAGTTAACATTGCGGTTTCTTTGACACCTTTGTTATTTTTTTCTGCTGATCCTGCACTATTAACCCATTCATTTGTTTCTTCATTAAAATAAAAGATACGGAGATTTTTTTCATGAACATCAGTGCCATCGACTATACGGTCATTATTTTCATCAGGATAAGGAATCGTCAGGGTGATATCTTTATCAAACAAATGAAGGCCGCTTTGAAACTCAAACTTTCTGAACACGCCGACCGGCTTTAGTGATGATTCCGGCGCCGGATAAAATATCTTAATATCTTCCGGATCAGGTTTCGTAATATCTAAAAATGTTTCAGATTCATTGCTTATATCTGCGGGGATAGTAACCTTGGTGCCGTCAGCCATCATAATTTCAGTATCTTTTTTAAAATCTACTTTTTCACATTTGCGATGAAAATTATTGGGGTCTACGTCAGGATTGCCGTCTTCAACAATATCCGGATTGACATCATCGATTATAACACTGCTGTTTGTTGGTGCAAGGTCAGGATTGCCATATTCATCATAGGCAACGGCACGTATGAGATATTCATTATTTTCCAGCTCAGTTACATTCCAATAGACCGAAAACGGTTTTTTACTGTCCCGGGTTGAAATATCTATCCAGGATTGTGCATTGCCTGCCAATGAATACTGAAATTGAACTCCTCTCGTATTGTCAGAGATATCTGCCATAATAGTTACGGCGTTACCTCTGATACGTTTCCCGGGTTTGGGTATCTTAATAGATGCAGCTGCGGTACCGGGAATAATATTGTCAACATTCACCCTGAGGGATTGAACAGCCGAGTTCCCTGATGAATCATACCCCGTAACGCTGATCTCATGCAGCCCATTCTCTGTTACGTTTGTATCCCATACCCACACATAGGATAAAGCAGTGCTTGTATATACCTGCATTACTGATCCATCAACTGCACATTCAACTCTGCTGACTAGTTTATTATCAGTTACTTCTGCCGTAACTGCTGCTTTATCACTTACCGTACTATTATGTTCAGGTGAAATAATTACTACGTTAGGAGGTGTAGTATCAGGTTGTTCTTTGATTACAAATGACGTATATGCTATGCCTGCTCCTTCAGATGCCTGGTGCGGTTCCCCGGGTGTGGGATATGCTTTGTCACGTGAATTAGCACCCAGTTTATATGTTCCAACAGAAAGTTCTGCTGTTTCAATTGTCCAGGCATGTGTCACATTTGTTCCTGAACAAGCATACCAGTGCGCTTTGTTCATATCAACATCAGCAGTGTTGACACCAAACCACCATATGGCAGAGAGATCCAGATCATCAGTACCTGCCACGGTAACCGTAATGCTTTCACCAATAACCACACGCTCCGGCTCAACGCTAATAGCCACGGTGGGGGGAGATTGATCGAGTTGTAAAGGTTTTTCAATAATAAGTTGTGCATATTGTATTCCTGCTCCTTCAGATGCCTGGTGCGGCACACCCGGCACAGGATATGCGCTGTCACGTGCATTTGCACCAAAGGTATATGTTCCTGGTTCAAGATTTTCGGTAGAAATAAGCCACATATTTCCTGCTGAACTGCCTGAACATGAGAACCAGTGCGCTTTATCAAGCTCGGGATCACCCGTGTTTTGACCCCACCACCATAATGCTGATAAATTTAAATCATCTGCTGCGTACACCATGACTCGTGCTGTTTCACCGCGTACAACTTTCGGAGGGAGTACAATCATATTCACTGTCGGAGGAGCGCTGTCTTTTATTTCAGGCGGTTCCGGTTCAGGAACCGGCTGACTGATTTTTTTGAGGAAAAAATTGCCGGTTCGATAGCCGTTTCCGGTGCAGACAAAAAACCCGGGAGAACTGGAGTAATGCTCATAACCCGATAAATCAGCGGTGACCACATATCTGGCAGGGGTTAATGGTATACGGTAAGAACCGGAACCACTGGTAGTTGCATGTTGTACGGTTGACCCGTCTTCGCTGGTAAACGTAATCGTTACTCCAGCCAGTTTGCTGCCGATACTGCCGTCAGGATTCCTCTCGCAGGCTGCACCCGCGAAGCCTGCTTCTATTACAACAACGGGGATCTCTGGATATACCCATTTCGTTACTCCCATATCTGAACGGGAACTGTCCTCATCAAGGATATTCGGATCACCCGTATCTTTACACGGGGATTGAGCAGATAAATGATAATTTGCCTGTGCACGATCAGTACATAATGGATCCGATTGGATATCCCCTGTACCGGGAATGTAATTGTATCCACCGGCTTTACGCACACCTAACATATCATTATAGGAAAATGTCGGGGTCGGCATTCTGCCGACATTACATAACCCGTAATAATTACCTATGATGCTGTTTTTGATATTAGGTGCAGATAACCCAAAAATCCATAGATCAACCGGATAGGCACTCATGCCCGGATTAGGGCCTAGATTATCAATAATGGTGCAATTAATTATCGTACCGTTTGCTTCTCCGATGCATACCCCGTAATAATTACCTATTATAAGGCAATCTTTGATAATCGTTGACCGCCCGTATGATGCATCTACCCCAAACGGTATTTTTGTTTTCATATCATACATACCGCTGTTGATTATCTTAAAACCGATTATTTGAGAGTTTAATCCGCCTTTTACCACATCTTTTCCGCGGCCGCCGCCGTCAATAACCGTTCGATTGGCACCCGCGCCTTGCAGTATGACGCCGGATTTCAAAATTACATTTTCATCATACGTTCCCGGTCCAACCTGAACCGTATCACCGGACAATGCAGCGGTAACCGCTGATTGAATAGTCGTATATTGAGCGCTCCCTTGATGATCAACGTATAATGTTTTTGCCGCAGCAAGAGAAATAAAAAAGGTTGATAATATAAAATATATAATCAACCCTGACAAATACTTTTTAAATTTTTTGAACTTATTCAGTGCTGCACAGAAGCCCATCGGTTTCCTCCGCACGCACCCTGATTGGTATTTTCCTGAATTTCCTCCCTGAAATAAAAACTAAACTGTCTCACCATGAGTATACCCATGCTCACCAACAATTTCAAGGGGAAATATGGGTATGTGACTAAAATCACATGGTTGAATTGGCTTAAAATTCAAGATGAATCATTTACCGCTCCGCGATTCCGGAGCCGTAATATCCTTTCGATAGATCAGCGTATCGGTAAGCCGTAACCACTCGAGGAGAAGGTTCTTGTAGCGTATATGCTGACGTATCCGGCTTAAACGATTTGCGTCGAGTTTGTCCACCTCGCCGATAAGATCAGTAAGAGTCGTCCGGCCGAAGGAATATTCCTCAGTCTCATCAGTTACGATGGAATTCGACAAGGCAATCTTACGGTCTGCGAGCACCACCAACCGTTTGGTTTCCTGTATCTGGTTAAAAAGTATCCCGACCTCATCGGTAAGCCGTATCCGGACATTACTATTAGAAAGCCTGGTCTTTTCCTGATCGACCAGTGCGGATTTATAAGATGCCCGTTCAGTCTGAGAAGGTATCGGAATCTGCAGACTTATGCCGCCGGCAATCTCCTTCTCGGGGTCATCCAGACTGCTCCCTAATCCCAGCATCCCGTACCGCAGGGAGAGACAAGCAGAGGGCAACAGACCGTTTGCGTACCGATCTACCTGAAGATCAGATCCTGTTTTGAGTAGATTGAGGATGCATATCGTCCTGCTTTTTTCATTAAACCGTTTAAGATCAGCATCCAGATCAGGCTCTATTTCTTTAAATCCTGCCGGATCAGTCGGTATCAGCGAGGCACTGCCCGAATCGCGGATGGCGCTTCGAATATGGACCCGGTATTCCTCAAATTCCTGCCTGAAACCGACCAGGCTTTCCTCCTTTGCGAAAACCTGAAGCATGATCTTGTTGACATCAACATCCTTGGCGATGCGGCTCGTTTGCCGTTCACGGATATTATCAAGCAGCTGCAGACTGGCCCGATGAGCAGCCTCTGCGGTGTTAAAGTTTTCATACGCCTCATACCAGCCGTAATAGAGGGTTATGAGCGCTGCGAGGTAATCTTCGTACGCCTCGGTCACCTGATATAGGGCGATATCGTTCTCAATATCAATTATGCGGCTTCGATACCGCTCAACCGTTCCGAAAGCATTGCGGGCAATATCCTGGCTTATGGTAAATGCCAGTGATGATGAAGCATCATTGCTTCCTGACTGCGGTGTCGTGCGATATGCCGCATCCAGCTCAGTCCCGATCTTAGGAAAAAGTTTATTCAGACCGACGGCAACACTGTTCCCGGGATCATCATTCTCAAGATCGATCGCATATTCCTGTTCGACCGAAAGAACAATATCACGGGATGAAAGCCCGAGATCTTTCGCATAGGCAAGAAAAAGTTCATTGATAAGGATCTCAGCAAAGTTGGTATCCTTAGCCGCCGCCAGCGCAACAAACTCCTGAACCGGAAGGATACGCTCCTTGAGTTCTTCCGCCCGGACCGTTACCGCCCCGAAGACAATAATACCGGCCATGCACAAATATCTCATCCCGCTGCCCTCCTGGTCAAGCGCCGCATATCCATGGTAAGACTGTACAATGACGGTATCAGCACAAGCGTTATACAGGTGCCGAACATCAGTCCCCAGGCCATGGCCAGCATCATCTGTGCCAACAAAGCATCATAGCCGGCAAAGCCATAAGCTGTAGGCATCAAGCCGGCAACCGTCGTCAGAGTGGTAAGTATAACGGCTTTAAGCCGCGTCTGGGCAATCCGGGCAATATGCCCGTTCGATAATATCTTTGCACCTGCCCGGGAAAATTCCTTGTCCAGTTTTACCAGCATCACGATCGAATCGTTTATCACCACCCCGGCTAAGCCCAGCGCTCCGATACAGCCGAAAAAGCCGAACTGTGTTTTCCCGTGCAGCCAGAAAGCAAGGATAACTCCCACCACACCGAACGGTATTGCCATCATGATCAGAAGCGGTTTGAAAATCGAATTAAACAGCAGGGCAAGAACGATATATATGAAGATAATGACCAGCCCGGTACCAAGCGCGAAATCTGCCTGAGATTCACGGCTGTCTTTTATCTCGCCGCCAAATGCGATTATTGAAGTCGGGTAGTTTTTAAGCAGCTCAGGAAAGACCCCGCTCTCCAGTGTATCGGCAATATCAAGAGGGGTCAGTTTCGTCCCGGGTGCCATATCGGCAAATACGGTGGTCACCCGTTTAAGATCATACCGCTGTATTGATAACGGTGTTGATGTTTTTTCTACCCGCACGATATCCTTCAAGGGTACCAGATAATCCCGGGCATTTTCAACCGGGATGGATAATACCCGCTCAACAGAACCTTTATCAGCGTATCGGGAAGAAAACCGGACAGGGATCTCAACATCATCCCCTGGTATTTCGTAGAGGACCGTGCCTTCGAGAATTGCCCGCAGAGTCGAACCGATATCACCCGGATTTATCCCCAGCCTGCGTATCCGGTCCCGCAGCGGGATAAGCCTGTATTCAGTGACTTTCAAAGGTTCTTCTATCTCGACATTCTTAAGGTCAGCCATCTGCCTCATCTTGCCGGTAAGCGCTTCCGCGCAACCGGCACGCCGGGCATCATTGTTTTCCCGGATCTCTATCACTATGGGACTTCCGCTGGCCTGGCCCCACCGGCTTTTGGCGAATGTTATCTTTTCAAAGCCCTGAATACCGGCAAGTTTTCCTTCCCACTCTTTTATCAGTTGATCAGCAGCTTTTTTTCGTTTTTCTCTGGGGATGATCTCGATCCCCATATTCAATTTATTCTCTTCAACCGCTCCGCCGCGATGGCTTTGTGCGATACCCGTGCGAAAACCGATGACTTCTTTACCTATATACGGCATAAGGACAGCCTCAATCTGCCGGGCCAGTTCTTCGGTCTCAAGCCGGCCAGTCCCCCGGGCCGCCTCAGCGTCAAGCCTGATCTCGCGAGTCTCCTCGTGCGGAAACATTACAAATTTCATACGGGATTTAAAAATATACAGGGATCCTGCCATCAGGAAAATAAAAGCAAAAAAAATCAGAAATTTATACGGCAGTATTTTTTCAAGAAAGTTACCATAAGCATCTTCCGTCCGCTCAAACCAGTGGCCCACGGCTGTTGAATCAGCAGGGATTTGCTGCTCTTGTATCCGCTTGCGTACAAAACAGCCTTTGACAAATCTACGGATCCGGCCGAAGGATAATTCCATGTGACCCGGCAGAATAAGTAAAGATTCAAAAAGACTCCCTCCCAGCATGAGAAAGATGATCGGGGGAATAAAGACAATCATACGGGCAAACCTCCCGCTGAAAAAATACAACGGGATAAAAGCAACGCAGGTAGTAACTATACTTGCTACAACCGGCAGAAAGACAAATGCCGCTCCTTTTACCGAGGCATTTTCTGCCGAGCCGCTTTGCAAACGTGTCCGATTTATATTTTCTGCCACAACAATCGCGTCATCCACGACCATGCCCATCACAATGATGACGGCTGCCAGTGTTATGTTGTTTATCGTGTATCCCAGAAAATAGGCTGCTATTATCGTAAACCCGAAAGTAAAGGGAATCCCCATGGCTACCCACAGGGCAGAACGCATATCAAGAAAGATAATAAGCATTATAATGACCAGAATGAATCCGAAGGAGCCATTACGTTTTATAAGAGAAAGCCTGTTGCGCAGATCCACCGACTCATCATCAAGCAGGACCACGTTAATCGGACTGTCCTGAAGATTGGCCACTTTAAAACGCTCGACTACTTCCCTGACCCGGTCAAGCGTTTCGAGTATACCCGCCGAACTGTTCTTTACGACATTAAGGATGACTGCTTCATTGCCGTTGACCTTGATTATTCTCTGATAATCCTCGAATGTATTGGTTACCAGAGCCACATCCTCAAGACGAACAAGGTTGCCTTCGAAGCCGCCCTGTACCGGCAGACGCCGAAGGCTTTCGACAGCCGACAACTCGCCGTCAAAAGTCATCCGGGGTTCACCGACGGTTTTAAGACTGCCGGCCGGCTGGCGGACATTATTGTTCCTGACCTCCCGCATGACCGTGTTGAACGGGATACTATACCTGACCAGCTTGTCCGGGTCTGCTTCAATATGTATTTCCTGGTTGGTATATCCGCTGCGGTTAATACTGTTAACACTGGTCAGACTTATTAGCCGGGTCTCGAGGGCTAGAGCTAAGTTCTGAAGCTCTTCGCGACCGGCAAAATCAAGCATAAACTGTCCGGTTTTATACAAGGCGATATCAATGATCGGTCTGGTCGAAGTCTTAAACTGGCGGAAGGAGGGTTCATCGATAACATCATCAGGCAGGCGGACATCAAGCGCCGCAGTACGGATCTCGGTAAAAGCCTCTTTTTTATCGGGATAATCCTGGTCCAGTTCGACTGCTATCGAAGAGCTCCCCATACTCGAGGTGCTCGTTATCCGGTATATCCCGTCAAGACCGCGCAACACCTCTTCAATCGGACGGGTCACCAGGTTTTCCACCTCGGCCGCCGTTGCACCCGCATACCGTACCGATATCCGGATCGTATCAAAAGTCACATCCGGCATTTCTTCCTTGCCGGCATTCTGCCAGGCCAGCACGCCCCCGATAAGAACCCCGATGAATATGAAATTAGACAGCAGATGCCGTTTGGCAAAGAATGATATTAAGGATTCTAACATAACTTAAACACCATACACATTTTATTTAGACAATCATGATCAGTAATAAGTTCCCAATGTGCCCAACATTATGCACATATTTTTATTTAATTACTGCAGTTTGGCTTATTATTATATAACAATTAACTGTTTTTGAAAATTAATATTTTTTTACACTATACGTAATTAATTCTGCGTTCACTGTGGATATCATCGTAAGCATGCAATATGGCTGCTCCTTTAAAAACTTCCGCGAGCTGCGAAAACAAAAAATGGCATTGATAGTATTGCGAAAAATTTATACAATGAATATTCTAATAACTGCGTGAGTATATACAACATCACAAACGGAGGAACCATATGGAAACGATACGGGAAATTCTGCAGAAAAGTTTTTTGGGGAACAGCGTACAAAGCTACGCCGTTTGTTTGTCAATTTTTATTGGAAGCATTGTTGTATTAAAAATAGTTAAACTTGTTGTTTTAAAACAACTCGCCAAACTCGCTGAAAAATCAGTAAACACGATTGATGATTTTATAATCCATGCATTCCGCGTAAAGTTATTTCCCTTGTTTTATTTCGGTGCATTCTATCTAAGCATACAAGGACTCAAATTACCCTTGTCTATTACCAAAGGATTTAACACCTTATGGATAGTTCTGCTCATTTTCTTTTTAGTTCGTTTTATTTTGGATATTGTTGTTTTAGTTTTAGAAAAAATATGGGCAGGCCAGGTGCAGGACGAATCGAAAAAAGATTCGCTGGGCGGACTGATCATTGTAATAAAATTTGCCGTATGGAGCATTGCCGCCATAATTCTGCTTGATAATTTAGGGTTTAAAATATCTACGCTGGTTGCCGGGCTTGGTATCGGCGGTGTTGCAATTGCCCTGGCCGCACAGGCAATCCTGGGAGATTTATTCAGTTATATCACAATCTTTTTTGACCGGCCATTTGAATTAGGTGATTTTATCATTATCGGTGATTATTTAGGCACTGTTGAACATATCGGCATAAAAACCACGCGCATACGAAGCTTAGGAGGGGAAGAATTAATCTTTTCAAACACTGATCTGACTAATTCACGTGTGCGCAATTACAAACGCATGCAGAAAAGACGGGTTGTTTTTAAATTAGGGCTGACCTATCAGACGACTTCAGCACAGATTAAAGAAGCTCCGGTGATTATTAAAAATATCTTTAAGACCGTTAAAGACACCGTTTTTGACCGTGTGCATTTTCTGGCATTCGGTGCGTTCAGCCTTGATATTGAAGTTGTCTATTACGTATTAAGTGCAGATTATAATAAATATATGGATATTCAGCAGGAGATTAATTTTAAAATCAAGGATGAGTTTGAGAAAAAAGGCCTGGAATTTGCCTATCCAACACAGACGTTGTTTGTAAATAAATCGTAACATGTGCTGCCATACAAATTATGACTGAAATATTAAAACAGCTGAACAAAATAGATGCCGCCACTAAAGACCATATTGAACGCATCTATACCAAAGCAGTAAAAGAGTTCAGCAAAGAGGATCTTGACTATATTGCTGATAAATTTGAAAGAAAGTTATTTACCACGGAAAATTCCACTTTTCCGTGGATTAAAGAATTAGCCGTTCATTATAAAAATCTCTACACCATTCTGCAAAACCATCAAAATACCAGTGAACTATTATCTCAGGAAGCGTTAAAATTAGTCGGCGCCGCATTGTTTTATTTTATTAACCCGTACGACATCATTCCCGATTTTACGCCGGACTTAGGATATATTGATGATTTATTTGTTTTAATAACATGTCTTAATTTAATAAGCGGTAATGATGTCGCAATAATACAAAAATACTTTAAGGAGTTATTACATTAATGGATACCATATTAAGATTTCTTAACAATATAAGCGAAGACCACAAGAAGCAAATAGAAAATGCCTATTCAGAAACGGTTAAAAAAATCGGCAAAGAAGAAATAGATTATATCTTTAAGAAAATATTTAAAAAACTAGTAATCATTGAAACTATAAATTTACCCTGGATAACCGAGTTAACTTCGTTTTATAGAATATTTTACGAAGTTCTTGAAAAACATACAAAAAAAGTATTTATCTTATCTTCAGAATCCTATAATGCAATCTGCGCTGCATTGTTTTATTTTATTAATCCATTTGATATTTTCTCCGATATTGAGCCTGATCGTGGATATATCGATGATTTGTATGTATTGACGTTATGTATTAAATCCATCTCTCCGGATGACCGCCAAATGATTCAAAAAAACTGCGAAAACATCAAAATATTACCCGAAGTTTAAATTTACGAACCTAATCTATTATGCATTTAAGAAGCTGCATCGGACTTACAACAAAGAAACCGGATAAAGTTTGTGGCAGTAAAACTGTTTTTTTAGTATAATGATTAACTTCAAAACAAAAATCAAGGAGGATGCATGTTTAGAGAAAAAATTAAAGTGCTTGATTGTACCATCCGGGATGGCGGACTTATTAATAATCATGATTTTGATTTGAAATTCGTGCGCGCAGTTTATAAAGCAATCTCAGATGCAGGAGTTGATTATGTTGAACTGGGATACAAAAACTCCAAAGAACTTTTTTCATCAAAAGAATACGGTTCCTGGAAATTCTGCGATGATGATGACATACGGAAAGTAACCGAAGGAATTAAATCGAATACCAAAATATCGGTGATGGTCGATGTAGGGAGAGTAAATTTAGATGATATTAAGCCTGCATCTGAAAGCCCGGTAAGCATGATACGGGTTGCTTCATATGTTAAAGATATTGATAAATCAATGTTTATGGTTAATCACATTGCTGAGAAAGGCTATGAAACAACCATAAATTTAATGGCCATATCAAAAGATAAGGGGGAAGAATTAGATGAAGCTCTGCACCAGCTTGAAAAAGAATGCACCGCAAATGTTATATATATAGTTGATAGTTTTGGCTCTTTGTATCAAGAACAAATAGAGCATTTAGTTAAACGTGCAAAAAAATTCCTTAAAACCAAGGAAATCGGCTTCCACGGTCATAATAACCAGCAGCTGGCTTTCAGCAATACGATTGAGGCCATTATTCACAATGCCAATTATCTGGATGCAACTATATACGGGATCGGACGAGCTGCCGGCAACTGCCCGCTGGAGCTTTTGATTGGGTTCTTAAAAAATCCCAAATACGATATTCGACCTATCTTAGATCTTATATCAACTGATTTTATCGCTTTGCGCGATAAAATTGAATGGGGATATATCATACCATATGCGATATCAGGTTTAATGAATGAGCATCCCCGTGCAGCCATGGCATTGCGCAAATCAGATAAGAAAGAAAATTACCGGGAGTTTTACGAGAGCCTTACTAATACCGGATACGAGGAATAAATGGATTTAAACGTATTTAAAAAACTCCCCATCATGGGGATACTCCGCGGCATAAAATCCGAATCAATCACGCCGCTGGTTGAGGCTATTGTTTCTTCCGGCCTTAAAACAATAGAAATCACCATGAATACCGACGGCGCACCTGCTCTTATAACACAAATGGTTCAGGCTACAAAAAATAGATTGATGATAGGCGCTGGAACTGTCCTTACACTTGACGACCTTAACTTAGCGTTGGATGCAGGCGCCACATTCATTGTGAGCCCCGTATGCCGAAAGGATATCATACAAACCTGCGTTACAAAATCGATACCCGTATTCCCCGGAGCTTTTACGCCAAATGAGATATACACCGCATGGGAATCCGGTGCTTCAATGGTAAAACTATTTCCCGCACATGTATTCGGTCCAGATTATATTAACGTGATTAAAGCACCGCTGCAGAATATTGAACTGCTTGCCTGCGGCGGGGTAACGGTTCAAACCATAAAAAAATATTTTTTAAAAGGTGCATCAGCAGTTGCTTTTGGCGCAAGTATCTTTAATAAGGAAAAGATATTACAGGGCCAATTTGCATCTATTGAAGATTCTATTAAGCAGCTTATACGTGCATATACTCAACAATAACCTCGCATATGTTAAAATATCTCATAATATTATTTACGGTCATACCAGCTCTTGAACTTACTCTCATTATAATAATCGGCCAGAAAATAGGGGTCTTTTCAACATTAGCTGTTATTATCTTAACCGGCATAACCGGGGCATATCTTGCTAAAATTCAAGGATTACTTACATTATACCGTATACAGAACGACATCCAGAGCGGGATTATGCCTGCTGACCGGCTGGTAGACGGATTTATTATTTTATGCTGCGGCTTAATGTTATTAACACCTGGTTTTTTGACTGATATTTTTGGATTTTTAGGCCTTATTCCTTTTACCCGGAATATATTTAAAAATCGAATAAAGCATATACTAAATCAGAAATTCACTAAAGGAAGGGTAGTCACCATTACACCAATTGATCCTTCAGGAAAATGAATATTACCGATTGAGCAAGAATAACTTAAAAATACTATTTTATTTGATTACTATATATTGTATTATACTCACTAAAGGAGAGGTACATGGTAGGAGACGGCATATACTTAACTAAAGATGGATTTGAGAAATTACGGGAAGAAATGGAGCATTGCAAAGTTGTAAAGCGAAAGGAAATTGCCCGAACGCTTGAACATGCCCGGTCATTGGGAGATTTAAAGGAAAATGCTGAGTATGATGCCGCTAAAGAAGCACAGGCAAAAAATGAAAGAAAAATTGCTGAATTACAAGAAAAACTAGGAAATGCCCGTATTATTGAGTATGAAAATATTCCCAGTGATGAAGTTCGTATAGGGGCAACGGTTAAGCTTAAAGATCTTGATTCTAATGAAGAAATCACCTACACGCTGGTTTCTGAGCTGGAAGCTGATTTTTCTCAAGGAAAAATATCATTAAATTCGCCCGTAGGCCAGGGATTATCCGGTGCTAAAGAAAAACAAAAGGTTGAGATTAAGATTCCAGCTGGAATCTTAAAATATAAAATACTTAAAATATCCAGATAATAGATTCTATTGTTAAATAGTTGATAATTAACTTTAAAAATTAAAAAAGGGGGATAATGTATGAAATTAAGAGCAGTATTATTAAGCGGTGCAATCCTGGCTATTGGTGTATATGCCATGGCTGAAAAAGGCGGAAAAGGAGCTGCCACAAAAAAATTCAGACAGAAGCAAATAACTGAACGAAAACTTCACCAAATTGAGCAAAAGAAGAAAAAAATTGAAATCCGCGAAAGCATACAAGATGCCTCAAAAGAGGAAAAACAAAAAATTAAAAAAGAACAGCAACAAATTCAGCATCAAAAAAACAAAGAATTTAAGGCCCGGGAACGCAAAGAAAATACTGAATTTCTTCAAAAACGCCTCGCTGGCAATAAAAACATGAGCGATGCCGAAAAGAAAGATCTGATAGAGTATTTCCAAGAACAACATGCGGTTAACCCTTCATTGGATGATGCGCACGATGAAAAAAATCTTACGCTTTTTGAAAAAATATCAAATGACCCTAAACTTACTCAAGAACAAAAAAAGAATGCTATTAAAAACCATATGTCAAAACAGCAAAAAAATAAGGCAGTGAAAAAAGAAAAAGTAAATGATTTAAAAATGAAAAAGAAGCATCCTAAATTAAAGAACTTCAAAAATCGAGAATATTAAAAAACTCTGGCAAAACAAATATATGCCGGGAGGATATTTAATGATGCCTGATGCGAACCTTAAACAAAAAAGAATTGTCATGCTTGTTTGTATCCTTGTAATTATATTTTCTTATCAGCTTAATGCTGCAGGTCTATATGTCGGCGGTGGAGGTACCTATGCAATTGAAGGTTTTAATACTGATTCTGATTATTTAGAGTATGACAACACATTTGGTGCCTATGGTAAATTTGGCCTGAAATTAGATGATCGAATCGCACTGGAATTTAATTATGATTCTTTGACAGATTTTGTTTATTCTTTAGATATTTTGAAATCAACTATTGATTTAACAACCTATATGGCTGCATTGAAATTATCATTCAAAATTGATTCTGATTCTGACTTTTTTTCTGGGGCAGCAGCTGATATATTTGGCAATAAAATACCTTATTTTATTATTGGATTTGGCAACATGAAAATGCATAAAGAAATAAATTTTACGTATGACGGTAATATTTTGACCGGATGGGATTTAGCTATTCCTGCTGAAGATCTGTCTGATTCATGTGGAAAAGCAGGATTCGGCGTTGATTACTATATACAAGAGAATATCTCTGTTGGGGCGGAAATCTCATACACTGCAGGATTCGGAGATCTTAAAGATATAAAATACTATAATATTATTATGGGTGGACTATTTCATTTTTAATATAGCCAACGTTGAAGCACCGCATAGGGTAATCGGGGAAGGCTGGATGGCACTTAAATTTCATTCTATTGAACCTGAACAAATAACTGACAATACCTTTAAGCTGATCGGTTCTGACTGGATGCTTATCACCGCGGGGAAGATCAAATCATACAATATGATGACTGCCAGCTGGGGAGGATTTGGTGTTTTATGGCATAAACATGTATGCTGGTGTGTAATACGTCCCCAACGCCACACATACACATTAATGGAAAAATCAAATTATTTTACGCTGTCTTTTTTTCATGAAGAACATAGAAATCTGCTCCAATTTTTCGGATCACATTCAGGCAAACATGTCAATAAAATGGGGCAGGCTGGAATCACTCCGCGTGAAACTGATCACCAAAATATATATTTTGATGAAGCCCGCCTCGTTATAGAATGTAAAAAGATATATTTTCAGGATATCACCCCGGCCAATTTTCTTGACCCAAAAACAGCGGAAAATTATCCAAACAAAGATTATCACCGCATGTATGTCGGCGAGATAATATCATGCCTGATAAAATAAATATACAGCTAAAAATATCTTGTTTTCTCTCAATAAATCCGCTTGACTTTGTGCCGTAATATTAGTAACATACTTTTTTAAATAACAAATAACTATCTTAAAAAGACATTGGCGTCTTTCATAAACCAACGATGAAGTGGATAGGTGTTTATTTATTTTTGACACTTATAAAAGACTAAAATTCTGCTAAAGGAGATATTAAAGATGCCAAATGTTAAATTAGCCCAAAAGGAAAACCACACCATGTCAACTGCAAGCGTAGAAGAATTTATGGAAGGAATCATTAAAAAAAATCCTGCTGAACATGAGTTTCATCAAGCTGTCCGGGAAGTTGCTGAATCAATAATGCCTTTTTTACAAAAAAATAAAAAATATCTTGATGCTAAAATTTTGGAAAGAATTACAGAACCTGAAAGAGTAATAATGTTTAGAGTACCCTGGCTGAATGACAAAGGTGAAATACAGGTAAACCGCGGATTTCGCATTGAAATGAACAGTGCAATAGGCCCATATAAGGGAGGCCTTCGTTTTCATCCTACTGTTTATTTGGGTATTTTGAAATTTCTGGCTTTTGAGCAAGTATTTAAAAACAGTCTTACCACACTTGCAATGGGCGGTGGAAAAGGCGGATCTGATTTTGATCCTAAAGGTAAGTCTGATAACGAAGTAATGAAATTCTGCCAGAGTTTTATGACGGAATTACAAAGACATATTGGTCCGGATACTGATGTGCCTGCA
>JBDRMW010000193.1:0-15684 GCA_043811735.1 bacterium
CCGTGCGAAATCGTCGTCGGAAGAACGGTTGTAAAACAATTCTACCGAAATCTTCTTTTTGGAATAAATAATCTTTTTAATGGAATGGGAAACGGCAAGGGATTGGTCAAAACCCTTTCGGCGCGCATACTCCTTTAAGAAATGGTTTAGGCTATTTTGAAGTTTTTCAGCAGTTAGATCCTTGTAGGTCTCATCAGGTTCGAAACCTCCATTATGGGGTGCTTTATCAAGGAATTTTAAAGAGAAAACGAAATTTTTAAGGTAGTCATTATCCATAGATAATCTTTTGAAATTTGTGAAAATAATATTATGAAATCTATCAGCACTTATTTGTCTTGTGCTACAAATAGATTTTGGATAATGGGAAAGTTTTGAACAGCGATAATAATAATATTTTGTAAGCCCCTTTTTACTGTATTTGTTTGTGAAGCATGGTGTCATAAAGGAACCGCATTCATCACATTTTATGAGCCCTACATATGGTAAAGTCTTATGCAGACGTGATTTTTTATATCCTTTTTTATGCAGAGTTTGTACATGATTGAATAATTCTTCAGAAATAATAGAAGGATATTGAGCAGGATAAAGTTTACCGGCATGACGGATTTTCCCTGTAAGGACAGGATTTCTTAATAGCTCCTGAACAAAAGAATTAGTATATGGATTCCCCTTTTTATTAAATATTTTCTTTTCTCGGAGAATATCTCTGATTTTATGAGATGAATTCGTTGATATATATAGATCAAATATCATTTTTACGATTTTAGCGTTTTCTTCATGTATAACAAGATTTTTATCTTTTCTATAATACCCGAATGTTGTGCATCCTCCATTGGGAAGACCTTTAATTGCTTTTTGATGAATTTTGTCTCGAATACGTTCTGATGTGAGTTCCCTTTCAAATTGAGCGAAAGTGAGCATAATATTACGCAGAAGCCTGCCAGAAGGGGTTGAAGTATCAAATCTTTCAGTTATTGATATATATGATGCATTATGATGTTCAAAAATCTCAATAAGTTGATAGAAATCTTTTGGGGAACGAGTTAGCCTATCAATCTTATAAGTAAGAATAATATCAATATTTCCAGATTGTACATCATGAAGTAATTGTGAAAGCCCGGGCCGATCAAGATTAGCTCCTGAATAACCAGGATCTGAATATGATTTGAATAATCGAAAATTTTCTTGGCTATCAATAAAGGATTTTAATTTTTGCTCTTGTGCTTCACATGAATTAAATTCAATATCAGCTTGGCCATCAGTCGATACTCTCGTATAAAGAGCGCAGTTTATATCTTTTTTTGTTTCAATTTTATCTTGCATAAAATCCCCCATAAAAGTAATATATTATTAACAGAAAATAAAGTAATCTAATATATGATATCTAATATTAGACATATTGTCAAAGGATAAAATAAATAAATGTTTGGTAATAATGTTAAAAAATTAAGAAGTAAAAAGAGATGGACTCAGCAAAAACTTGCTGAAGAAGCAAAAATGAGTTATTCAATAGTTTGTAAAATAGAGCAAAATCTCTCGATAGAACCCACAATTCAATCAGCAATTAAATTAGCAGATGCGTTTAACGTGAGTATGGATGTGTTAATTGGAAGGAAGTTTCCAAAGATGTAATGCTTCCTCTCCCGCTAACTCCTCGTTTTACATAGGTTCTATGCGCGCCGAAAGGGTTTTGACCAATCCCTTGCCGTTTCCCATTCCATTAAAAAGATTATTTATTCCAAAAAGAAGATTTCGGTAGAATTGTTTTACAACCGTTCTTCCGACGACGATTTCGCACGGAATGATTTGAATTCGGGCGCCGCCGCGCCCGCCGCCGTCGAATTTTCGCACGAATTAATAAAGCCCAACCGAGATTTTCGATTGAGCCCGCAGACTCCCACTTTTGGGTTCAAAACATTAGGAATGGTGGGCAATAGAGGGGTCGAACCTCTGACTTCTCGCGTGTGAGGCGAGCGCTCTCCCGCTGAGCTAATTGCCCGCATCGCCTAAGGCGAATTTCAAATCACAAACTCCAAATCTCAAATGAACACCCGCCCCGCGAATCTCGAACAACGAATCACGAATAACGATGTGGGCCCTGAAGGATTTGAACCTTCGACCTGCCGATTATGAGTCGGACGCTCTAACCAGCTGAGCTCAGGGCCCCTCTGTCGCACCCGCTCCATTTTGAGTGCACAACATTTAATTTTTTATTATATCACAAAATTAATTTTTACTCTATCTTTTTTTAATAGGTGCCGGTTAACGTATTAAAGATAAATTGTTGTTTGCTTTTCGAACCGCGAATTACGAATAACGAAACCCGGCTGTTAATCCATATACTCTTTTAAAAACTTGCTCCGGGATGGATGGCGCAGTTTTCTGATTGCTTTAGCCTCAATCTGCCTGACCCGCTCCCTGGTGACACTGAATATTTTGCCGACTTCTTCTAATGTCCTTGGGTATCCGGTCCCGACGCCAAATCTAAGCTTAACGATCTGTGCTTCACGGTCACTTAACGTTGCAAGCACCCGTTCAACTTCCCGCCTTCGCAGGAAATCATATGCTCCCTGCGTAGGCAAAGACCCTGTTTTATCTTCTATAAAATCTTCCAGATATGAATCTTCACCCTCTCCGATCGGCGTAGTTAAAGAAACTGGATCCTGCATAATTTTCAAAATTCCGCGAACTTTATCGCGTGAAATACGGAGTGACCGTGCATACTCATCCACCGCGGGTTCACGGCCGTGTTCCTGGCGGAATTTACGGGCTATTTTCGTAATCTTAGAAATAATTTCTTTCATGTGGACCGGAATACGGATAGTACGCGCCTGATCAGCAATTGCCCGGTTAATCGACTGCCTGACCCACCAGGTAGCATATGTTGAAAATTTAAAACCTCGTTTATATTCAAATTTTTCTACCGCCTTAATAAGCCCCAATCCTCCCTCTTGAATTAAGTCTGAAAGCTGTAAATTTGAATTGATATGCTTTTTGGCGATAGAAACCACCAGCCGCAAGTTCGCCTTAATTAGTTTTAGCTTATCTTCCAAAATGACTTCTTCTAACTGCGTAATCTGATCGTAGAGCTCAAGCAGTTGAGTGCGGTTTATCGGTAAACTTTGATCCATGCGGTGCAGACGATGGATCAGGTTTTCCAAATTAAACAGCGTCGACTCAATCCCGCTGACCGTGTATCCGGTAATTCGTTTAAATGCTGAAGGCGATATTTTTTTACGTTCTGCCTGCCGAAATAATTTTTTTATTTCACCATACGGCATGCGCAGCCGTTTTTCATACCGTTTAATCTCATCTTCAGCCTCTTTGATTTTTTGTGCAATTATTTTTATTTTGTTAGTAAGACGTTTTATTTTCTCATGATTAAGATTAAGTCCAACGATATTGTTAATAATCTTTTTCCGTTCTGCATCAAGTATCTGCTCCCATTTTACCCGTATTTTTTTCGACAGTTTCTTGTTCTTTATTCTGGTTAACGCAAGATTAATTTTCTTTTCTGCGCTGCTGATTAATCTAACTGCCTGTTTGACTTTATTTCTCATGCGAGACAATTCCTGATGAGATTTTCTACCGCGCGGCATAAGCTCTTTTGGGGTCATTTCCTGCTGCTCGAGCAATGCTTCCCAATTCCTGATTTCCCGCAATGTTACGGGAGATTCCAACACATATAATTTTAATTTTTTCTCATTCTCTTTAATGCTCCGCGCAAGATTAACCTCCTCATCACGCGAAAGAAGAGGAACTTTTCCCATTTCAGACAGATACATTCTGATGGAATTACTGGTATCAGCATCCAATTCCATTCCCGGTTCAAGTTCTACACCGCGAATGGCCGAAGATACCGCTTTATTTGATTTCTCACGAGACTCAACAATATCAATACCCAGATCATCGAGTGTGTTGAATATATTATCGAGATCTCCTGATGAGACCGCACCGGTGGGTAATTGTTTATTAATATCATCATATGTTACAAATCCCGCATCCTTGCCATTATCGATCAATTGTTTTATCGTGCCTTTATACTCAGTGATATGGTTGGACTTATCCATTCTTTTCTCCTCCCTTAAGAGAACGTGTTAAACGATTATATTCTTCAATTTTAACTTTATCAACATGCCCAATCCCATCCATCATTCCTTTAATATCATTTTCAAGCAGTAACCGCATATGATGTAATCTATTTTTATTCAGCTCTCCCTGTAATTCTTTAAATATGTTGACTGAATCCTCAAATTCTGACTTTTCAAACAATAATTCACTCATGCGCAACGCATGAGTTTCACCGATTTGCACGGAGACCCGGGAAACATCAATTGAACCATGAGTGCTAAAATCATCTGTTAGTGCCTTGAAGATATCCGCATACATGGTATCAGTAAAATCAGTGCTTTTTATTTTTAGCATATCCCAGCATGAAGGAACGGTCATAAGAAGGCGAATAATCTCTCCCTGGATACGTACGTCACGGGAAATTGTTTTGCTTCCCGGACCGGAAATATTTCCGTTTGAAGGTTTTCTATATGTTTTTTTCTGCAGTCTGTCCCATTCTTCAATGAGTGAATTCTCGGGCACATCAATTGATTTCGCTAACAAACGCCGCATTTCCTGCTTATACACCGCATCTTCGATCCGTGCAATAATCGGCAGTATTTCATGTGCGATGTGCGCTTTATCTTGAGCAGTTAATGAAGCATGTCCGATACGCATACAGGCATTTTGTATACAAAACTGAATCCAATCCTGAGCTTGATCTAATAATTTTTGAAACTCCTTAGATCCCTGGACAGTAAGAAAATCTGCGGGATCAAGTTTATCAGGCAATACCACAACTTTAATAAACAGCCCGGAATCATAAAGCACATCTGCGGCACGCAGCGCCGCAGACTGTCCGGCTGAATCAGGATCAAAAACTAAAATAACCTCTTCCACATAGCGTTTTAAAACCAATGCCTGGTTTCTGGTTAACGAAGTCCCTAAAGGAGCAACCGCATTAGTAAAACCAGACTGATGCGCACAGATTACGTCTGTATATCCTTCAAGGAGAATCGCTCGTTTTGATTGCCTTAATTCCCGCATTCCCTGAAAAAAACCATACAGCACATTGCTCTTAACAAAAACTTGAGACTCAGCAGAATTAATATATTTGGGCAGTGCATTGTCCAGCACTCTTCCGCCGAATGCAACCGTTCTTCCATGCGTATCGCAGATAGGAAACATGAGCCTTCCCCAAAATTGGTCATGCATCATATTGCGCGTAAGATTCTTTGCAATAAGCCCGGCTTTAATCAGCAAATCTTGATCAATTCCTTTTTTAAGCGCTGCATCGCGCAGTGCAATTCCCGACCTGGGTGCAAATCCTATTTTAAACTTAACGATACTATCCTTATTTATTTTTCGCGTTTCAACATACGACCTTGCAGGGGATGCTTCAGCAAGTTTGCAGAAGCATTGATGATAGTAGGTTGATGCCATATCCAGTAAATCATAAATCTGCTGTTTTTGGCTTTGAGATTGTTTGGTCTGCACATCCCAGGCATCTTCAACGGTAATCCCTGCTTTATGCCCAATTTTTTTTATCGCATCAGCAAAACTTATGTTTTCTATTTTCATCAGGAATCTGAACACATCACCGCCAGCCCCGCATCCAAAGCAGTGAAAAATACCTTTTTCAGGGCTTACCATAAATGAAGGGGTTTTTTCCTGATGAAACGGACAGCATGCTTTAAAATTTCTTCCCGCGCGTTTAATCTCAGGAATATATTCTCTGATCACGTCAGTTATATCAGCCGATAATCTAACTTGCTCAATAGTTTCCAGTGAAATCAACTATAATCCCTTCTTAAAAAAAATAAAATAAATGCAAATTGCGCGGAAAGTTTAAAATAAGATTGTTAAATTATTGTTGAGATAATCGTTGTTTAACCAGCTGATTTACATGTTTGCCGTCAGCTCTCCCCTTTACATCAGGCATAAGACGGGCCATCAGTTTACCCATATCTTTCGGAGATTCTGCATTGGTTTCTTTGATCGCTGAATCAATAAGCCCCATAAGTTCAGCATCATCAATTTGTGGAGGTAAAAACTCCTGTAGAATGTTAATCTCGGATTCTTCTTGGTTTGCCAGATCTGTTCTGCCGCCCTTGGTATAACCTTCGATTGATTCTTTGCGCTGCTTGATCTGCGAAGAAACAACACTGATTAATTCATCATCTGTTAGAGCTTTCTTAGATTGTATTTCTTTATTTTTAATTGATGACAAAAGCAAACGCAAAACCGAAACGCGCTGGTTATTACGTTCTTTTAAAGCAGTTTGGATTTGCTTTTGAATCTTTTCACGTATATCAAATGACATAATTATACTCTTCTTTTAACGCCTTTTCGCCGCAATTTACGCTTCAACTCAGCCATTTTCCGTTTACGTTTAATACTTGGACTTTCATAATATTCGCGCCGTTTGATTTCCTGCATAATACCATCACGTTCACAAATACGTTTAAACCGCCTTAACGCATCTTCTATAGATTCGTTTTCACGCACTTTAATAACTGCCATAACGTTCTACCCACCACCTTTCCTAGGTTTTAGTTTTATCAGCCGGGCGGCCAATTCAACTTTCTCCCGCCTAACAAATGAAAATGAAGATGATCCACAGCCTGTCCTGCATTCGGTCCATTATTTATAACGATACGAAATCCATCCGTTTCAACACCGCAGCTTTTCGCAACCTCTTTAATCGCATGCGCAATAGAAGCAAGCAGCTGCGCATCAGTATCTTCAAGTTTAAGAAGGTTTGCTATATGCTTTTTTGGGATTATCAACACATGATGCGGTGCCTGAGGACTAATATCCCGAAAAACAAGGACGTCGTTATCTTCATAGATAATTTCAGCCTTGATTTTTTTCTCAATGATAGAGCAAAACAGGCATTGAGACATTTTGTTATTATATCAATTTTTACGTTAAAATACAATACAAATTTACTTTTGTAATGTGAAGGTAAATAGTTATTGAAGATTAAGTATTGAGCGTATTTCTTCAATTTGAGATCGTGCACGACGCATATATGATTCATCACCGGTATCCAAGATATATATCCAGACCTTTAAAGACTTATAATACTGCCCTTCTTTTCGATAATAATTGGCAAGAATAGACCTGATTAGGTTCGGACAATCAGGATAGATAATTATTTCTTCCAAATAGCCGACCATTTTATCATGCTGGCCTTTTTCTTTATATGATATCGCACCAACATACATTGAAAATCTCCAATATAATGGATTCATGGCAAGACCCCTCTTTAGAATATCATATGCTTCATCATACCGGTCTAAATTCCAGGCTAATGCACCGGCTGAATAGAGATACGCATATTTAAAAAAAGGATCGAGATTAATGATCCGTAAGGTTCGTTCATATATTTCCGGATAGCCGACACGTTCATTAAAATCATGTTTGTACGGTATAACTTTATTAATAAATTTTTTATATTCGACTTCGAGGGCTTCTTCTTTGCTTACCTGAGGCCGGGCATAATATTGACTTAATTGAACCCAGGCTATATCTGCAGCAATACGCCGCATACCAAGCATAATACCGCTTAAATCAACCAGGTAATCTTCATGCTGCGGAAATACCGTAAATGAAGGGAATGGAAAAGGAAAGATTTTACTTATTCTAACCGAAACCCATAATAAACTTAAGATCAAAATTATGCCTGCGCCGGTTTGTAAAAACAGTTTTTTCATAGTAAATATCTTTAAAATTCTTTTCGATTAAATAATGCCGTGCAGAAGCTTAAACAAACCATAATATATATTATCCCATATATTGAAGCAATACCGATAAATTTGAAAGAAAATGTTGATAAATCCCATTGATCGCGAAGATTAAAATACTGCAAATTAGGAACTAAATAATACATAATTTTAATGGCGAACTTAAACATTGAATCCAGCCGGCTTCCGAGAAATCTTAATTCAACCGCAAAATGACCGAGCACCCAGAAAAACAATGTAAATACAATGGAGGATGCCGCCGAGGTAGAAAACAATGAAAAAAACAACGCAATGGAAGAAATAACGGATATTTTTTCAAGGGTCAATAAGATAAGCAGGAAATACCGCATATCAAATTCCCATCCCTTAAACAGTAAGAGAGCAAAATGGATACACCCCATTAATATCACACTCAAAGCAACCGATAACAACAGGCCTGCATACCTCCCGATAATATAATGATACCGCATAATGGGACGAGACAGAACTAAGTATATGGTGCGTGATTCAAGCTCTTCAAGAAGCAGGGTAACTGCAGTAAAAACAGCCACAATCAATCCAAAGATTTCAATACAGCCAATACCTAAATCAAATAATAATCGCTTTTCCTGCTCTCCCCCAAGTGTTGAAAACAAAAAGGAAGCAACAAACATAATAGACACAAATAGAACTAACACATACAATGTCTTGTTGCGGAAATTCTGCAGTATGGTATAGCGGATAATTGAAATAATCGAGTTAAATTTCATGATATGCCTCCGCTCTCAGCAAGGGATGGTTTGACCGTATCAATAAATATCTTTTCTAAATACCCTTCTTTTCCTGCCCATTCTTCATGCGCAATGATACGAGCCAATTTTCCTTTAACTAAAACACCTACCCGGTGTGATATTTTTTCTACTTCAGAAATGCTGTGCGACGAAAAAAGAATAGTCTTGCCTGCTTGGTTCAAATCAAGGATAAGCTGACGCATGTCTTTTAAACCAATAGGATCAATGCCCGTAACCGGTTCATCAAATAAAAGAACCGACGGATCATGAATAATTGACTGGGCCAGTGCGATCCGCTGCTGCATGCCTTTTGAATATTCCGACAAACGCCGTGATGCATGCAGGGTCATATGTACTTTTTCTAACACACGGGTTATATTTTCTTGAATGGTATCTTTGGGGATTCCGGAAAGCACCGCATAATACCGTAAAATTTCATTAGCGTTAAGAAATTTATACAAAAAAGCCACTTCAGGAAGATAGCCGATCATTTTACGGGCATTAATATGCGGTATGCGTATACCGCCTATACTAATGGTACCTGCAGTGGGGAATAACAGACCGAGTAATAATTTAATGGTCGTTGTTTTACCGGAACCATTTAAACCCAGCAATCCGAATATTTCACCTTTTTCAATATGAAGTGTTAAATCTTCAACACCAACGGTAGAGGTTGTTTTGCCAAGATGGGATTTTTTGTAGATTTTAGTTAAATGATCAATCTCGATCACCGCCATAGGTCCTCCTCGCCATGCATTTTAAAGAAATTTATATTTAAACTTACCGCATTATCTCATCAAAGATATTTTAAGAACTTCATCCATATTTTTAAGCGGAATGAATTTTATTTTCTTTCTTACATAATCCGGGATATCTGCCAGGTCTTTCTTATTACCTTCAGGAAAAATAATCGTTTTCATATCCTCACGATATGCGGCAAGAACTTTTTCTTTGAAACCCCCGATAGGCAATATTCTCCCCCGCAGGGTGATTTCTCCGGTCATGGCAAGATCTTTCTTTACTTGTTTTCCTGTAACAGCAGAAGCAAGGGCGGTCGCCATCGCGATACCGGCGGAAGGCCCATCTTTTGGAATTGCTCCTTCAGGAACATGTATATGAAAATCAGTTTCAGAAAATTTACGCTCTTTTAGATGAAGCGTTTTAGCTTGAGAGCGTACATAAGTGAGCGCTGCCTGAGCAGATTCCTGCATAACCGTCCCCAGCTTACCCGTTAAGGTTAATTTACCTTTTCCTTTACAAAGATTCGTCTCAATAGTGAGCAGTTCACCGCCTACCTCAGTCCAGGCCATGCCGGTTACCACACCGACTTCATTGCTTGTTTTCCCATTACGGATAAATTTGGGGATACCAAGGAGCTCTTCAATTTTTTTGAGGGTGAGTTTTTCTTTAAATTTCTCATCTTTTATGGCTTTTACTTTGGCAATTTTTCTGCAAAGATTGGCAATTTCTCGTTCCAGGTTCCTGACCCCTGCTTCTTTAGTATATTCCATAATAATCTTATCAAGCCCGTCTTTATCAAGCATTAATTCGTCTGTTGATATGCCATGATCAGACGATTGTTTAGGAACTAAAAATAGACGTGCGATTTCTCTTTTTTCTTCAATCGTATATCCCGGGAATCGAATAATCTCTAAGCGGTCCTGCAATGCCGGCGGGATGGAATACAAGGTATTGGCCGTCGTAATAAACATAACCTCGGAAAGATCAAATTCAACATCAAGATAATGATCCATAAACAAATTATTCTGTTCAGGATCTAAGACTTCCAATAACGCCGAGGTTGGATCCCCGCGCCAATCAGAACCCATTTTATCAATCTCATCCATAAGAAACACGGGATTTTTCGTTTTTGCTTTGCGCATAGATTGTATAATACGCCCGGGTAATGACCCTATATAGGTGCGCCGGTGACCGCGTATTTCAGCTTCATCCCGCACGCCGCCTAATGACATCCGGACAAAATGTCTTCCCAATGCCCGCGCGATTGATCTGCCCAGACTTGTTTTTCCCACTCCCGGCGGGCCGACAAAACATAAAATGGGCCCTTTAATCTTTTTTACCAATTTTAAAACCGCTAAATATTCCAACACGCGCTCTTTGGCTTTTTCCAGCCCGTAATGATCTTCATTTAATATTTTTTCAGCCTGTTTAACATCCAGATGATCTTCTGTTTTAACCGCCCACGGCAATGCCAGTAACCAATCGATATAACTTCGAATGACGGCTGCTTCCGGTGAATACGGCATCATTTTATCAAGCCTGCTTAACTCTTTTTCGGCAACTTCCACGGCTTCTTGGCTCATGCCGGCTTCACGGACTCGTTTTCGTAAGTCATCAATTTCCTTTGCATTTTCATCTTTTTGTTTTAATTCCTTCTGAATCGCCTTCATCTGCTCATTTAAATAATATTCTTTCTGTGTTTTCTCTATCTGCCCGCGCACTCTGCTTTGAATTTTGCGTTCAATATTTAAGACTTCCATTTCACTGTGCAAAACAGACAGAATCCTATCGAGCCGTTCCTGGGGATCTATAATTTCTAAAATTTCTTGTTTTTCAGGCAGTCTTATGAGAATATGGGATGCAATAACATCAGCAAGCCGTGCGGGAGTTTCGATTGAACTAATACTGCTGTAAACTTCGGAAGGCACACGCCGGTTAAGCCGGGAGTAGATCTCAAAGGTGGAGACCACCTGGCGCATTAATGCTTTAATATGAGGCGATACGTTTGTATTCTCAATTAACACATCAATCATAACTTCATTATATTTTTTTGGTGCAATATAATTAAACTCAGTGATTTTTCCCCGTGATAGACCTTCTACGAGTATTTTTAATGTTCGGTCCTGCATCTTGAGCAACTGCAGAACTTCCGCCACGATCCCCACTTGATAAATATCCCCTAATTTAGGGTCGTCGATCTGCAGCTTTTTTTGCGCAGAAATAAATATCAACCGTTTATTGGTCATCGCGGTTTCAAGCGCATTGATTGATTTTTCTCTGCCCACAACCAGGGGAAGAACCATGTGCGGAAAAATTACAATATCCCGAACGGGAAGAAACGGCAGACGATCAGGTATTTTAATATCACGCAGACCAACATTATCAGAAATTATCATGCAGACTTGCTCATCCTTTCATCGTAGATATACTGCGGCTCACCGGTTTTCAACACTACACCCTCATCAATAATACAGGTTTTAAGATATTTCTTATCGGGCAAATCATACATAATATCAAGTATCACTTCCTCAATAATTGCGCGCAATCCCCGCGCTCCGCTTCCCCGGGCTAATGCCATCTGAGCAACAGTATTGAGCATCTCACTGGTAAATTCAAGTTCAACACCTTCCATAGCAAACATTTTTTTATACTGCTTAATCAAAGCATTTTTTGGTTCAATAAGCACCGAAATTAATTCTTCATGGGTCAAATCATCTAATTTAGCAATAACCGGCAGCCTGCCGACTAACTCGGGGATCAATCCATAAGAGAGCAAATCCTCCGGCTCTGAACGTTTAAGATGTTGATTTTTTGATTTTCGGCGCATGACTTTTACGTCAGCCCAGAATCCAAGGCCCCGTTTACCGATTCTTTTTTCAATAATTTGGTCTAATCCTTCAAATGCACCGCCGCATATAAATAAAATATTGGTTGTATCAATTTTAATATATTCCTGCTGGGGATGTTTGCGCCCCCCTTGCGGAGGAACTGAGGCAATAGATCCTTCCAGAATTTTCAACAATGCCTGCTGAACGCCTTCTCCGGATACATCACGGGTGATTGAAGGGCTGTCGCTTTTCCTGGATATTTTATCAATTTCATCGATGTAAATAATACCCCGCTCAGCTTTTTTAACATCAAAATCAGCATTTTGTAAAAGGCGCAGCAGAATATTTTCAACATCTTCGCCGACATATCCAGCTTCAGTAAGAGTCGTGCAGTCAGCCAGTGCAAAAGGCACGTGGAGAAGACGTGCTAATGTCTGCGCAAGCAATGTTTTACCGGTGCCGGTAGGGCCGAGAATAAGAATATTAGACTTTTGGAGTTCGATATCATCTTTTTTAGGATTACTTAACGAATCAATTCGTTTATAATGATTATATACGGCAACCGAAAGTATGCGCTTGGCTTTTTCCTGGCCGATAACAAATTCATCCAAAAACTTTTTTATCGCTGCAGGTTTAATCAGTCCCGGCCGCAATCTTCGTTCTTCATCGTTTTTAAGTTTCTGCAAAAGCATGGCAGAATTGTCAACACATTCTTCACAGACATATACCCCCTGCCCGCCGATTAACCGTACACCCTCTTTTTTTCCTTTTGCACAAAACACACACTGCAGCACATTATAATCGCTTTTCATATTGACTCCTTAAATATCCTTTAAGCCTGACTTACAAACCCTAAACTACTTTCTTTTGTCAGGATTTATCACTTCATCAATAATCCCGTATTTTTTTGCTTCGTGTGAAGACATGTAATAATTTCTCTCGGTATCCTGCGCAATTTTCTCAACAGTCTGGCCCGTATGGCGCGCTAAAATCTCATTTAAGCGCTCTTTTGTATTAACCAGTTCTTTGGTTTCAATATCAATATCACTTACCGGCCCCGAAATACCTTCACCGTAAATCAGCGGCTGATGAATCATAACACGCGAATGCGGCAGTGCATACCGTTTTCCTTTGGTACCGGCGGCCAAGAGCAGTGCGCCAAAACTCATTGCCATTCCCATACAAATCGTCGTAATAGGAGGTTTAATATACTGCATGGTATCATATACCGCAAGCCCTGCGGTTACCATCCCGCCGGGTGAGTTTACATATAAATTGATATCTTTTTCAGGATCTTCCGCTTCTAAATATAGAAGCTGTGCAATAATAAGATTCGCTGAATCAGTTGTCACGGCACCGCCGTATCCGCCTACAAAGATGATTCTGTCTTTTAGCAGCCGTGAAAAAATATCATACCCTACCGCGCCGCCCTGATTCCACCGTTCAATAATTGTTGGAATGACACCACTCATAACATATGCCCCCTTTAAGATTTATTTTTCGATTTTAATTTTTGCATGGTCAGTTAAAAATGTAAATATTTTTTCTTCTTTTTTATTTGAAGAGATTGACTCTTTATGTTTATCAAAATACATTTTTGTTTCTTTTTCCTTATCCGGATACCTCTGTTTTAATTTTTCAAACTCGGCGTTCAAATCCTGTTCGGTTACTTCCAGCTTTTCAACCGCAGAGACCGCGGATAGAATGTACGACAGCCTAACCTGTCTCTCTGCTTCAGACCGCAGTTTTTCCATCATTGCATCTTTTTGCTTTTCCCATTCAGTTTCAGAATACCCATATGATAAGAAATGTTTGTGTGATTGTTCAAGCAATGTTTTTTCATGTTCGGTGACCATCGACTGCGGAACCGGAAAGATATTGTATTTAAGAAGATGTTCAATAATCTGGTTTTTTATTTCTTTTGCTGTTTTCTGCCTGGACTGCGCTTCAAGCTCAGATGTAATCCGTTGTTTAAGTTCATCAAGGGTTTTAAAACCAATATCCTTTGCAAACTCATCATCACAGTTCGGCAGTATTTTTTTCTTTATTTCATTTATTTTTATGGTAAACAAAACCTTTTTTCCGGCAAGTTCCTTCTGCGGGTATTCAGCGGGCATCTCAACTTCCACCTTCCGCTCTTCCCCGGCCTTTGCGCCGACGATACCATCTGAAAATCCTTTGATCATCTGCGGAGAATTTAAATCTAAGAGTTGATTTTTTGCCTCAGTTCCTTGAACCGGTTTACCTTCAAATGAGCCCGCATAATCAACAACCACAAAATTTTGTCGGGAAGCTGCTGCATCAGCTTGAGCAACAAGTCGAGCGTTTTTATCCAAAAGCGCATTCATTTGTTCGTTGATCTGCTCATCGTTAACAGGGTAGAGTTTTTTCTTGATATTAATCTTCTTATACTCTTTTACCTTCACATCCGGCTGTTTTTCTACTTTTACCTGCATCGTAAAATTCTTTTCAAAATCAAAATCAAATTTTTGTATCTGCGGATAATCTGCCGGCTGAATATTGTTTTCCTGCAGGACTACCGGTATAAACCGCGATATAAGATTATCTATGACCTGTTTTTTTGCCTGATCGTGATAGGTTTTTTTGATAATATCCATCGGTGCCTTACCCTGCCGAAAACCGGGCATTTTTGCCTGTTTAACTATTTCATTAAATACGATGTCACGTTCTTTGTGCACTTCAGATGCATCAATTTCAACATCAAGATGTACTTCACACGGCTTATTATCCGTAATATTAACTTTAACATTTTCCATTACCGCACGCTCCATGTTGTATTCTCCATATTTTTTTTATTAAACTCTTATTACTTTTGCGAGGGAAGGGAGTCTTTCTCCCCCGGCGCTTCCGCGCCTCCGCCGAAACCTGCCGCCCTTGCTGCCGCAGACTTCGTCTGCTTTTTAACTCTTCGGTGCGCTTCGGGCCGGCTTCAACTCCCTGCCTAGTATCTGCGAGGGAAGGGAGTCGAACCCTTATGCCTTGCGGCATACGGTCCTAAGCCGTACGCGTCTGCCAATTCCGCCACCCTCGCAAAAAGGCAATTATTAATTCTTAATTATAAATTGTCGTTTTTGACAAAAAGAAACACCTACTAACTGTACCCTTAAGTTTCCCGAATATAGCTCATGATTATTGGGCATATTACAGACTTAATAAAAAATAATGATTGAGCCCGCAGACACCCACTTTATACGCGATTTTGGTGGTTCTCTTTTGCATTTCTAAGAATGTATTCTACTAAAGAACTATAAGAATTACAATAATGAATTTGATAAATATTGAAAATGAAAATGTGAAATTACAAATGAAAAGAATACTTTAAATGATAAAAAGAATTTAGATTAATTTATGAAAAATGCACATAATTTGATGGTTTATGATAAGACCGAAACAGTGACGCGTCCCACGTTGGTTATAGATTATGCAAAAAAGGGTGGGGTTTTTCGTGAGGATGCTGAAGTTACTCGGCGCTTCGCGCCGAATGTGTGGCGGGGCTGTGTGCGCTCTGTTTAGTTTTATCGCATC
>JBDRMW010000194.1:0-12098 GCA_043811735.1 bacterium
AAGGATTTTGTTTGACTATCTCAAGAGCTTCAGCTCTTGCTTTTTTAAGTGCACTGATATCACGGTCATTCAAAGCTGTCTTAAGGCTTTCAGAAAGTTTTTCAATCTTTTTTTTGTCAATCCCATAACAGGTGTCAATAAATCTTTTTCCCGCCTGGTAAAATAGGTCTAAATCAATATCCTGCGTCGCGAATAAAAACGCCGCCACTTCGGTCAACAGCGTCCATCTGCCGCCGACTTTTTCCGGATGCGCAACGACCTGATATCCTTCAGATCTTGCTTCCTTTATGAGTATGCCGTCAACCAAATCAGTAACCACACATACATGATCAGCAAAATTTTCCATTCCCTGATCTTCAAAATTCTCCCTGATGGTGGCAAACATAATATTTGATTCAGCGGTAACGCCGCTTTTTGAAACAACAATTATTCCGGTTTTCTCTGGATTTAAGTGATTTAACACATGATGCGCCTGATCAGGATCAATATTATCACCCAGAAAAGTAACGCGGGGACAGTTGTTGCGGTCAGTATTTGAAAGTAAATTAAAATATCTATCCAAAAATACATCCATGCCGGCAATACCGCCTGCAGATGAACCGCCGACACCAACCACCACAATATCATCCACAGACTCTGTAAATTCGCCTGCCTGAGTCTTTAGTTCAGAAACCCTGTCTTTCATAACTTCAGGAACACCCATCCAGGAATGCTCTGTATTAGATTCTTTCTGAAGCTCTCCCTGTATACGCAATAAATCTAATAAAAGATTATCAAACTCCTCCTCTGTTACCCCATCCTCGTTACTTAAACGTCCCTTACCGCTTCCCTTTCCCTGCAACACTTTATCCCAGGTAAGTTTTATGCCGCCTGGTGTGTGCGCTTCATAGGCTTTATCCTGTTCTTCCGGTAAATCCGCTGTTTTTAAAGCTTTTGCCTGTTCATTTAATATTGCAGTTTCTTTGTTCTTTTGATTTAATGGAGACTCAAAAAGTCTTGCTAGGACAACAGATTCAATCTGAACCAGCCTGATCAGCATTCCCAGATTACGCGGATCAAGTTTTTCAAGAGATGTATCCAGATTCGGCCGGTTTCCCGCCTGCATTGCTTCCCGTACTCCCTGGCGGCAGGCATTATATACTTCGGTCATAGGAAGGCCTGCATAAGACGGATCAGCTGTTCTGCCGATTGTCATATTATGGTCAGCTCCGCGGAATCCAAACGTATGGGTTAAAAAAACACTATGCGCTTTTTGTAAAGCCTGAAGAGTAAAATGCTGGAATTTAGTTCCATTAGCAGAATCAACCATAAGTTCATTGCCAATCAGAGATGCATTCAATGCATCAGCAAATACCTGCCCTAATCCTTTACCCATCTCAGAATACATAAGAAGTTCCACCAGATTTTTGACATGGACATCTCCCTCCGCTCCTTTTTGCCGCGGCTGTGAAAGTAAATAATAAACTGCCGGGGATATATAGGCAAAATTACTTAAAGGATCACGCGTACTTAAGGGGTCGGGCGTATCTGATTTTTTGGAGTCAACAGTTTTTGCTCCATCAATTAGTTCTCGAATATCAACACCTGCAATGGCTAAAGGAAGCAGACCGGCATATGTAAAAAACCCCGATAATCCTTGTGTATCTAACTGAGCATAATGCTCAAAAGCTTTCACTGGTTCAGATTCTTTATCAGTTATAATAAACTTTTTTGAAGATTGTATCTCTTCCTGCACTCTTTCATAAACAGCACGCGTAATAGAATCATCTTCATAGTTAGGACTTATAACAATAATCCCTGTTTTATCCCCTTTATAAGAAGGATTAAGTTTTTTTATAGCCGCAAGAAGCTCCTGAATACCATCCTCATCAGCAGTGTCGAGGGAATGAATACGCGGCCCCCCTCTTTGTTCACGTGACAACTGATTGCGCATTGGATCGGTTAATGCTTGAATAGCTGCGGTTGCACCTACAGATTCACCATTAATAATGATAACATCTTCACAGTCCTTAAATTTATAAGCTTCATTCATGATAACTCCAATTTCTTCAGTAAGATCATTTCCTTCAGGTAAGTTTAAAAATGCTAATTCTTTCTTATTCTCCGGGGATTCGATCTCTGTTTGTATTTCTGTAAGCCTTTCAGTTATCTTATTCAATTGATGCGGCGTTACCCCATTCATATCTCCGACCTGTGCAGCCAATGCTTTGGATATATCAGTGCGTAAACCAGCAAGAGATTCAGTTTCATATCTAACAAAACGATCTTTTGCTAAAATACCTGCCACAGAGTCTGGGATTGATTCATTCCGGCTAAGTTTGGCAAAATCAATACCTGTTTCTTCTGTAATATACCTTAAGGAGTCAGTTATTTTTCGGATATTTGCGGTTGGTGAAAAAGATACTTTTGTTGCACGTGCCTGATATGCATTTATTGATATAGCAATGAGGAGTTTAATCGCATTATCCAGGCCTAAATCTGCTAATATTTTTCCTTTATCCTCCATCTCAACTTGCTGTGTAATAAAAGTAAGAATCTCAAGTAATGCATCAGGAATTTTTTTTGCACCTGATAATATATTAACTTCATATATTACTTGAGCAATATCTTTTCCAGTTAACTGAGCTATTTTGCTGAATACCACGGTTTCTTCTGTTGAAGAAGTTTCTGAGCCGGTTAAAAGCCCGCCTATATTCTGTGCTCCTGGAGGAGCAAGAAACATACGAGCAACTGCAGCGGAAGGCACGGCAGAAAATGAAAGACTGATTGATACAGCAAATGAAACGATTTTTTTAAAACTCTGCAATCCAATAAAATATTTCTTCTGCCTCATAGAACCTCCAAATAAATTTTGATTATTCTAACATTGCATTTATTTATAATTTATGATTATTTATTCAATAACTTTTATTCGAAATTCAAACACCAAAACTTCGAATAAAAGCCTTCTTTATTATACTATATCAATGTAAAGTTTCTGTAAAATTTTTGTAAAATTTTTGTAAAAATAAATTTCAAGGATTTTTTTTCGGAGGCTTAATCCTTTTTCATATAACGCCAGTGCCAGGGTTCATAGCTTACACCAGCAGGATTATCTTTCGGGAATGATAAAATAAACCCATACTCTTCTGCATGCTGCTGCATCCATATAAAAGCAGGCGTTGTCTCAAAACTAATCTGTAAATCCGTCTTGGGATACTGCTCATCCCCTATATCAACGGCCGAACCAGTATGATGTTCGCTGTTCCCGGGCGGTGCTACATGTTTGGCAGCTTCCTGTTGTGAACCGTATTTTTTTACTGCCCGGCCAAAGAGCCATTTTTGATATTTTTTCGTCCTGAACCCTGAAATAATAACCAAATGAACATCATCCTTTTGAGCTTCTTTCCGCATTATTTTAAATGCAACAGATGCTTCTTTGGCAAGATATTTTTTTCTTCCGTCATCATATTCGCCTACAACAATAAGCTTTTTTTTATCAATCTGTTGATATTGAAGATGCCCGTATTTTTGCATGCCCGCCCCCAAAAGAAATATCATTATCAATAATAAACCAAAATAATTTATATTCTTTTTATAAGCATTGCCTTTTGCCCTTCTGCCTTGTTCCTTTGACTTATAACTCATAACTTAAAAAACTTGTTATTTTGAACTTGTAACTGCTCTTTTTCTTTTATACTATAGCAATTATGAAAGATTTTATAAAGACTGCACTTGCCGGTTATTTATTGATCTCTTCAAGTTTCTGCCTGAGTGATGAACTAGTACCTGACTCAATGCGTTATTTCCCCCTTACCATCGGGACAACCTGGGAATATCACACCTATACCAAAGACAACAAAGAATCTTTTATGATGAAGGTAATAGTGGAAGAACCGGAAGAGTATAAAGGAAAAATCTATCATATATTAACCCAAAAGGATACACGAGGTCAGATGCGCTCTTTTCTTGAAATAACCGAGGAAAGCATAAATGTAAAAAAAACCGGCGTAAAAAAATCATTCACCCCCGAAGTATCAGCGGTCCATGAACCTGCCCTGCCGCTTTTCCCTTTTAACCTTGAAAAAGACCACACCTTCCATTGGGAAGGCAGATTAAAGATTGCGTTTGTTAATAAGGATATTATTCTTGACGGCAGGATTATCGGCGAAGAAGAGATCGAAGTGCCCGCAGGAAGATTCACCTGCATAAAAATTCATTTCCATCAAAAACGCGGCGAAGAGATAACTGATGAATATGCCTGGTATGCTCCCGGCGCGGGCCAGGTGAAATATATCGGCAGCACCTACATTAAAGAGCTCTCCAAATTTATCCCCGCTGCTCCAGCAGAAAATTAAGATTTTACAAATATTTTACAAATATTTTACATAAATTTTACATGCACTTGCTATAATAAAGAAGGCTTTTATTCGAAGTTCTGGTGTTTGAATTTCGAATAAAAGTTATAATGATAAAGATTTCAAATTTAATTTTTATATCTATTAAAACTTCAAAAAGGAGATTATCAATGTTTTTTAAAAAGATCTATGCGGTCATGTTGAGTTAATCACTTTTGTTTTCAAGTTTTCCCGGTTATTCATTTTCAGTATAAATTCTCACCCCGGCGTCATCGATCGATACGCTTGATTTTAAGAGAGCAACAAATGTTGATGATGTTAGTGTTGCTGTCACTCCAGATCAAGCAGCAGCTGTTGCTGGCCCCCAGGGCGGTGCTTCAATTGGTACTGGCATGGGATCTGGGAAGATCGGATCTTCCGATCATGCTATTCCTACTTCCCCCATTAAAGGACCCGCTGAAACAGCTGCTTCTGCTGTAATATTGAATAATGATAATTTCAAGGCTCTTAATGGCATACCCAATCTTGAAAATTTACCAGATCGTGATTTAAAGGGTAAAAAAGTTCTCATAATTGTTGATACAGATGTTGAAAGAACGAGCAGAAATATGTTCGTACGAAAACGTACTAGAAATAAAAAAGAAAATCTTCCATCTGCTCGAGGCCAAAAAAAATCCCGCGCAGCACGTGGATTAGAAGCCACGCGTGCACGAAGACAAAGACAAAGAACCATATTTGATACTGCACAGGTAAGCATTAATGTTAAACAATTAGATGAAGCTGTTTCTTTGCTCGCGTTGTTACTTGAAAAAGGAGCAACACCGATTGTATGCGGTGCTATTGATAGAGAAGATTCAATTGTTTTAATGGAAGATGTCGCAGAATATCTTGGGAAAAGACTACCGTCGGGTAAATCTGTATTTCATCATAAGAGCATTGACCGCAAAAAAGGATTAACTATTACGCGAGAAGACATCCAAGACGGTCAGGTAAATATCCTTGAAAATGTTAATCAAGCGCCGGATCACGAGTATGGACCGAAGAAAAAAGAGTTTGCTGATGATCTGAGAAAACTTTTTGACGGGCTGATTGTTTTTGATTCAGCTGGCGATATCAGATTAAACGGGACCAGGGTTACTGAACTTCCTTTATTAGCTAACAATGTCTGCATAGGTCCTTCATTAGTGAAAAAATTTCAGACTGCACGAGATTTATTATCACAAGGTGCGAAACCTCAGGCAATTACTGAGCAGACCGGAATTCCAATTGAATTTTTTGGAACTGATCTCCTGCCGAACATAGAGGCGCTTAAAAACGGAACCAATAAAGGTGTTTTTGATTCTTCAAAAGTCGAGATTGCGCTCCAGACAACGCCGGAAACAACGGTTGAAGAACTTATGAGGATCGCAGAAAAAAATGGCATTAAACCTGAAGATTTCATGGTTGTGCTTAACCATTCAGAAACAAAGGAAAATCTTGGGGCGACCATTAGATCTTCAAACAAAAAACTGCTTGAATATCTAAAAGCAGGATTTAAAATCATCCTTGCATTCGGTGATTTCCCGATTATATTTAAAGGTAAAAATTTCCTTAACGCAGGAATAAGAGTATTTCCTAATACACTTGAAGCAATCAGAAAACTCGTATCCAATAAGGAAACTCTTTCTATGAAACAACAAATACATCTCGGTAATTTATCAGAGGAAGCAGAAAATATCCATAGAATGTCTAAAGATACATTTATTGAAGAGTATTATAAGATACCGGTCGTGACAAAAGTTGGCGATGAAACCATGAATGCATGGGAAGCATTAAGGCAAAAGCGTATCAAGCTTAAAGAAGCTAAAGAAGCATTAATAAGCGAGCTTAGTGTCAAGGCAGAGGTCTTATCAGAACTTGATGAACTGCTTGAAGATGTTGAACGGCAACATTTAGAACAACTGCTGCTCGCCTATGAACCGGTTGAATCAATACGTTCTCTTGCCATACCCATGGATGTTGCTGAAAGCAGGCTTGCCTATATCCGAGAATTTATTGCAGATAAATTGATCGCTGAAGAAGATGAGGTTGATATTATTTATGGCGGCGGCGGTAATATAAAAAATATTGCAGCTCTTGATGAAGCAGGTTATGCCGGTGCTTTTATAGGCCGTGCCTCACAACTCGCATCTGCTCCCTGGAAAAAAAACTCAACCGCAAATATCGCACAGGCTGCCAGTATGGTGACTCGTGCAGTTCGAACAACAGGTAGAGAGAAAAAAAGGAAGACGCTTATTTATAACTCAAAAGCAATGTTTACCCGGGCAGATGATCATCGGCATGCATACGAAGATGTAGATATTGATATGAGCGAGGTACGGATTATTTATGCGGTAAGTAAACTTGATTTTGAAGCATGGAATAAATCATTTAAATCCGGCAAATCTACCGATGAATTGTATGAAAATAAAACTGTTGAACCCATGACCCATAGGATACAACTCGCAGTAACAGCCGGAGTCGGTATTGGTGAATATCCTGAAGGTGCATTCTGCGGCAATATTCCTGTTAAACATCTCCGTGCAGCAGGAGTTAAACTACTTCTTCTTCCCAATGAAATCAACGAAGAGCAGCATACTGAATGGAAAAAGAGATTGCTGATTCAGCTGAAAGAAGGAGGCCTTGATTACGCAATCATTCCAGAAAAAGGTTATGAGGGAACAATTCAAGCATCATGGAATGAGGTCAATCGCTTCGCATGGCATGGAACAGTTAAAAATATATCTTCTGAATCTGAATTAACCGAATTAGTGGAAGCTCAAGATGTAACTGACATGCATGACATGTGTATCTGCAATCTTAACATCGAAGATGTACGATCTATTTCATCTTCATTACGGTCACAAATAACAACAATCAGCGAAGAAATTACCGCAAAAGCTGAAACACCAGATCCTGAAACCGCAGCTTCTGTATTGGAAGCAAAATAACCAAGAAGTAAAACCACGCAGCCCTTGCAACGTCCTGGGGTCACGTCTGAACTATTGACAAATAATTAAATCCTTGGAACTCTTTTTTTAAAAAAGCAAACCATTGAGATTTTACAGAATTTTAACAGCAGTTGATTGGTAATTGCTGAAATGAAGTTTTGGGAAGAGATTGTCTTTTGATTCTTTGTCTTGCAGCCACTGTTCATTGATTGAGTTGCTTCTAATATCCCGGTATAACCGGTTAAACCTTGAAATATGACTGATGATGCGTTTTTTGGCATACTCAACCATGGTGCCGGTTTTCATGATAAACGCCCAGTCACTGCTTTGTGCAAGCAGGAGTTCCCGTGCTGCCTGGTTTAAGGCACGCTCTGTAATACCGGCTGCTCCTGAATAGGTGTTGGCAAGTTCTACCATACGGTCAGCCATCGCATGCAGATGCCGGTAAATCCAATCGTTGCTTCCTTCCAGCCATACTTCATTGTATCCTTTATATCCCCAGCTGGACATTGAAGGTTCGATTACTTGATTGTGCGGATTTTCTTTTAAATATTCTGACGGCGTGATCATCCGGATCGTATCCTGATCAAAATGTATTTTGCGTATCAAAAAATCAATCCATTCCGGGCCTTCAAACCACCAGTGACCAAACAGCTCAGCATCATAGGGTGAGACAATGATCGGTTTTTTCTTTAAAAAACCATGCAGATGTTCAGCTTGTTTCTGGCGGTTGAACAGAAAATTACCCGCATGCTCGGCTGCTTTATCCAGCGCAGCCTGCCGGTAATATACATGCTTATAATCAGTGTGGCCGGTAATTTTATGATATTTGATTCCGGTATTTTTCCGGGTTCCGCATGCAGCTATATAAGGACGTATATATTCATAATCAAGATCAAAACCGATATCCCGGTAAAAATCACGGTAATTAAAATCACCCGGATATCCTTCTTTTGAACTCCATACTTGTTTTGATGATTCCAAATCTCTGCCGAATGCCGCAACCCCCGAAGGGCAATATACGGGCGCAAATATGCCGTATTTCGGCCGAGGGGATCCGTGGAGAATTCCATGCGTATCAACAAAGAAATATGATATACCTTCCTCTTTTAAAAACTCTTCATGGCCTGGATGGTAGCCGCATTCAGGCAGCCACATACCTTTTGGTTTTCTGCCAAAAAGCCTTTTATACTGATTAACCGCGGTTTTTATCTGCGCATGCACCGCTGTTTTGTTGATATCCATAAGCGGTAAAAATCCGTGAGTCGCCGCACAGGTTATAATCTCAAGACAGCCGTTATCCTGAAAATATTTAAATGCATTAATAAGGCTGCATGCGTATTTTTCTTCAAATAAAAATCTTGCTTTCATAAATAAATCATGATAAAAATGTGCAAGATCATTAAACTCAGGCTGCCATCGGGTGCGTTCAATTTCTTTATGAGAAAGTTCAATTAATTTATTAATATGCTTTAAATACCGGTATTGCAGAAGCCGGTCTTCAAACATGGAAAGCAGCGTCGGGCTTAACGTCATGGTTATTTTAAATGCAACCCCGTCTTCTATGAGCTTTTCAAATTTAGCAATTAACGGCAGGTAGGTTTCGGTGATTGATTCATAATACCAGTCTTCTTCCAAAAAACTGTCGTATTCAGGATGCCTGACATACGGAAGATGAGCATGCAATACAAACGCCAGATACCCTTGTTCCATGTTTTTTTATTTTCCGTTCTCTTTGGTTACAACGATTTTATACGTCTCTTCTTTGGTGCCGTCGGGAGATTTGACGCGGATAGGGATGGGGTGTTCGCCGGAATTAAGATGAAAACGAATACTGAAATTACCATCTTGTTTTACCTTTTTATTTATGCCGCCGATCTGAATCGAAGAACCCGGTTCAGCAGTGCCATAAATAATCAGCTCCGTATGTATATTGCGGTATAAAAACTCGGTTTTTATGTTTGGTTCGGCAGCATCAATATCTGAAATCCCCCCCGAACCCGAATAATATTCCCGATGCAAAACCTCATTCTTTTTTTTCATCAAGTTCATTGAACTTAATCCCACGCCTAACCCGCCCGAAAGCACATATAACTTATCATAATCTTCAATACTCATCCACCGTTCGTCAAATACATTCGACATGCCTGCGCGCGGCGTGCGGACTGAGTTTGACCGGGACAACCGGTAAAACTCACCGTTTGAACAGAGATAGCCGATTTCAACACAGTACAGCCGGTTAGATTTTGGCACGTGCAGATACCAATTACGTGCATCAGAATTAATTTGAATATAATTAAAACTATTTGTTGAATCAGCATCAACCTCAGTTACATCTAAAACTCTCAGTACAATTCGTGCATCAAAGCACCTATGCACATCGATCGTTCCTTTAACATACGCATCATGTTCCGGGGTTATTTCCCAATATGTATAGATCCAAAAAGGATCTCTGACCATAAGCACAATGCGGTTAATCCCATATTTATCAGAAACAGCCTCATGTTCCTGGGTTAATGGTACAGAAATAGAATCAACCAAAGAAGTATGTTGAATCGGAGCAGATTGTTCGGGTGGTTTCGCCGTATCCGGGGTTTGCGGCTGAGCAGTTGCTGGTTTATTTTTATTGCCCGAAATACTGAAATTTTTTAAATTAGACAATGATTCGATCAGTTCAAGGCGGGTCATCTTAGAATAGCCTTTGACAAAGGCCTCTTTGGCAAATGAAATCAAATCCTTTTTTAAGGCATTTTTTAGATTTTTATCTTTCCATTCCATAAGTAATTACCCAAAAATTAAACAAATATGCGAAAAATAAATAAATACAAATTCTTGTACCCGCTTAAAAACTTCGAATTTAAACACAGTGAACATATAATAATATATTGTGAATAATTATATAATAGCTAATTTCTACTGGTAAGTCAATATGTATTTATTTTATTTTTTAAGTTTATTAAACTGACATAATTATAAATAAATTTGATTTATTTTGATAAATTTATATAATATCTGGGTTGTTAACATTAACTTTTAAAAAGGAGCTTTGTAATGCTGCTGGGAACCGATGAAAAGAAACAGCCTATTTACCATTTAGGTCAAAATGGTGAATTTATTATAGAAAATTTTAATGACTCAAAACCATTATCAAGTTTTCTTCCTGCCATAGCCGGGCTCTATGGGATTCCCATGTGGGTGTTTTACGTTAACCGGGGCCAATGCATCGCCAGTATGGGCATAACCAATAAGGACAATGCTATTCTTGAATTCTTTCCGGCGAACCGGGCATATCAATTAACCCCTCAGCAGGGTTTCCGCACATTTATAAAAATCGGCAAAGCAAACACCTTGTTTTACGAACCCTTTCAAAACAATCTGGTAAATGCTTCTTTGCAGACCAGACAGAAAATGATTATCACGTCATATGATTTAAAGCTCGTTGATATTAACGAAAACATCGGACTTAAGACCGAAGTGCATTATTTTAACGTAGCCAATGAACCATTCCCTGCTTTATGCCGAACCTTAACGATTACCAATACCTCTGATAAAAAACTTGAGCTCCAGGTATTAGACGGACTTCCCTTTATAATATCACACGGGCTTATTCACATTATCCAAAAAGATTTATCCCGTACCGCTGAGGCCTGGGTAGAAGTCGTCAACAACGAATATAATGCCCCTCTCTACCGCCTTAAAGCAAAAATCGCAGACAAACCTGAAGTTGAGCATATTCAGGACGGTCATTTTTATTTTACGTTCAAAGATGAACACGGATTAATTGAGCATGCCAAACCGATTATAGATCCTGCATTAATTTTCGGCCAGGCCAATGATTTTTCATACCCTTCTGAATTTGTTAAAAACACTGAATTTCTTAAGCCCGTATATCAGCGCAATGAAAATATTACGCCCTGCGCATTCGGATATCATACGTTAACCTTAAAACCCCGTGAACAGGGCCGCATCTTTTCAATGATCGGCCATATAGGGAACATAACCAGATTAAACAGCCTCATCAGGTCTTCAATAAGCCCGGCGTATTTTGACAAAAAAGCACAGGAAAACCGCGCGGTTATTGAAAAAATTCAAGACCATATCACAACAGTCAGCTCATCAAAAGAGTTTAACTTATACTGCAAACAGACATTCCTTGATAATGTCCTGCGCGGCGGACTGCCCATATCGATCGGCAGCGAAGATCAGAAAAAAATATTTCACGTATTTTCACGCAAACATGGTGATCTCGAACGGGATTACAATAAGTTTTCGGTTTTGGCCAATCCGTATTCTCAAGGAAACGGTAATTACCGGGATATCAATCAAAACAGAAGAAATGATGTTTGGATAAACACTGAAGTGAAAGATTCAAATATTTTAACCTTTATGAATCTGATTCAGACCGATGGATACAATCCGCTGGTCATTAAAGGGAGCAGTTTTACCGTACACGACAAAGAATCAGTCTTTTCTTTCATAACCGGTGCGGTTAAACATGCCGATGAAGCTGCTAGCATAAAGCATTTCCTTTCCGCCCCGTTTACGCCGGGAGGATTGCTTAAATTTATCGATGACAAAGAGATTCTTCTTCAACTTTCATCTAAAGAATTTATTAATGCGATTATTTCAAAATCATCTAAAAATGAAGAGTCGGAGCATGGTGAAGGTTTTTGGTCGGATCATTGGACATACTGCCTGGACTTAATCGAAAGCTATTTAAGTATCTATCCTGAAAAATTATCTGAACTTCTCATAGATAAAAATGATTTTGTTTTTTTTCATAACCAGGCTC
>JBDRMW010000195.1:0-4742 GCA_043811735.1 bacterium
TTCCTCTCCTTCCCGGGGAATCTCTAACCAATCAAGAAGCGCCTGTGCAGCAACCTGTTCTTCACTGGTAGATGATTCATCAGAAATAATCGAGGTACATACCACATGCAATACCCATACAATAAGCTCATTAGCTGCCTGAATCTCATCATCACTGCTTTCAGGATCATTTAATACCTCATACTGATCCTCTAAAATCTGTATTAAATCTGAAAACGCGCCGGTTTCATCATTGTATGATACAAATGAATCTCTCTGGCCTTGCGCATTGTATGATACATAAATATTTTCAACGATAACCCGTGAAGGTGCTGAGTTTGAGGTTGAGATCTGGTCCCAATAGACCGCTTGATTAAAATCATTGTAACGCGTTCCTGAAGTATGAACTAATGATGAGGTATTAATAATATTACCTTCTGAATCAACGCCTGAATTTACCGTAATCGTATCACCGGAGACCAGCATTCCATTCTCATAAACCTGGCCTGTTTTAATAACCAGCTCTTCACTTTCATTGCCGTCAGTATTATTGCGGTCAACCGACATGGTTACATTCCCTAAATCATCGTATTCAGTGAAAAGCCGGTGTGTCGTGACCGTCGTATTCATCTCATTGCCTTCATTATCAATACCAAACTCATGCAGAACATGGGTAAATGTTTCAGGTTTGTTCATATGAGCATACGTTAAATCACTCACTGTTTTGGTACGGGTAAGATCAGGCGCTGATGAGCTGTTGGTTATTTCAACATATCCTGAAACCTGCCCGTTAGCAGGATCATAGGTTATGCCATGACGTTCAGTATAATTAGTAAGATCTAAAGAAACTAACTGTCGTTCTGTTTCATAAGTTACTTCACCATCTTCCGCATCTTCAGCTGCATCTTCACTGTCTTCAGGTAAAACCAGCACATCTTGATATCCCTGCCCTTCCGAATGTACCTGCTGCATAAAATAAACAACCTGGCTTAAATAATTATACGTTCCCTGCCAATCAGTTACGGTTACGAGATCAAGCCCATTATCATTTGTTTTTCGCTCTTCGCGTGTATAGAGCGTTGTTCTTCCATATACATCAAGCTCTCGCACAAAATTTAATACGGAACGATGTACTACCGGTGCACCGGGGATCCCATTTTTGGTAATCTCATTTTCATGTATGTAGGAAACCATCCGATTATACCGGTCATACACAATATCAGACCGATGAGAAACAGTTATATCATCTTGATACTCTAATACTTCCTCAGTTCCTAAACTTATTTCCTCACCGCCAATAACCACGCGCTCACCATTAATAAGTGCTTCCTGATCTTCCAGTGAATACGTGTTCCATATCTCTTCATCCGGTAAGACATACCTGGTTACTATTGCATCACCAACTTCAGCAAGTGTCTCATTATATGATTTAAGCTGGTGATACCGGTTATATTCAGCACCAGACCAGTTTTTAGTACTCAAGAGTCCAAACGGATCAATTGTTTTCTCAAGAAAACTCTGCAGATGGCCATATTGATCATAGGTACCATTCCGCCATTCAGTATCAGTTATATCACCAAAAACATCTTTTTTGGATTGATTGTAAGAAACCAGCTCAGCATACTCATTATAGGCAGCACCTGACCAGACCACTGAGTATGAATCACCAGTCTCCGGTGCCACATCCTTATTATAGGTAACCAGGTCACCAAACTGGTTGTATTCCATCCCGCTCCACACCGAGGCGGTCTCTGCACCTAAACCATCTGTTTTGACCTCATAATAATTTTCTAATTGACCGTCAGAGTTATAGGCTGCATCTCTGAAAGCTTGTGTGGTAACCACTCCTAAAGCATCAGTGAATTCTTTATCATAGGTAAGAATAAGACCTAAATAATTATACCGTGCATTCTCCATTACTTCCTTATATGCATTACCAAAAATATCAATACCGCTTTTAGCATACCTTAAAATCTGGCTGTACTGATCATAGATAATATCTGACATGATTATATCAGAGGCATTGCCCAAATTATCCGTATTAACATCGTGATAGGCGAGTACCCGCTGATACCGGTCATACTCCATATCTTTGCGTTCCTGCCAGGTTGTATTCCCTCTGCCGTCAATATTTTTTTGACGGTAGCTGACCAGACGCTCATACGTGTCATACTCAGCACCAACCCAGTATTCGCGGGTTGATGTGCCCCGTTCATCAACTTCATCCTTGGTATATCCAACCAGCAGATGGTTTTTATATTCTGCCTCATGCCAGTCAGTCACCGCCATATATCCCGACTCATCCGTTGTTTCTTGATGATATGAGAGCAAATCACCATGTTCGTTATAGACCCCGTCCTTCCAGATCTTTTTCTCAACATTGCCGAATTTATCAGTGAATTCTTCGGCAAAACTGGTTATCTGGCCGTTTTCGTTGTAGGTAATATCCTTCTGCTGAGAAACCGTTACGGCCCCCTGGCCATCCGTAACAGTCTCGGTATATCTTTTTAATATATATTCTGAATTAAGCGAATCCCCGTCACCGCGGTAATTTGAATTTTTCTCATAGACCATACCTGAGCGGTCTTTAATAGAGGTAATACCTAATGGATTGGTTATTTCTTCATGCGAGGCAGTTACATTATTTTTATCATCAAATGAAATCGCGGTATAATCGGTCCGCGTAATATTCCCGAATTTATCCGTAATTTTCTGTTTATTCTTAATAAGCCGGTTATTGCGGTCATATCGGGCATCCGTCATCTCAATAATTTTCGTATGCCCAAGATAATCAACGGTAATCTCTTTTGAATCAGTCAGTTTTTTACCGGCATTGGTATTATTATCCGCATAAAAAACTGAATCTTGCGTGTAATTTCCCGCCCAGTCAGTGGTAGAAACATTCCCGTTATTATCAGTTTCTTCCGCATGATAGCTGGTCATTAACCGTTTATCATCGTAGGTTATTGCATCCGTATCTTTGCGTACCAGCACACCCCGGTCGTCACGGACAAGCTCATTTTTAATGTGCATAGCTAAACCGTCTTTCATATAGACTATCTTGCCGTCATCGTAGGTTACATGTTTAAACTCAGCACGGGTTTCAAACGCATCATACCGTTTCTTGCGGATACGCTCAATATCATCCCGGATAGCTTGAGCTGTTTTTTCTAATTCTTGCTGATTGAGTGCGATCTGTTTTTTAAGTTCTTTATCAGTGATGGGTTTATCTTGAGGTTTTTTTGCTTTTTGAAGAGATTTTTTCTTATCTTCTTCCTGAATATTTTTCTTCTTTATGAGCGATTCTTTAAGTTTTCTTTTCTTATCCAGATTTTTCAAGTTAAAGTAACCGGATGATTCACGGTCACGGTCACGCTTATCTTTCTGGATAATATTTCCCCAGTCGACACCGCCGGCAGTCGAGACATACAAATGAATAACCGCCAAACTTAAGGCGATTACTTTTTTATAGATACGTATATGTCTGGGAAAAACTAGTTTAAACACAATATCTCCCTTGCCCTTGTGCTATTATAGATAGTATATAATACATATATAAAGAACGTGTTAAGGTTTTGTAAAATTTTTGTAAAATCTAAATTGCCAAAATTTCTCATCAATTTAACCTTCTTTTCAAATTTCGGTGGAATCTCTTTTTCACAACTCATTCTACACTAATAGTATACTTATATGAGATGAAATACGCATGAAATCATGTGAAATCTATGTGAAATCCTGTAAAATCTTTGTAAAGTTTTTGTAAAGATGCAAAATATCGCGTTTTTTAAAGTTTTGGTAAGTTTTAATAAAATATCCCTCACGCAATTCTCCTCCCCCATGCATAAGAGAAGAACGGTGAGGGATATGGTATCGCCATCCTAAGTATACCCATGCCATGTAAAATATGTATGAACAAATTGTAAATTTTTCGTAAAACAAAAAAAGGGGGCAAAGTCGATTTTTACATCAAACAATCGACTCTGACCCCTTTTTTGCCGTGAAACATGCTGCAAAAAAGTCTTGACTATTTAGCAATAAAATGCTAAATAGTTATTATGAAAAGATACTTATTTCAGCCGATTTTATCTGACTTGCAGAAAAAAATGGTTTTTATTACCGGTCCACGGCAGGTAGGAAAAACTTATCTCGCAAAAGAAATTCAAACTTTATATAAAAATCCATTGTATTTAAATTATGATAATATCGACGATGCATTACTCATTCAAAAAAGACAATGGCCGGTTGCATCAGATATGGTTATTTTCGATGAAATACACAAGATGAAATCCTGGAAAAAATACCTAAAAGGAATTTATGATACAAAATCAAAAAAACAGCATCTTTTAATAACAGGAAGTTCCCGCATGGAAACATTCAGGCAAACCGGCGAATCCTTAGCAGGCAGATATTTTCATTATCGTCTTAATCCCTTATCAGTAGCTGAGTTAAAGCAAACCACTAAACCTCATGATGCATTATCATCCTTAAACATATTAGGGAGTTTTCCTGAACCTTTTCTCTCAGGTTCAGAAGATTATGCAAATAGATGGCGGCGTCAATATTATACTGATCTTATATGTGAGGATATTTTAGATTTCAGCAGGATCCAGGAAATCAGGTCAATAAGGCTTTTAGTTGAACTATTAAGAAAACGCGTTGGTTCTCCTATATCGTATTCTTCATTAGCACGAGACCTGCAAATAGCACCAAACACGGTAAAAAAATATATTTCAATCCTTGAAAGCCTGTATATTATTTTTATA
>JBDRMW010000196.1:0-3559 GCA_043811735.1 bacterium
ACATAATAAAGAATAATATTTTATATTATCCAGTATCATGTATCTAGTATCTAGTATCCAGTATCAAGAATATGAGTATTCCGAGTATATCAGTTAAACGGCCGGTTACCACTATAATGGTATTTATGCTCATTATCCTCATGGGCTTGATATCCTGGGGCAAACTGCCGCAGGAACTCTTTCCGCCACTCGTCTTTCCCCAGATCACCGTTATGACCGTATATGCGAATGCAGCTCCTGAAGAAATCGAAACATTAATAACCAAACCTATAGAAGAAAGCATCGGAACGGTAAAAAATCTCAAGCGGATTACATCACAATCAAAGGAAGGAATTTCCCTGGTTACCGCACAATTCTCCTGGAATGCGCATATGGACAGTGCATCAATGGGTATACGCGAAAAACTTGATCTTATTAAAGAAAAACTGCCTATTGAAGCCAATGAACCGGTGGTCATGAAATTCAATCCGTTTGAACTGCCTGTTATGATATTGAGCATCTCTGCCCAAGGAGATATTACCGCATCAGAATTACTGCATACGACGCGTAAAATAATCAAGGATAAAATTGAAAAAATCTTTGGGGTCGCCTCAGTCAGCATCAGCGGCGGGCAGGAACGTCAAATATTAGCTGAGATTGACCAAAACAGGCTTCAAGCAAACTCTCTTTCGATTCTTGACGTCGTTGAAGCGATTAAAAACACCAATCTTAATTATCCTGCAGGAACAACCAAGGAAAATGTATTTGAATATTTAGTGCGCACCATTGGCGAGTACAGCTCAGTAAAGGATATTTTTAATACGGTAATTGAAGTGAATATCGACGATGAAGAATCACGGCGGAAATTATTTGAGGCGTTCCCTTCAGATCAGCGGCAAAAACCCACATTCAAGCGCAGAATGGTAACCTTGAAAGATATTGCAGTTATTTCTGATACGTTTAAAGAGCAGACCAGTTATTCACGCTATAATGAAAAAGATAATATCTCCATATCTATTTTAAAGCAATCAGAAGCAAATACGATACGCACCTCCGTAATGATACACAAATCCATTGAAGATCTACGCATGATTCTTACCCCCCATAATATAAACATTGATATAGTCTATGATCAGGCAGTATTTATAAAAAATTCAATTTACGGCCTTATTCAGGATGCGGTTATCGGCGGGATCCTTGCATTTTTTGTTATATTGTTTTTTCTAAAAAATATTCGAAGCTCTCTTATTGTATGTGCAGCGATTCCCGTATCAATTACCGCATCTTTTACCCTTATGTATATGTTTAATATTTCAATTAATATGATGTCCTTAGGCGGCCTGGCATTAGGGATAGGCATGCTGGTTGACAATGCGATCGTAGTCGTCGAAAATATATTCAGGCATACTTCATCAATGGGGCACCGAACTGCTGCAATAAAAGGATGTGAAGAGGTGAGCGGCGCCATATTTTCATCAACGCTGACCTCCATATGTGTATTTTTTCCCTTATTATGGGTTATCGGCATTGCCGGGCAGATCTTCAGAGAACTTTCATTGACCGTTATATTTTCACTCAGCGCATCATTATTTGTTGCATTGTCCCTTATCCCGCGGCTTACCTCAACAAATAAACCGGTTAACATACTGCCGCCGGACGATGATATTAATGCCCGGCATAAAACTTCTTCATTTTTGAAAGGAATCAATACCATTCATTTTATATGCGCTGGTTTTATAATGAATGTGTATGCAGTCTTTAAAAAATCTTTTGTCGGCAAACACCTCTTTAAAATATCAAATAAAATCGGTGCATTATGTGATAACCTGTGGAAAAACTACCCGCAGAACCTGGCATGGTTTTTAAATCATTGGGTAAAAGGATTGGGATTGGTTGCGCTGATTTTCATTGTTTCCGTTGCGCTTCTTTTTCTAAAGGAAAAAGAGTTCCTGCCTAAAATCGACCAGCATCAGTTTATCGTAAAACTAACCCTGCCCATCGGCACACGGGTTGAAGTAACGAATGAGCAGACTAAAAAGGTTGAATCAGCCCTTCAAAAATTACCCGAAGTTAAAAGCATTACCGCTACCGTCGGATCAAATCGAAGTGAAACTGAATCAATCGAAACGCTCGGCTCACACGAATCACAAATTATTGCAGCGCTTAAAAAATCAAAAAAAGAATTTTCACCTGAACAAAAAAGAAGATACGGCAGACCGCTGAAGACTCATGCGGTTATCCGGAAACTCAGATACAGCCTGCGAAATGTTGATTTAAAAAATGCTCAAGTAGAGTATATTCAACAGGACAGCGTCTTTAAATCCGCCATGGAAACAGCGGCTCCCGTTACGATCAGGATACAAGGCCACCAACTAGATGTACTGCACAAACTTTCCGATGAAGTATCTTCAAAACTTTCTTCCATACCCGGCATACGTGATGTACGCAGTAATATGCCCAGGCCTTCTCCTGAAACAAAAGTCATTCCAGACACTGACCGTGCTGCTACGTATAATTTGTCGGTATCAGACATCGCACGCACCGCATTGAGCGCTATTAAAGGATTTGTCGCTTCCAAATATAAAGAAGAGGGGGAAGAAATAGATATACTGGTAAGACTCAAAGAAAAAGATCGAAATGATATTGATAAACTGCGGAGCCTCACCATACATTCACCTTTAGATTTTAATCTGCCGATCAAAGAAGTAGCTGCATTAGAACAGGGGATGGGGCCCAGTGAAATATTGCGGGAAGAACGGCAGCGCACGGTCCTGGTGACCGCTCAAATCTATAAACGATCATTAAAAGATATATCCCGGGATATATCAAATATGATAAAAAAAATATCAATTTCGGGATTTTCAATCAGCCAGACCGGTGAAGCTGAAAGGATAAAAGAATCTTTTGCCAGCCTCATGTTTGTTCTTGTATTTTCAGTTATTCTGGTATATATGGTAATGGCTGCACAGTTTGAATCATTCTGGCAGCCATTCATCATTATGTTTACCATTCCGCTTTCATTAATCGGTGTATGCCTGGCATTATTTGTTACCGGTCATACGCTAAATGCCATCTCAATGCTCGGCATTATCTTGCTCGGCGGCATCGTGGTCAATAACGGCATCGTATTAGTCGATTATGTTAATCAGCTTAAAATTCAGGGTAAAAACACGTTTGATTCCTTAATTCTGGCCAGTCAGACGCGGCTGCGCCCGATTTTCTTGACCGCCTTAACCACTATTCTCGGGCTCTTTCCATTATCACTGGGGCTTGGTGAAGGAGCAGAGCTCAGGTCTCCCATGGCAGTAACGGTTATTGGGGGGCTTTTTATATCAACCCTGCTGACCTTGTTCGTCATTCCGGCAATATATTATATTATTGATGAATTTTTAACAAAATTAAAATCTAAAAAAAGAGGTACGTGATGTTTTATATGCGCAGAGTAAATTTATTTTTTAAAACACACTGGCTTAAAATCCTCATCATATTCGGCATTATATTGCTTATTATTGCCGCGGTATTTGGATTACTGTCGTTAGAATCATATTATTTAAAAATGACGCTTGCAAACATGCCCATG
>JBDRMW010000197.1:0-6197 GCA_043811735.1 bacterium
GTTACAAACATTATACTAAAAAGCGGGGTTTTTTTATTCCTTTTTCTTCATAATCACCTATTGGGTGATTATTTTTTCTTGCTCCAAGCCGTCTATAGCCTATTTTTCAATGTCGGATTTAGGGAGGAGTTGTATTGATGTATTTATCATCTTCAGAACTTAAACAGATAGAATTTCTTAAGAAAAAAATGCCGGCTGAAAGGTTTTTTATTATGGCTCAATTAATTGGAGATCAGTTTGAGATAATGAAAGCAGGTATCCGATATAAAAATTATTCCATAAGTGAAGAGGAGCTGGATAAATGTCTAAAGAAGAGAATGAAAAAAATATATTCATTGAAACGTTAACCTGGATTTGCGGTAAACTGCAGACCGCAGGTATTCCCTATATGATTACCGGCGGTTCTGCTGTTGGTTTTTGGGGTCATATCAGGACAACGATGGATATAGATATTATTATTCAGATTTCAGCAAAGAAGATAGATAATTTTTTGCAGAGCATTTCCGGTGATGCGTATGTTGACTCTGAAGATGATCACAAAAATGCTTTCTCAAAAAAAATTTTTAAAATAATATTACATAAAACTGCGTTTAAAATTGATATTATTGTGCTTGATGAACAAAATGGATATGAAAAACAAAAATTTAATAATAGAATTAAAATGATTTTTCAAGAACAAGAAATATATGTTATTAGTCCGGAAGATCTTATTATTTCAAAACTCATGTGGGGTAAATCCATAGGAGGTTCAGAAAGGCAGATTAAAGACTGCGAAAGTATATATGCATTGAATAGAGAAACGATTAATATTGAGTATATAAAAAAATGGACAAACGTATTAAGAATTCATGATGAACTCAATAAAATTATGTAGCACATAATACATCCCTTAAAAACACTGCTTTTTTCAAAGCAGCCTCCAAAAAAGCAACACGCCAAAATCCCCCTGCATGGCGGCATTACCGATGCCCCCGAACCCCATAGGGAACCCTCCCGTGGTTCCCCTCCGTCGAACAACGTTCGACGGATCCTCCCTCTTCCGCTACGGAGACTTACGGTAAAACCGCCATGCAGGGGGTTTTTAAGTGATCTCTAAAAGTGATCTCTAAAAAAAGGCTTCACAAAAATTTTACAAAGATTTTACAATTATTTTACATGAATTTTGTATACTTTATTGATCGCATATATAAATGTAAATGTCTTAAAATTTATATGTAATTTTATCAGGCAAATCTAATGCAGCATATCTTAAAAAAATTATTAACCTTTGTTTTAACTGCCTGTCTGGTTTTTCCAAACATGCCGGTGCAGGCGCTTGCCCATTCCTTTCTTGCACCTCCTTCGGTTGAGATTAATTTAGGTGAGTTTGCTGGCCCTGAAGAATTGTTTAAACGACGAATAAAAATATTGGAGGTTTTGCGTGAGAATATGGACGATCTGGTCAGCGATGCAGAAATAGCAGGCGAACATATGGAAAAGATTTCTGTTCAAGATATACGAGGCAAATACCGCGCACATCAATTTCCCGGCGGGATACCAGATGCAGTTGAAATTGCGCAGACTTTGCGGGATGCAAGAAAATCGCATACAACTAATTATAAACATATGAAGATTGTCGGGTATTGTGTTGAAATGGTTGAGCCGGCAGCAAGAAAATCCATATGGAGAATGATGCAGGCAGGCATAGCAGACATCATACAAAGAAGAAAAGCGGAACCGCCAGAACCTCCAAAGACACACGTTACTGCTTTTTTTGATATTGACAATCCACCTCCGCGGTTTCGTACGGAGTATACACCTCCAGCAGGGACAGAGCATTATATCCATCAATTGGTACGACTGCCTGAAGATGAATGGTTTATTGCATGGCCGAAAGAAGTTGAGGTTGCAGCAAGAAATGTACACGAAGAGGGAACAAAGAAAAAGGGAAAAAGTAAGAAAGCAGAGAAAGATAAATTTTCAGCGCAGATAAATGTCGTGCCAGGCAGAGATCGTATAACGCATGCTCTTCAGAGAAATATATCCCGATGGGAAAATGAGCTTAAAACAGGAGAGTACATAAAATGGTTTGGTCAAACTTTTCCTGAAAAAATGAGTTTACCGGCTGTTTCTGCACAGCCTACTCCTGCTGCGCAAAGAGATCAGGGTACGAGAACTGTTCAGTTGTCAGAAAGTGAAATTACAGTTTTAGAAGAACTTATTGATTTTATAAGTGAAGATTGGGATTCCAATGGACATGTAGCTCACTTGGATTCCAATGGACATGTAGATGCTGGCACTCAACCGACTTCACCGGCCTCGTCACCACCGGCTGAATTGGATTTTTCTCAAGCAATAGGTGTTTCAGCGGGGGTGCTTTCTGAGGAAGAAGCACGATTTATTTTTCACTTAAGTAATGTAATCTATGATAATCCAGCAGATTATGAAAAACCGGGTTATGTTAGAACCGGTTATTTAGGCGGGGTAAACTGTGAAGGTCTTCAAAAAGAAATCGGCACCTCATTGTCTGATGATCAGATTGATGCATTAATAGATCAGGTTAATAGTGAATGTGATATCAGCCTTACGGTAGTAACTGCAGGATATCCTGGTGCCTTGAGTTTGAGTCAGGTAACCAAAACGATTGAATGGATGGAAGGAGATTTATATCTTACGCGCACGCAAAGACGACAAATTGCGAACCGTTTAAGAGGATTACTTCTTACCCGGCAGCAATCAGAAATTGCCAAAGCATTATATTTCTTTGTTGCTCGACATAGAGGTGTTGAAAGAGAAACAAATGCCATTTATATGTTTGATGATCTTGCCAGTAGATGTCTACAAAATGGGTATGATGGCCTTTCTAAGCTTATTGCTGATGATGCAGGTAGAGCAAAAGGGGTAATTTCAAGTGAAATTGCGGTCTTGTCAAGAATATGCCCTGATCTTGCATGTCTGGAAACATCAATTGAAGAAGTTGGTGATGGCAAAATTACCTGGCCTAAAGATGAAAATGCGGGAACTCATAATCTTGTAATTTATCTATATAATGCACTTAAAGATCTTATATTTACTCGTTCGACTGTTAATGCTCAAACAGGAGCTGGAACGTTGGGTCTTCTTGCCCCAGTTGTTCCTATGTCTGATATGGGCAGTGAATCTGCTCCATGTGCTGATAATACTAGTGCGATGGCTCAAGCAGGAGCGGGATCTTCTTCGGGAGAGGAAAAAGGAAGAAAAGGGGTTTCGGATGAGCAGTTAACAAAAGATGATATTGTTATATTGGAAGAATTGTTAGGTTTAGAGCAATGGAAAAAAGGGAACTTTCTATCTTTTAATCTTTTACAAGAAAGGTGTTGTGGTAAAGGAGTAAATCTTAATTGTGAAAAATTTGAAGGGATTGTTAAGAGATTATTTAAAATATGCGATGTTGATCCGAACACAGAAGCCAGGGTTGGTTCTATAGGTGTTGTTTGGTTTCCAATGAAAACTGATTCAAAGAGTGAAGCAATCCGAGTAAAAATCTGGCGAATAATTGACGAAGCATCTGCTGATGCTCATAGGTCTGAAACTCAAGAGTTTTCTCAAAAAGATATTGCAATAATTGGTGCAATATTGACATTAATGGAAAACGAACATATTAGGGGCGTTTTTCATGTATCTGCTATTTGTCGCCGACCAGGTTTCTCTAGTGTAAAAAATAGTAATGTTGATGATTTGGTGAATAAAAAACTAAAACCGATTTGTCCAGATATTTCTTATGAACGTAATGCTGTTATTTGGGATCCGATAATGCGGGATACAATCGTTAATATACTCTCAAGCTTAATACCGCAACCTTCCGCACCAGGCCATAGACCAGGTCTACCCGGTTCCCCTGTAGGTATGGAAAAAACTGGTCTTGTACCGGCTGTGTTAGACGGCGGATATTTTTCTGAACGGGATTTGGAGATAATGTATGCAATAAGAACTCATATTGAGCAAAACAGAGAAAACCATGGTTGGCTTTCCAGATATGATATAAATCGATTAAAAATTAAAAACTGTGAATGGAATGAGCTTAAGAGCGTTGTTGAAAAAGTTATAAAACTAAATCCAGCTATTGGATATTATGTCGAACATTATAAAATTGAATGGGATGGGTCTAATTCTCGTATCACTGCTCAATTAGATCAATTAATTTCAGAAACAGTGATATTAGAGCGGTTAATAGCCATAATGGATGATTTGCAAAATAAAAAAAATTTACATCATTTTTATTGGACATTATTAATCACACAGGTTAATTACCGGCTTCACAAACTTTCCAAGGATTTTGAAGTTGATACTGCCTTTGCAAAAACATTCCTTGCGCATGTTCACAATGCAGAGCCTGATCTTAAAAAATATCATTTTCGAACAGATGGGTACATAGGATGGTCAACACCAATCGAAACACTTAATGAACGTTTTAATGAGATAATGAAGATACTTTTAAAACGATTCAAAGAAGGTTTCCCTGTTTATGCATCTCAACAAACCAGAACTGGTGCTGCCAGAGCTGGTGGTGCAGGTGCTGATGTCCCTCGGCCAAAGAAGGGGATGAATCTCGATGATGATGAGATAGTAATTGCTGAGGGATTGGTTAAATTGTTAAGTTTCAGGTATGCTCCTGATGGCGAGATTTCAGTAAAAGATTTTTTACGAGAGTTTGTTGGAGAGGGTTTGAGGGAAGGTGATATTGAATTTTATTATGGCCGACTCTTCAGGGAATATCCGCAGCTTCGTAATGAATATAATCTTACTTTTAATATTTTCCCGCCTAGCTTAAGCTGGCCGGCGGGGGGAGAAGGGAGTCCGGGTGAAGCTAAACGTCAAGCGATTATTCGAATTCTACAGGAAGATGTGCTGGGAGAGCAGACTGTTCAAACCGGAGCTGAACAAGCTTCTGGAGAAGACACGGATTTTCTACAAGCGGCTTTTAATGAAGGCAGAATTTTTCATTTAATGGTTACCAAAATTGCAAAAGAAGGTGGCCGTGTGCTTGGCGTGCGGGTTTATGGAAAGATAAGAGACAATTCTGGTGTTATGCATGATGTAGCCGGGACATTGAAAATAGCAAATCCTTATGCTAGTGAAGGAGTATTTGAAACAAGACTAAGGAATCAATATCTTAGAACAAGTAAAAATGTTTGGGTAGATGTATATATTGTTTCATATGATCCGACTGATCCTGACGGTCCGGTATTTGCTCTGGATAGTGAGGATCCTCCTCAGCCTCAACACCGCCAACCAGCTGCATCCGGGGAAGGACCAGAAGAAACTTCAGCTTCAACTGATCAGCAGCCAGCTTCCGAAGATTACCTGACGGCTGATGAGATTGCTTTTGTTAAAGTATTGATGAGTTTTTTTAGACAGAATAAAGATGGTGGGGATTATATGTTGTGGGGATTAAAATTTATTATACGTAATTTTTGTCAATCCGAAGAAGGAGGTTTATCAGAAGATCTCTTTAATGACGATGTATTTTTATCAAAGACATTTGATAAGGCATGTGAGATTTGTCAGATAAGATTTTCTACTTTACGAAGAAATGGAGATTATTTTATATTCTATGTTTCAGGAGATCAGTGTGAAGAACAAATATTAGCTCCGCTTGAGCGCTTGGTAAGAGAAAGTGAAGCGAGGAATTCCGGGTTGCCGGGTGCTGAACGTCAGCAACCTGATAGACACGGTGAGGCTTCATCAGAAAGCCATTAAAGGATGTCCCCTAAATTCTATGAAAAAAATAATTTCATTGTTAGTTGGTTGTTGTCTTGTTTTCTCGGGTATTCCCTCTGATGCGAACGCATCTTTTTTTCTTACTCCTCCCGGTTCTGTTGCTATTGATACACTTATCCCTAATCTTAATAACAAAGTGTATGGTTTTAGAGAAAAAGCTGTTATCCGTGCATTATTATTCTTTTTTTCTGAATTTAAATGGGTTGAGAGTGTAAATTTAAGTTTTAATAAAATTGCAGATAAAGCATCTGAATATGGGTATCCGGCAGATTCCAATGATATTAAGCAGATTCTTTTAAGAGTATGTAATCAGAGGAAAAATGAGCTCAGGGAAGTTGATGTTAAAAATGATTATTTGTTATGGAAAGTGGAATACGAATATGATACACCGCATATGCAGAGATGTATTGGATTATATAGTCTCTTGGCTGCGCCTGATCCTGAATTTTTAGTGGAAG
>JBDRMW010000198.1:0-30885 GCA_043811735.1 bacterium
TACTTTATCAATAATTTTTTTAACCTGTATTTTTCGCATATAAATTGATTATAAGAATAGTATAAAGATTAGTCAAGAAATTTGGGCGGGTTTTTTTTACTGGCAGACACGCAAAATCTCTTCGATGGTCGTCATCCCCATGGCTACTTTAATAAGACCGTCCATAATCATCGGGCGCATACCTAACGCTATTGCCTTATCATTGATTGGTTTAGCCGATATTTCGTGCACAAGCAGACCGCGCATTTCATCATCCATAACAAGAAGTTCATGAATTCCGGCACGTCCTTTGTATCCAGAATCACCGCAGTTCGAACAGCCGCGTCCCTGATGAAGATTTAAATTTGATGTATCAACATTAAATTTTTTCAAATAGTCGATTATATCTTTAGTCGGTTTGATCGGCTCAGTGCATTCCGGACAGTTTTTTCTGATGAGTCTTTGGGCAAGCACACATTCAACGGTTGAAGAAATAAGAAAATTGGGAACTCCCATCTCATGCAGACGGGCAACGGCAGATGAAGCATCATTCGTATGAACCGTAGAGAACACCAGATGACCGGTCATTGCTGCTTCAAGCGCAATGGTAGCAGTCTCTTTATCCCGGATCTCACCGACCATGATTATATCAGGGTCCTGACGCAGGAATGCACGTAAGGCGGAAGAAAAATCCAGGCCGATATCTTGATTAACGTTAAGCTGTACGATACCATCAATATTATACTCTACCGGATTTTCTGCGGTAATAATCTTAACATCAGGGCTTTTAATTGCATTTAATGCTGAGTACAACGTCGTGGATTTACCGCTGCCCGTCGGCCCGCAGACCAGGATTAACCCATACGGGGCTTTGAGCGATCTCATAAATTTTGCCAGTGTATCCTCTAAAAATCCCAGTTTAGGCATATCCACACGGACCGCACTGCGGTCTAATATACGCATAACGCATGATTCGCCAAATACGGTTGGAATAATATTTACGCGGAACTCAACCGGTTTTCCTTTTGAAAGAAGCTGAATGCGTCCATCCTGCGGTTTGCGGCGTTCGGTAATATCCATCTGCAGGGTCATGATTTTTATTTTTGCCATGAGTGCTGAACGGTAATTATACGGCGGGGAAAAATCTGATATTTTAAGCACCCCGTCAATCCGATACCGCACTTGAATAAATGTTTCATACGGTTCAATATGGATATCTGAGGCTTTGTTGTTTAACGCACCTAAAATAATCGCATTAACAATTTTCTCAATCTCCGGCGCTGATACATCAACATCTGAAACATCCACTTTTTCTTCAGCCGCAGATTCATCCACCTGCAGGTCGCCTTCTTCGATACCTTTACCCATATTCGCCATGATTTTGTTAAGTGTTGCACCTGCATTGCCGCCGTATGCTTTATCAATTGTTTTGGTGATATCTTCCGGCAGTGCGAGATATGGCTGCACAGATAATCCGGTCCGCAACTGTATATCTTCAGATACAAACGGATCCCGCGGTTCAGACATAGCAACAAAAAGCATATTTTCTTCTTTGGCGAACGCTATCGCAAAATGACGGCGGGCTGTTTGTTCAGGGATTATTTGTGCTACACCGTCGTCTATCTCCATTTCACTTATATCAACTGCCTTTACACTCCATTCCATTGATAAGACCCTCAGCAGTTCAACTTTATCAACAATGTTTAAATTGATAACTACCTGCTGTAAAGGCTGTTCTTTGTTCTTAGCCTCGAGCATAGCATCTTTCAGCTGCTTTTCATCGAGCAGTTTATTATCAGTGAGTATTTCTTTAACTGATTTTCTGCGGACAGGCCCTTTTGCCACGAAGTTCACCCCGAATAAGTAATTCGTTCCTATCAGAAGTATAACCTCCGTTTGGCAGATTTTCAACCCTTTTTTCAAACTAATAAAACTAATGCAATTATTCCAAGATGGGATTTACCCCCACACCAATTGGGGGTATTAATCTTTTGTGAAATGCAAAATTTTTAAACCCCGGGGGTAATAGATTAAAGTTGTTGTGAAAATCTGAACACACAATTGGTGTGGGAGTTAAAAAAGGATGCTTGTCTCAACTCGAATATCATCGCGGACACGGCCGTCACTCAGCTCGGTTCTGCCGTACCTGATCCATCCGGAGAGATGTTCTTTTGGATTATAATGTATTGCTGCTAAACTTCTGATGCCATTTTGGCTGAAAAAACTCTCTGATTGATATATACCGTGCCATACAGGTTCATATTGAGAAAGATACGTCCCGCCTGAATCAAAGACCGTCTGCCTGAAACTGATATATAATTGTTTGAATGGTTTATAGCTTATCTCGCCAAAAATCAGATCACCCGAGAGGCGTTCCCCGATCAAGTCAATCTTTTCTATCCGGTTATCATACCGTATGAGGTACCTGAATTTTTTTTCAGGTTTCCAGGTAAATTGAAGCCGATAACGTTTTCGCTCCTGCTCAGTCTGCTGTAATAATGACCCGGTTGTAGGATCAGTATCAATATACCGGTCTCTTGTATCATACCAGAGCCGTGAAGCTATTTCAGCGCGCTTATTTACTGTAAGCTTATACTCAACATATATTTCCCGTAAATCAGCAGGAAACCGGGGAGACGTTGAGGTTGCTGAACCGGACCATTCTGATTGTTCGCTTTGCCCCATACGATATGTAACAAATAATTCTTGAGGATGTAACGCATACACCGCTCCATAGAGATGGCCTTGCTGATTATTCGGGTCAGCATTATTAAATGAAGGCCCTTTGGCATGGCGGTTATAAAATGTGGGATCATAATCATAGACGGTTACAAAGAGCTTCCATGGTTTTACATGCATTATCGGGGTAAAAGCCCACGCATTGCCGTCCTGTGACTGAATCTCATTACCCCGGGAAGCAGAAAATGCATACTCACCCGCAACGGAGAATTCATTATGTGTCATATTGATATCAATACTGCCGAGTGTATTTCGATCACCACGAAATACATGTGCATATTTTTCTTGCCTGCAGGATGGATCTACTTGCTTGCTGTACCGTGCTTCATAGCCGGTTATACCTACGTGAGCATTATCGGTTAATTCATATCCCAGATGGGCACCAGCTAAATCCTCATAAAATCTTCTCCAGCGCATTCTCCCTGCTTCGGTTTCTAAATATCCATAATCATCTTTTAAATCGTTGAGATTTTCATCAACATCTCCCTCTTGGGTTACGTCAGCTGAAAGCCATGCACGTGAAAAAAATACCGCATAGGAAATCTGTTTACACCTGCTTTCCCATCCCATACCATTCAAATACGCATTAGGATTTGTTCCTTTATCAATACGCAATCCATTTGATTTCACCAGTATGGGACGGCTGAACTCTGCTATTGATCCATACATGACCAGTCCCTGCCCATATTGCGCTTTATAATTACCCAAAATCAGAGAATCTTCCTGGATTAGACTGTCGATTTTAACCCAGATTTTTTTAATGCGGTATTTACAATATGCTTCGCTTGATAGTCCCGGTTCACCGGAATGCTGAAGTGATAATATGCCCATACGCGCATGCTGTTTTCCCCAATCAATTTCGCTTGAGAATTTTTCATACCAGTAATCAGAGGCCTTAAGCGGATCTCCCGCTGATTCATTCTGCCTGGTTCTAAAAACAATATCTCCTTTGAATTTTTTAGGCATAATCTCTTCCAGGGATTTCAGAAATTCAACCAATGGAGATTCTTCTTCTTCCCGCGAATATGAAAATGATTCATTAAGCGGCACATCATCTCCCGCCGCATCCTGCGCAATCCAGTCATGTTCAACTGAATATACATTAACAGAGAACAGACAAGATATACTTACCAGTAAAATTATTTTTTCCATCTGTTTTAAAAACCAATGAGAAAAGAAAATTGATGCTGTAAATCAAGCTTGGGATGCATAATGAGAGCATAATCAATCCCAAAACCTTTCCATCTAATACCAAATCCACCGCTTACGCGGTCAGGATAATTATGGAATCCGCATCGCACAATCAATATCCCCTGCACAAAAACTTCCTGACCTATACGATAGGTAATCTGATCACCATCTAATTCACGCGCAATATCAATTACTGTTTGATAATGTGGTTTCGGCCTGATTTTAAGACCAAAAGACATGGCTTTCTCAGGAAGTTCATCAGTATTCCCCAGATGGGTAGAAAAAATATTCCGTGCATTCATGCCGATCGAAACCACGTTGCTCATCTTACCTAAAAACCCGATACTGCCGGCCCAATCATAGGCGGAACCGTAATCTTTTATTCTTAAGTCTAATCTCTGCACCGAAACTCCCCAGGAAACATTATCCAATATCTTCACCCCGCAGCCGGCAGTTAATTGAGTCTCTCTATACATATCAGGCCCGAACTGACTGTAGCCGATACCCGCCGTAATCTTACTTGTTATTGGAATAATACTGCCGGCTGAATCATATCTTAAGTCACGCAATGAAAAAAGATCCGTATGAGAAAATACAGCGCTTAAATCTCTAATAAAACCTAAACCGCCGGGATTATAATATAATGCATTGGCATCATCTGCTGATGCCGTAAATGCCCCGCCCATTCCCGCCGGCCGGGCACCCGGCTTCTTGTCTTCAAAAGCCGCAAACAAATTGTGCACAAAAAATAATAAAATAAATAAACCTGCTTTTTTCATATATAATTCCGGGGACACAATACTTATTTATTTGGCTGATAACTCATAATTTCCTGCCTAAGACAACCGTATCTTTTGCTTCGTATTTTGCACCGCCGGCAGGATCAACTGCTCTCATATATAATATATAAATTCCTATAGGAAGAATCTCACCTGAAGAATCTCTCCCATCCCACAAAACTTGTCCCGCATCTATCCCGGCCCAAGACCGGCCATGCAGCCCGTTATCATTGCTAATCAATTTTATTCGTTCTCTGCCATGAACATCAAAAAGATATAAGGTCTTCACTGATCCGGCTGGCAGATTAAAATTTATACGTGCAAACTGTTTTTTAGGGTTTGAATCATACGGCGAGAACGGATTGGGCTCCATCACTTCAACCATGTTCGTATACTGACCATCCGTATGCCCGTATCCACCGCCGGGGTTCGGATACTTGTTTAATACAAAATAATTTTTTGATGAAGGATGTACCGCATTGGGAAACCCATTACGTTCCCGTACGCGGGCAATAGAATAATTTGATGAACCTTCAGACCAGTCGCCTGAAGCTGACTCGTAATCAATTATTTCTCCCGACGTGACCGCCGGTTCCCAGATACGTACAGCCGCACATGCATCATACGAAGCAGTTGGGACAAAAGCTTCAAAATCTCTATTTGAATAGATGACCGCATCAACAACAGTACCGCTTATATTCCGCAGAGAGATAACATTATCTGTTCCGGTTAATCCCGTATCAGTTGTATAGAGATCAAGATACCCATTACCGTTTATATCGGTTGTTTCATCTGTTCCGGCAGTATTGCAATGAATAACCATATACGAACCTTGGGAAAGATATACTTCAGGGAATTGTTTTATCTCAGTTTCTTTTTCAAACAATGAATAAGAAGAAATATCAGCTTCTTCCAACATAAAAATCTCAACCCAGTCTTTTCCATTTGTTTGTGACGGAGAAATTTCAGTTATTACGAGCGGAGAAAAATCAGCTGAAATCTCTATCTGATCTTCCCCTGAATCAGCATCATCCGGATACTGATTGTCTGGTATTATAACACTATTTACAAGCCCCGGGGTGCCGCCAAAATCACTGCTTTCCTGCCAATTAAGCGGATCATCTGATGCTCCATCAACACTGATACGCTCGATTGATTTACCCTCAACATTATTGTTCCAGCCGGGTTCGTAAGACAGGCTATCAATAAAATCTTCTGTTTCATCGAGCAATGCGATAAATTTACCGCTGTTTGAAAGTTTTACGGTGTTATTATATTCAACCAACAATGCATTAAACCCCGGATACTGCGCCATAAAACTTGAACTGCTCGCAGCTAAAACCGCAAAAGATTCTGCCGAAAGAATAAGCTGAGGATGTACCGAGGTATTAAATGTATAGGTGGAATTACCGACTCTAAATGACCATGAAGATATATCTACATCAAACGCATCAGTATTATAAATCTCAATCCATTCATAATAATGTTCTGGTGATTCAACAGGATTGTAGAATATTTCATTAATACATACTGATCCAGCGGTAAGAAATAATACGTGAGCAATTATCAGAAAACCAGCATAAAGACATCCTGCCGTCAATCGAATTTTCACTAATCCCCCTATTTCACAATACAATACACCGCAATTGTTACAAAATTGTTACATTTTTCAGAGAGGGACGTTGCTTACATTTTGGACATTCTTAGTGGGAGGTTAATATTTGCTCGATTGTGTTGTTTTGATATTTATCACATAGCTCTTTATTTCGTGAAAGTAATCGGCTTATTGAGCTATTTGAAACATTTAATATTTTTGAAATTTGAGTATTTGTTATTCCAAGTTTATAAACTCCAATAAAAGTAACTAATAGTTTTGCCCGCATTACTGATTTTCTTTTAGTCTTGTGAGATAAAACTATTTTATCAATGTTATACTTTTCTGCTACTTTCTTAATAAGTTCATCCAAAGAAATATTAATCTTAACGTTGTGATCGGCAATTTCTTCTAAAGCTGGATTTAAAGAATATATCTTTTTAATAAAATCATTATCCCCTAATATCCTTTCATCAAATAATTGACCTTTGCTCATATCTTTAGTTATTAGCATTCCTTTGCCCTGAGATAAACTTCTTGCTAATCCTCCGCCCTCATAATCAGTTTTTCTATTAAGTCCATCATTAAGGTATTCTATGTATTTTATCCGGGCTTTATTTACATTGTCATCAAATGATACTAATACAGAATCACTATCATACCAAGAATATTCTTTACGTCCCATAAGTGCAGCATGACCTGTCCAAGAGTAATTTTCTAACGCCTGTATATTTTTCACTATTTTTGCTTTAACAGGATTTAAATGAATATAGCGTATTAATTGCAATAAGTACGTATCACTATTACATATTATTGATTTGTATCTGTTTTGGAATAAATGACCTGCTCTTTTATATTTGTTATTGAAACTCACAGCATATCCAGTTAAAAGGATGCGCATCATATTTGAAATACCATATTTCCCACTATTAATTAATAAATGAGCATGATTGGGCATAAGTGCAAATGCATAACATTTACCATCATTTTCATTTAAAATTTCTTTGAATCGTCTGAGAAAATCTTGATAATCGAATCGATCTCTAAAGATTGATCTGCGTTCGATTCCGCGTATCATGATATGATATAGATTGTAAGCTAAATCAATTCGTGGTTTTCGAGGCATGAAAATATAGTAATAAATTTATGCAAGAATGTCAAAATGTAAGCAACGTCCCCTAGACTTCGACTTTGCGGCGGACTGGTAAGGAGAGGCTGATGGCTTCCAGGATGCCGGAGAGCATGGCGCCGACATAATATATCCACCATTGATTGGGGATATGGCCTAAGAGATATATTATACCAACCATAAACATGGATAGAGAAAAACTAAAATTCGCAATGGCAAGCAGAATCTGTTTGCGGGGAATATTATTATAAATCCGCATTTTTTCAGGCGGGTAATGGAATGCTCTCCACAGCACAATACATCCGGCTATTGTTATGAGTAAAACCGGATTTATAAAGCGTATTGCAAATAAAACTTTCATCAGTTCCCGCACATCACCGTTTGGATTGGCAAACCACAATCCATCATATGCGGTCACTGATCCGACAGTGAAGATCGCTTTGCTCCCCCCGATAGCAAAGACATTGGTCACCACAAATATTAAGGCAAGGATTACGCTGAACCCGAACATACCGTATACAAACTGTTTGATAATTTTATTACTGCCGTATACAAAACTCATCATCGCAATAAAAACCGCAGGCGCAAAAAGGCCGATCATAAAAAACTCCCGTATGTTATTTACGATAAGCGGCATAGGATGCGGGCCTAAAAATATCTGCAGCGGACGGGATGCCAGATAGATGCCGAAAAATAAAAATCCCCAGAAAGCCCACCGGTAGGTTTTTTCACCGGTTACCAGGGTGCGCATGGGACCGATTTTTTTAATATACCAGGCTAATATAAAAAAAATACTTCCGGCTATAATTGGAACAATAATATTAACCAGTATATGGAACATAGATTCGTATGCTTTTGATCCGTTTATCCGCTATTAGTATACTATATAATAATTTTTTATGCTTTATCTTTTTCAACAATTTCCAATATTTCACTTATATCATTTAATTCATAATCAGCACCGGGATCTTTGGTGTCAAATTCATCACCATACCGTGCAAATGCAGTGCGGATGCCAAGATTTTTTGCGCCTACCATATCACGCTCAGCCCAATCGCCGATCATCAAGGTTTCTTCAGGGTTTACCTTAAAATGGTTCATAGCTTTAGCGAATGGTTTGGGAGAGGGTTTTTTTTCTCCGGTATCTTCAAATGCCACTACATAATCAAATGCATGCTGCAATCCCAGCGAAGTTATACGGGTCCATGCCTGAAGACGCGGAGCATCAGATACAATAGCTAAGTGAATACCGCTTCGGGCAAGTTTGTTTAACACCATGGTTGCATGAGGATAGGGCGATAATGCCAGTTCTTTTGCCCGTTTGTAGCCGACTATTCCTGCCGCAAGAATTTTATAATCTACAATACCGAACGCTTCCTGCAGCGTCTTATCAAAGACCTTTTGATCTTCGATGCCCTCTCGTTTATAGACATGGAATATTTTCTCCAGCATCTCTTCTTTGGGGATGGTAAGCCCCGCATCAATCATGGCATCAACCGCATTAGCTACTGCCAGGCGTTTCATTTTTGTAAAATCAACCAGCGTATTATCCAAATCAAAAATAACCAGTTTGATCATGTTTTTTCCTGTTTTCTGATGTATTTTCCAATAAGCAGTTTTAATCTATTATATGCCCTTTTATTAATTGCTTTTGGGCTGGTAATGACCGCACATGAGAGCGCATGCTGGCAGGGGCAATCAGCTTCAGCCGGAATTTTGCTGACAGCTGTTTTTAGAAGCCGTTTAACATTCTCGGTGTTTGCCCGTAAGTTCCCGATAATCTGTTCGATCGAGACTTCCTCATCAACTTTCCAGACATCATAATCAGTTACCAATGATACACCTGCATAGCAGATTTCTGCTTCCCTGGCAAGTTTTGCCTCGGTGAGATTAGTCATACCGATAACTGAAAATCCCATCTGCCGGTATACATTAGATTCAGCACGCGTAGAAAACATAGGCCCTTCAATGCAGACATAGGTCCCGCCTTTATGCGTTCTAAAACCCAATTGAGTTGCCTCATTATATAACACATCGGACAAAATGGAACAGAATGGATCAGCAAATCCCACATGCCCGACAATCCCATTGCCGAAAAATGTAGATATTCTTCCTCTGGTACGGTCGTATAATTGATCAGGAAAAACCATATCGCGCGGCCGTAAGTTCTCCTGCAATGATCCGCAGGCAGACAACGAAATTATCCGTCTTACCCCCAGACTTTTAAATGCATAGATATTTGCACGGTAATTGATCTCACTTGGGCTGATCGTATGTCCCTTGCCGTGGCGCGGAAGAAAGGCGAGTTTTCTGCCGTGCAAAACACCGGTCACCACTTCTGCCGATGGTTTACCGAACGGCGTAGTAATCGAATGCGTACGCACTTCTTCAAGCCCGTCAATATGATATATACCGCTGCCGCCTAATATGCCTATCTCTATATTGTCTGCTATCTTTGCCTTTTTCATATTTACCCCCACGCCAAATGGTATATTATTTTTTGCAGACTATTTAATTCTTACCCTCCGGGGTATCGTTTTTTTAAATTATGGCACAATCCCTACACTCATTTGGTGCGGGGGTGTACTTTCAACGAGAGATGGTTTAATATCCTGCAGATTAAACCGCAAAGATTCTTTGCCATTATATCGATTGATTTCCATTTTAATCACGATATCCCAGAATTCTTTCTTTTTTAAATCCTGAATAAGATCTGCCATATCCCATCCGACTACATCAAATGTTTGGTTAGATGACGATATTTTCAGTTTAATATGCCTGCCGGTTATCCCAATAGGAAGAATACCTTTGAAATGGATATGCCGCATACAAAAAACAGGATATCCCCAGGAATATCCAAATGGTTCAAAATAGGAAAGCTCTTTAATGATCATCTCATCAAGTTCATCAGGCTCAATCTCAGCATCAATCGTATACGAAGGGATTAGATCCTCACGCGCAAGCTGCTGTTCAGCAAGGTCAAGCACACGTTGTTTGAAATCAGCAATATGTTCTGCGTTAAGAGTAAATCCGGCTGCTTTTTTATGTCCGCCGTATTTAATAAGAATATCCCTGCATGCATCAAGCGCAGAAAGTATATCAAACCCATCAATGCCTCTCATGGTGCCGGTAACCATACCGTCTTGTTCAATCATAAGTGCAACTGGTTTATGATATTTGCGCAATAATCTGTTGGCTATTATACCGGTTACCCCATGAGAAATGCCTTGTGCATACATAAAAATCATTTTATGTGTATACGGATCATACTGCTCTTCAAGAAGCCGCTCAAATTTTTTAGTGTTCTCTTCCTGCAGTGCTTTTCGGTCATCATTGAGCTGCGCGATTTTCTCAACCAAATAAGATGCCGTATGCTGATTTTCGGTTAAAAAGAGCTCAACGGTTCTCTGTGCCTTGCCACAGCGCCCGGCGGCATTAAGCATCGGAATATATTTCCACGAAAAAACATCTGATGTTATCTTCTGATCTGTTTCGGTTATGTTATATTTAAAATATTTATTTAATTGCTGAATCCCCGCATTCTGGGAAGATGCAAAATATTTTAATCCATGATGCACCAGGCACCGATTAAGGCCGTGCAGCGGCACCATATCGGCCAGGCAGCCGAGCGCGGCAAACGGCAGCATGGTTTCCCAGAAGAACATCATGCGCGGATCATCATAGATCTGTTTGTGTATCCAGGATTGAGCCAGCGCATACACTGATTCATCTTCTTCATATGCATGACAGATAATTCTTTTTTGTGCATCTGCAATATTAAGATTAAGAAGCTCTACTAAATCATTTCTTCCCGGGATATCAGTTACGATCAAAGTAAAATCTTTAATCGATTGTATATCAGTAACCATATAATGATCAGTCATTATACGGAAATGATCAACCTCGCAGACTTCCCAATGAGTTTGTTTATGCACGACAAATGCAATACGGTCAAAATAATGCTTACTGTAAGTTAACATTAAACTTTGAGCAACCAGCAATGAAACTCCGCAGCCGGCCAGATTACGATCATACCCCTGTATATCAGAATTTTTTGGATTAATTATTGCATAGGCTTGAGGTAAATCACCGGCAAGCTCATGATGATCAGTAATGATAAGATCAATCCCCTTTTCTTTTACATAAGCTGCTTCAGATACCGCAGTAATACCGCTATCAACGGTAATGATAAGCTTAACGTCATCATACGCAGCAAGAACTTCCTTATTAAGCCCGTATCCCTCTTCACCGGTAACATACCAACGTATATCAGCGCCTAAATCCTGCAGGGTCCGCACCATCATAAACGTGGCGGTTACGCCGTCAACATCCCGGTCCCCGTATACGAGTATTTTTTCTTTATGCTCAACCGCATGCCGGATACGTGTTACTGCTTTAGGAAGATCGGGTAAACGTGCCTGCAACTCTTCACGCGGCCATTGAGGAGAGATTAACTCATTGATTTGATCTTTTGAGGTATACCCGCGGGCAGCAAGCATTAATGCGATCGGCCGTGAAAAGCCGGTTTCAAGCATTATACGGGTAACATCTGAAACGTTAATTTCAGGTATAATCCAACGAGAATTTTCCATGTTTTATCCAAAGCAAGAAGATTATTAATTATAACAAAATCCGCTGCACATATCCACCACCTTTATTTCCCCCCTCATTTAGTTTTTATTCTGAAATAATTTAAAATAATGTCAGGGGATAATTTGGAAACGAATAAAAATTTTAGGATTTTTTGTGAAAAAATTCGGAAACTTTGTTCGAGCTGTTTGACAGAATAAAAAAGTTTTCGATTTTTTTTCTGGAGTTCTCGAACAACCGAATTTTTTCATAAAAAATCCGTTAAGAAATTTTTCTTGAGTGAACAAATTATTCCCTGACATTATTTTAAATTATTTCAGAATAAAAACTTTTTCCCGCGTTCCACGGCTTTAATCCCAACAAATCAATAATCGTCGCACCTACATCAGCAAATGTTTCCCGCACCCTTAGATTAATGCCGTTCTTTAGATGATCTCCGGTTACCAGCACCGGCACATATTCCCTGGTATGATCGGTCCCCGGGAATGCGGGATCACATCCGTGATCAGCAGTAATAACAAGCACATCCTGCTCACGCATCGCATTTCGTATGTTATTAAGTTTGTTATCAAAATATTCCAATGCATGCGCATATCCCCGGATATCATTACGATGCCCGTACACCATATCAAAATCAATAAGATTGCAGAATATGAGCCCCCGGTCCAGATCAGACTGTATTACCTTAATTAATTCTTCAATCCCTTTCTCATTATCCGCCGCAGGTATCGATAAGCTTATCCCCTGCCCTGAAAAAATATCTTTGATCTTTCCAATACCTATTACCTGCATTCCTGATCCGGTAATTTCATCTAAAATGGTATTCCCCAGCGGAGCAATGCCAAAATCTTTTCGTGCATGCGTGCGGGCATAGGATCCTGTTTTTCCGTTAAAAGGACGGGCGATTACCCTGCCGGCCGCATATCCGCCGGTTAAGATTTCCCGGGCTATCCGGCAAAATTCATACAGTTTTTCTAACGGGATTATATCTTCATGGGCAGCTATTTGGAACACGCTATCAGCAGATGTATACACAATCGGATATCCTGTTTTAACATGTTCATCACCGAGCTGATTAATAACTTCGGTTCCTGATGCGGGTTTATTACACAGTGTTTTAGTTTTAATTTCTTTTTCAAATCTATCTATAACAGCCGGCGGAAATCCATGGGGATATGTTGGAAAAGCGTTGGCAAGCTCTAAACCCATCAACTCCCAATGGCCGGTTATCGTGTCTTTGCCCGGAGATTTTTCAGCGAGTGCACCGTAACAGCCGTTGACAGTGCTTTCATGATCTTCAGGCTGTTCTGCTGCACCTGCTCGGGTAAGTCCTAAAGCCCGCAGGTTAGGGATATATATAGACGGAACATGCCTTAAAATACTGCCCAGCGTATTACTTCCCTGGTCGTTATACAATGCAGCATCAGGCAAAGCGCCAATCCCCAGGCCATCTAATACAATAACAATCACTCGTGAACTCATATATTAATGCAACTAAAAATTAGTCTTCGTGAATAGGGGTATTGCCGTCTTACTTTTTTCTCTGGATAGCTTTTTTTACTGCAGCGCAAATATGATTTTCTGCTATTGAATAACATTTAATTAATTCATCACAATCACCTGATTCGCCGAAACAATCATCAATGCCGACCATTTCTTGAGGAACCGGATATTCAGCAGTTAGAACTTCAGCGACTGCACTCCCCAGACCGCCTGCTTTTTGGTGATCTTCCGCTGTTACAACACAGCCGCATTGTTTAGCAGCATTGATAATCGCCTCTTTATCCAGAGGTTTAATCGTATGCATATTATATACACCTGCCTGAATTCCTTCTTTAGATAATGTTTCAGCTGCTTTAAGCGATTCTAATATTTCTGTTCCACAGGCAATAATAGCAGCATCACTGCCTTCCTTCATGCAGTTTGCTTTTCCAATAATAAATGGGCTTGTTTCATTTGTTATGAGCGGCATTGCCGTTCTTGACAAACGTATAAAAACAGGGCCGCGATGCTCAGCAGCCGCAAAGGCTGCCTTGCGCGCTTCTATGGCATCACAAGGAACTAATACCGTCATGTTAGGAATAACACGCATAATGGCAATATCTTCCAACGACTGATGTGTTGCCCCGTCAGGCCCTACATTGGTCCCGCTATGAGAACCTGCTATTTTTACATTTAGATCCGAGTAACAGACTGCATTGCGTATTTGATCCCACGGCCTTCCTGTAATAAACATACTATACGCACATGCAAAAGGGATTAAACCGCTTAATGCCATACCGCCGGCAATAGTTATCAAATTCTGCTCAGCAATGCCGACTTGCACAAAACGTTCTGGAAATTCTGCAGCAAATGAACTTATGGATACCGACCCGGTTACATCAGCGCTTAATGCAACAACTTTTTTATTAACTTTTCCTAACGCAAATAATCCTTCGCCGAATCCCTGGCGTGTTGCAATTTTCTTGCCTTTTGTTTCAAACATAGCCTAATATATTCCTTTGTTATTTATTGTTTTATGCCCCTGAATCCAGGATCTCCTGTATTGCCCGCCCGGCCTCTTCTGCATTAGGAGTCTTCCCATGCCATCCTGCTACATCCTCCATAAATGAGACGCCTTTACCTTTAATAGTACGTGCAATAACAATCGTTGGCTTATTCTTAATTTGTCTGGCTTTGGTATATGCATCCAATATTTGGTTATAATCATGGCCGTCAATTTCAATAACTTCCCATCTAAATGAACGGTATTTATCAATAAGAGAATCAATACCCATTACATCTTCAACTTTACCATCAATTTGTAACCCGTTATAATCAAGAACAGCACAGATATTATCGAGCTTATAATGACCGGCCGCCATGGCAGCTTCCCAGGTTGAACCTTCCTGTTGTTCACCGTCAGACATGAGCACATATACTCTTGAATCTTTCTTTTGCACCAAAAATCCAAGCGCAGCCCCAACCCCAATTGATAATCCCATGCCTAAAGAACCTGATGCGATTTCAACCCCGGGAAGTCCATTATCTGATGACGGATGCCCCTGCAGGCGGCTGCCGCATTTTCGAAGTGTCAGCAGTTCATCAACCGGGAAATAACCTGCTTCAGCCAACACGGCATAATGTGCGGGGCACGCATGCCCTTTGGATAATATAAACAAATCACGTTCATTCCAATTCGGTTTTTTTGGATCATGTTTCAAACAATTAAAATACAGCGCCGTTAAAAGATCAGTGCATGATAATGATCCTCCGGGATGGCCTGATCCAGCCTGCTGCAAAGATTTGATAATATTAATCCTTACTTTAGAACTTATTTGCTGTAATTTTTTTCTGTCCACTACTGTTCTCCTTTACCAAAAAACTCTCTTAAGCCGATCTAAGGCTTACCCTTATTAAGAGCAGTATGAAAAGCGCATAATCAATAAATTATTCGGCTAATCGGCAGATATCGTTAATTGAAGGTTTTTTTCCATTTATCAATTTGGCGATGGACCCGTCTTCACCGAAATGACGTATAACTTCTATGGTACCGATCTCATCTTCAACATTACCCATAGAAACACCGGTTGTCGGATCAATGATCTCCTGGCCCAGATGATATATGGTAAGATTGGAATTAACTTTTAATCCTGAAGTAGAACCGGCATTCAAGTAGATATTCCCTTTATCAACCTGGGCAACCCTGCATGACCAGGGTTTTGCATTGATTTGATAAATAATATTATGAACAAACTTAACAATTGCTGCCCGTAATGCTTCACCTTCAAGGGTTTCATCATATCCTGCTTTAGTGCCCATGCCTAAAACCTTGCCGGATCCTCTTTTTACGATACCTTTTCCAGAGTCAGCATATAGTATCTGCCCTGTTTCAACATCAACTACCCGCACATCAACCGTTGCCTCAACAATCTGCCGTTTGGATTTAGTAATTAAATAATCTGACCCTTCTGTTTTTGAACCGAACTGAGAGACACTGCCGGTTATAATCGCGTTAAGTCCCAATATTTTTCCAGCCTGTGCCGCTGTATTTGGATTGATAACACCGGTCATGCCTAATTTTTGTTCTTCAAGGAGTTTATTCATTTTATCCCGTTCAACCAGGATAAATTTCCCCGATTTTGCCAGCTCAGTAATCATGATATCAGTGGCTGTGTCCCCTAAGCGCTGCCCGTAGGTAGTTTTATTTTCAAAATCAATAACCGCCACACGGCGTTTGGGGCCCGTATAATCACTCTCAACTTTTTTCGTTTCCATAACGGTGGTTGAATGTTTCTGCTTAATACTCATCGTGGGTCCGCACCCTGTAGCTGCTGCCAAAGCCATCACTAAACTTAACCGAAACCATTTTGTTCTCATCATTCCCTCCTGAAGTTTTTATTTGTATCTTTTAGAAAAATTATTTGCTCGTCGGTAAATAATGAACTCCGTTTTTTTTGCCCCCCTATATTTTTTTACTTAAAACACGAAGCACGAAATCCGAAATAACATCTCCGTCAACGCCATATACCGTTACATAAATTTAAACTGCTGTTTTACAGTGTTTGTTTTTGACTTTGTTTCGAATTTCGATATTCGAATTTCGAATTTATCATATATGCCGCAATAATTCTTGCTGTATATTTAACTTCATTATATGAAAACCATATTTTATGAAGCCCTATTTAAATTATATTATCTTCCCGGCGGCATTGTGCTTACAATCCGGCGGATACATTCAGCCGCCTCAGCTTTAAGATATACATTGAGTATATTGCCCACTGCTTTTTTTGCCAAACCCATAGCAAAAGCTTTTTTTGCATCTTCAGCATTAAGGGCAAATTCTTTTGTAGATACTTTTCGTTCATCTTCCCAGAGAGCAGTGCCGGTTGCCGCATCAACCATTTTAAAATTTGCCTCGACGGTTTTCCTTTGATAAAAACCGATATTAAGATCCCCGAATTCCAAAAGCTCCCCATATATCAATCCATCGACGTGCAGGATCTCGCCCAGTTTTTCATGCGTCATTGATTTAAGCTGTCCGCCATCAGTTATCCCGTTTTCCCTTAAAAGTTCATCAATCTCTTCTAAGGGCATTGAATAATATCCCCGGCGGGGAAGAGACTCAAACATCATTTTCCTGACCATCTCGGGCCCATCCAAATCATTGGTTTGATTATTCATAGGAAGAAGTGCCAGTCTTTGAGGCGGTGCATAATCTTGAGCTAGATATTTCGGTTTAAGCGCACAGCCGCTTAAACCGATGATACAACCCAGCATAACAAAACATAGACTGCGTTTTATCATTGTTTTTTTTTTAAGGCTATTCTTCTTTGATTGAGATTTTTATCTCATACGCATTGACTGAGAGGATATCGGCCTTCCAGCGCGGCGTCTTCGTAAAATGATCAGCGATATCCTGTGTTGACCCGGTCTGAATGTAAATATCAATTTCCGCTTTGCCTTTAGCATATGTTCTCAGCTGAACATTTTTCACTTCAGACATTTTTTCAAGAAAACCCTGCATCTCACGGACATCCTGAATTGAAGACAATCCTTCAACCTCTAACGATGCAACCGCCTGTTGGCTTAGTTTCGCCGCAAGTTCATCGGCTATTTTTATCCCGCCGGTATGCGCAGCCTGTTTCAATGCTTTTGCTGCAGCAATTGCCGCATTGATGTCTACCCCGCTTTGAACATCCGATGCGGTCACCACAAGCTTACCGTCAACTGCTCTGACCGCCTTTAAATTAGCTGATGCCCGGTAGGATATAAATCCTCCTAACCCCTCTTTGGTTATTAAACCTGCGGAGACTTTCCCGATGATGATAATTTCAACTTTAAGCTTTTCGCCGATTGCCTTATAAAAAGCTGTATTTCCTGCAATCGCATTGTCAATTTCCTGCTCAGAAAGATGGGTTGATTCACGTGCCGGATAATTTGAATCAAGCAATGCCTGGAATATCGCCATTTCAGCATCACCTGCTTCAGAAGGATTCCCGTCAATTTCTTCTTCAATTATGACGGTTACGCGCGGATTTTCTGCTTCTTCCGGAGAAATGAGGAGCCCCAGTTTATCAAGATCTTGATTAATTTCCTGAAGTTTAACAACCGCTTTAATGTTAACTTTATAAAATTTTCCTTCCTCGCCTTCTTTTATAATATCATAACTGGTTATATAGCCGTCAGTCCGCGCTAAAATATTCGATTTTATAGTAACGGCTTTTTCAATCATTGTTTCGCTGGTAATATACACCCCGACCACAAGTTCAACCGCTGTTTTTTGAGCATCTGCAAGCGCTGCTTTCCGGGCATTTAACAGATCTCCGTCAACGATCGGCGCCACCCCTTCGGCCTCGATCAACTCGCCCGGATCACCGGCAAATGTCTTAACCATTTTTCTATTCCCGGCGCAACCCGACATGAGTACCGCAAACCCGAGAAAGAATGCCCATGCAATATTCTTCATTAATCCTCCAAAAAATAAAATACCTTATGGCATCAATATTACGCAAATTACAAGGAAAGAAAAAATCCTGCCTGATACCAAACCAGACCGTTTACACTAAAAAATTATCTAAAATTTAACTTGGATATTTTTTTCAATTTCTTTTTATCAAGACGCATCGTAACCACACAGCCGTCATCTTCGGTCCACTCGGTTTTGAGCAGTTCAGCGCCCTTAATAGCTTCATCGATCGAAGTGGTCAATTTTGAATCAGTCTGCATAGCCTTTTCAACCGTAATGCCGCCTTCCAGCTGAATCCCTTTAACAATAGAAAGAATTTGATACTGACCTTCAACCACCGCAGCCTGGCGGGATGTTGCCATGCGCTGAGTTTTATTCTCTAACGTTTCATCTGCCGCACCTATACCGACAGCCTGAATATAATCATCAGTGATTCCCTGCTCATCCATGGACCGGCCGATTTCACCGCCTTTAACTCTTGATTTGACTCCGCCGCATCCACTCATAACAATCAAAAAGCCGATTAAAGTAAAACAGGTAAGTTTACTCATTCTTGCCCCCCTTTGTGATTTTTAAACGCTTCATATTAAAAGAATAAAACTTTGCTCTTCATTATAAGAAAAATAAAGATTAAAAGCAAATGGAAATTAATCTTTAAAAAAACGTTACTAAAGACAGCAAACGGAAGTATGCCGGTTCTGGGGTATTATATAGGAAAGATGATTAGTTTTTGTCCAAAATCTTTTCTATTTGAAGCAGTAAACTCTCAGGATTAAACGGTTTTACAATATAACTCTCAGCACCTAATTTAATGCCCCGCGCCACATCGGATTCCTGGCCCATGGCGGTCAGGAATATAATCGGAATTCCTTTGGTCTGGTCATCATTTTTTAATTTTTCACAGACTTCCAATCCATCCAGGCCGGGCATCATAATATCCAGCAGGATAAGGTCTGGTTTTTCCTGCTGAGCAGTTTGGATGGCCTTTAACCCTGAATATGCACAACATGCAGTAAACTCATTTTTTTCCAGAATAAATTCTATCAGCTGAACAGTCGTGACCTCATCATCAACTATTAATATTTTTCTTTTCATATGTGCTCTCTTTCCTTTTTTACCTTAGGTATGATTAATTTAAATGAAGATCCTGCTCCGATTTTCGATTCAACCCAAATCTTTCCGCCGTGAAGTTCAACAATAGATTTTACGATTGACAGCCCTAATCCGGTGCCCCCGCTGCGCCGGGAACTGGACATATCTACCTGATAAAACTTTTCAAATATCTTTTCGAAATTTCTTTCTTCTATACCTATGCCGGTATCAGAAACCTCGATTTGCAGAAAATCTCCGCGGTCCTGCGCATGCACTGAAATCTTTCCGTTTGGATCAGTAAATTTGACCGCGTTTTGTATCAAATGCTTAAAAACCTGAATCATCCGGTCTTTATCAATCGAAACTTTCGGCAGGTGATCGGATATTTTTAATGTAAGCGCAATTTTATGCATTTTGCACTCCGGCTCAAAATGCCGCACAACCTGTTTTAATAAATCCTGAATCGAGGCAGAAACGAAATTAATATAGATCCTGCCGGTTTCAATCCTCGAAATATCCAGTATGTCATTTAACAGTTCCATAAGCCTTCGCACCGATTGATCGGTAATTTCAAGAAATCGTTTTTGTTTCGCATTAATATGCCCGGCATCCTCTTTAAGCAGAATATTTACAAATCCTGATATCGTGGTGATGGGCGTGCGCAGTTCATGCGATATAACCGCGATGAACTCATTTTTCATTTTATTTAATTGTTCAAGCTCGCGCACCGCATCACGGATACGCTGATATAATTTTGCATTTTCAATAATAATAGCCGATTGATCAGCGATTAAATCTGCTAACCGCTGATGATCAGCGGAGAAATAATTTTCCTGCTTTGACCCCACACGTAAAATGCCGATAATTTCATTTTCAACTTTTAAGGGGATAACCATGAGTGATCCTTGCGGGACTTCAGCATCCTGGCCGGGCATCAGAATGTTGTTTTTCTCGCTGAAACAAGGGCCGGTTGAAAATGATTTTCCTTCCCTGAAGACCCGGGCAGAAATAGACGTTTTGTCGCTTATATTAATACGCATCTGTTTTGATTCAATATCATTGTTCCCGTGGAATCCGACTTGCGGAACTAAATCACCGACTGATTCGTCATACAGGAGGAAAACGCAATAATCAATCTGCAGCGCATCTGCAATGATATGAGTAATATTCTTTAAGGTGACGGAAAGAATCGGGCTCGATGAAATAGTTGAAGAAATACGCTGAAGCATTAAAAGATCAGCAACTCGTTTTTCATTTTCATGATACAAACTGATATTTTCAATCACTTCTCCCAGATGATTGATAAGCAGATGGAGCACCCGGACATCATCCTGATTAAACTGCCCCAAGGTTTTATTCCCAATGCAAAACACCCCGACTGTTTCAAACTGGGTACGCACCGGAAAACATATCATGGATTTAACTGCATAAGACAAAGGTATTCCCCATGAACCGCATTGTGATCTGTTAACCGCGTTTGAAAGAAATGTCTCGCCGGTTTTAAATACTTTTGAGACCACACTCTCTTCAGCTACGCCGATCCGTATGTCTTTCTGAGTAATGATTTTTTGGCCGATCATGAGCCTGAATGATTCCAATGAATTTGATTTCTTATCAAAACGGATGAAATGAAAAAGTTCTGCATCAATTAAATCAGGGATCTTATCCATAAGCGAGATCATAACGTCGTCAATATTAAGCGTTATAGAAATCGCCATAAGAATATCGTAAAGGATTTTTAATTCCCTGACTTTTTTGATCAATCGTGTATTCGTATGGGTTAATTCCTGGGTAGTTGAAGAGACTTCTGCTTCAAGCCGGCGGTTAAATATCTGCAATTGTTCGTAAAATTTGGAATTCCTGATGGCGATGGCAACATAATCAGCAATAGTAATGAATTTTTTTATTTGTATCTGCGTAAAATAAGAAGATTCGCGTGAACCAACCCCTAAAATACCTAACGTCTGGTTTTCAATGGAAAGCGGAATAAAAAGCAGGGACTCAATCTTATCCCGGTCTCTCATAAGAGCGATTAAACCATCGCCTTCCTGTTCAGTATTGTTAATAATAACGGGTTTAAGCGTTGAATAAATTTTCCCGATCGTTCCTTCTCCGGGCCGGTACCTGATCAGACGCATCGTCTCAGTCGAAAAGCCTCTGAATGATTTTACCTTAAGATATCCGTCTATATCCATATGTATCATACAGCAGTAAATATTCTCGAAATACTGGCTTAATATCGCCAGGACCGCGGTTATGAGTTCTTCCATATCTATGGACGACGTAATAATTTTTGAAATATGGAATAACATGCCGATCGTCTGCTGGCTGTCAGAAAAAAACTTTAAAAAACCATTTACATTGTTTTCAGGTGATTGCAGTTCAAAAAATGATGACTCACTCGCTTTGCTGTATGGATCCTCAATCAGTATATCATTCATTCTATTGACTATTTTCTTAATGGGGTTAAAAACAATCTTATACAACGCAAGCAGGATTAAACTAACGAGCAGAATAATAAACAGAACGAATAAAACAATTAATTTCCAATGGAAGATATTACCCGCATGCAGGGTAATAATTCCTTTCTTAACACAAAGGAGAATCGGCCCCCAAAAAGCAAGCCCTGCAATCATGCATAGGACCAGCAGGATACCGGCTAACCGCAGATAAAATATAATGTGCTGTTTGGCAGTCATGGTTATTTATCCAATTTCCTGTGCCGCAGAAGTGTTATATCCAACGATAAATTTAAATACCGGTAATCTTTTTCTTTTTCCTGCCATGAAACAAGCTGCAGCGATATACGTTCATCTTCCATAACGGCAGCCAACAGATTTGTAAAATCATCTTCTATGACTGCTGCATCCGGGGGAGGTCCTAATATAAGCATAATACGCACATTGTTTGATTTGCATGTTTCAGTAAACAACGTATAATTGATTTTTCCCGCATAAGGATAGGACTTCTCAAAGAGCGGATCAAGCCTGAATTTAAGTTTGTGCTTTTTAATAATCATCTTAAATTTTTCTTTCATAATGGCAAACTCTTTTTCATGATTCTCCGGATAAAATAATCCTACTTCAATCGGCGTTAATGATGGATCCGCATCCTGACCGCTTAATTTTGATATGCCCGGCCCGATACTTAATCTTGGGGGCGTTGCCGGCGGTGCACTCGGTGAAGGAACGGAAAAACCTATCGGCGCAGGCTTCAAGGGCGGACTGACTGCCGGCGGGACAGGAAACAGTGAGGGGGGAGGCATACCCTGGGCCGGCTGAGTATATATGTGCGGTGAAGGCTGTTCCGCCGGCGGAGTTTCATCAGCCAGAGGTTTTATTTCAGTTTGTTTTTCATCGTCAAAATCTTCTTCCGGCAGAAGTTCCTTCATTATTGATTTAACCAGATCAATATTAACCGTTTGCCCGGTAAGTTCAGCATATGCATTAATACGTTTTAAAAAACCTTCTAACTCGCGTATATTTGATTTTAGTTTTGATGCAATATATAAAAGCATATTTTCATCTAATATTTTATTCTTATCGCCTGAAATCTTTTTCTTTAAAATAGCAACTCTTGTTTCTAAATTCGGCGATTTAATATCTGCTATCAATCCCCATTCAAACCGTGATCTTAAGCGGTCTTCAAGAGTCATTAATTGCTTTGGAGGCCGATCGGAAGTTATTATTATTTGTTTATTGGCTTCATGCATTACGTTAAAAATATGGAAAAATTCTTCCTGCGTTGCTTCTGATTCAGACAGAAACTGTATATCATCAATCAGCAGCACATCAATACTGTTGAATCGTTCCCTAAATGAAGGCATCGTCCCATTACCGATTGCTTCGATCACTTCTCCCATAAATTTCTCGGTAGTCATAAACGTAAGGTTAAGACCGGCATTATTTTCCATTACATAATGGCCTACTGCATGCATGAGATGGGTCTTTCCCAATCCAACACCCCCGTAAATAAAAAGAGGATTATAGATTTTCCCTGGATTTTTTGCTACGGCCTGCGCTGCCGCATGCGTAAACCGATTATTGGGGCCCACCACGAAATTATTGAAAATATACAGTTTGTTTAATCTAACTTCAGGGAATTTTTCTCGGCCCTCCGCCGGTTCTGCAGGGATATCTGCCGCAGGCTCCGGTTCTGCTTCGAAAACCGGCTGTTCCTGCGAAAGTTTATGCTCCTCCGTGTCTTCGTCTGCCGCAGGCTGAGGTATTGGTTTTTCTTCTGCATGAGCTTTTCGTTGAGCTTCACGTATTTCTTTCGAAATATTCTCTGCGGGTTCTTCTTTCCCGGCAGGCATATTTCCGCTGATGCCGTCATCAGAGATTAATGCCCGTGCAGTCTCATCTAAAATCTCTTCTAAGGCGGGAGGAAGTTCCTGTGAGATTTCAACTGCTGAAGTCTGCACAGATCCTTTGTCAGAAAATTCCTTGAGAATCTTAATAATCTTGTTGCGGTCTTGCTTTTGAATCTGATACAAATAAAATGCCCAATTATAATCTTTGGAAAGGGAAACAAACGGCCGGCCGCATTGGACGCCGAGTTTACGGATAAAACCCGCCAGGTGTTCTTCGGATGTTTTTACTTTTAACTTATACCGAAGCGGGTCCTTTTGACACGGAAAATGTAAAAATTCCCATTGTTCTATCATACTATTCCCTTGGAAGAGATTATTCTTAAAAAGATGATTTGCGGCCTAAAATCTTTCTTTTTTCAAGCATCATTGCAACCGCAAGATCTAAATAAACGAATTGTTTATTAATCTTATTTTTTTCCATTTTTTTATAAGAGATCTTTTTCTTGCCAAGCAGAGAAATTAACTGGCTTAATTTAAATTCTGACGCTTTTTCTAATCCGACAAAACAAACGATATCAGGATAAATTTCTTCGATTTGCTTAAATACCGCCTGGGGATCAAACGCATCAGCATCAATAGCATTTTTACCTAACAGATCAATGGATAATTTATCTTTTGAAACTTTGGCAATCGTATTTGAAATATGCTTTACAAATGCCTCGCCAACGGCCTCATCATCGGAAGGCAATAAGACAACAATACGTATTTTGCTCGGTTCTGTCGGCGGTCCTGGATCGGGTTCCGGTTCGGATACAGGCATTGGCACGGGTTCCGGATTAAGTTGAGCCGGTTCTAAAACTGGTTCGGCCAGCGGCTCTGCGTTAACAACCGGCTCCGGTTCCATTGGTTCGGAAGGTTTATCCTTAAAGACAGGTTTGGTTTCTTCGGATTTTTGAGCTCCTGAATCATCAATCATTTTTGACAATTCCGTTAAAGCTTTCTCATCATCAATAGATTTAAGCTCTTCACCCTTATCAGGGATATCGCCTTTTTGTTCCATTCCTTGAAGCTGTTCTTCCGGAGCTTCAGGTTTTAGATCATCAGTAAAATCCGCCAAAATTTTATTTAACTCGGAAACGATCTCTTCAACTTCAACATTATCTTTTGTTTCTTCTTCCGGCTTACCATCCTCGGCATTGGCAGAGTCATATATAACTGATTTGGTCTTAAACTTCTCAAACAAAGGCTCATCTTCTCCGGGATGCATCTGAAGCGGCTGTTTGTCTATGATCAATGGATTTTCAGGCTTCACTTCTGAAGTTATACGTTCAATTTTGATAATTTCTTCCGGTTTCTCCTCTTTGATTTTCTCGTTGAAATATTCATGGCTTGCCATATCACTCGCCAGATCTTCGCTCATCTGTTGATCCGCCGAATCATCCGCAGCTTCGTCTTTCCTTTTGTGTTCTCTGTTTTCTCTTTGCAGCAATTCGAGCTTCATTTCATTAAGTCTGATATCATCCTCAATACTTGGAACAGGAGAAGGAGGAGGAGAAGCGGATTCTTTCTCAGGTTTAGATTGAACTGATAAATCAACGATTCGTGAAGACGTTTTGGGTTTGTCAAGGTTTGAATTTTCCTGGTTAGATTCAATTCCACGCTCCATCTGCATTCTCTGCCAGTCCCAGGTAGAATCTATAATCTCAATTTTTTCCATATGAGCAGATATCTTTTCTTCTTTTATTTTTTTTATCTCTGGATGGGTAATATCAGAAAGATAACTTTTCAACATTTCTATTTTTTTTTCATCCATTCCATCCAGGTGCATTTCCCATCCAAAATCATCATTTTGGACAGCAAAAGGGATACATGAGTTCTGCTCAAATGTTTTGTAAAGCTTTAAGGCAGCTTCACGTGAACTATCCAGTTTAAGCAGATACCTGTCATGGAATTCATTCGAATCTTCTTTGACAAGCTGCCATCGATTAACTGCCACCGCTTACTCCTGATTCTGCTCCAATACCTCGAATTTTTAACATTAAATCATCCGGGTTAGTAGCATTTTCTAATGCTTCTTCTAAGGTAATTTTTCCTTTTCGATAAAGCCTGTATAGATCCTGATCGAACGTCTGCATGCCGTAATAATCGCCTTGTTCCATATTCTTATAAATTTCCTGAGATTTTCCTTCAAGAATAAGTTTACGGATAAGCGAAGTGCAAATAAGTATTTCAGCTGCCGGATACCTGCTTTCACCGTCGCTGCTTATTAACAACCTTTGAGCAACAATCCCTTTTAACACATTCGCCAGCTGCGCCCGAACCTGCGGCTGCTGATGCGGAGAATATGAATCAACAATACGATCTATCGTTTGAACCGCATCCATGGTATGTATGGTTGATAAGACCAGATGCCCGGTCTCAGCCGCAGTGATACCGGCTGAGATTGCTTCAAACTCCCGCATTTCACCGATAACAACCACATCGGGATCCTGCCGTAAAATGTGCTTTAATGCTTGTTTAAATGATTTGGTGTCCGACCCTACTTCCCGCTGAGATATGGTTGATTTTTTATCTTTATGATAAAACTCGATGGGATCTTCAACAGTGACGATATTATATGTAAAGAGTTCATTGATATAATCAACCATTGAATTCATGGTAGTCGTCTTTCCCGCTCCGGTAATTCCGGCAATAAGAATAAGTCCCCGGGACTCTTCAGCTAATTTTTGGATTACGTTTACCGGAAGATTTAACTCTTCAAAACGACGGATTTTAAGAGGAACCACCCGCAGGGTTAATGCAACCGTATTTCGTTGACGATAAATATTAACCCTGAAGCGCGATACCCCGTCAACCGCATACGACATATCAAGCTCATTTTCAAGCTCAAATATCGCCTGCTGCTGCGCTGACATTAAACTATATGCAAGGTCGTGGATATGTTTCGGAGTAAAATGTTCAAAGTTTGTTGAAACAAGTTTCCCGTTTACCCGAATAATCGGAGGAGATGCTGCCTTAAAATGAATATCAGAGATACCCCTCTTGATCATCAATTGAAGCAATTCGTTTACGTTCATGTAAATCTCCTTTCACAAATAAATTTCATATGCACAAACTGCTTACTTAAGCTTTAAATACGGCGTTAATGAAACTACAAAATAATTTATTATGCTTGAAACCGCATGTGATGTTTCAAGTGCCTCATAGGTCGCTCTATCCGCCCACACAACCGAACCGGTCCGTGCATCAACCAAACGCGCGCTCACGCTCACTGCAGCACCAACATAAATAACATACGAATCTTCTTCAAACTGTTTTTCCTTCCGGTAATTATTGCTGTTAAGCTGTATAACCGGCTGTATAATTAAATTTTCATCATTATTCATCATTATTAGAAATCGCTGATCAGCTTTAAAATACGAGACCGTTCCGGTAAAAAAAGCATCAACTCCCAATGTTTCTGCGGCTTTATGCATGATTTCAGCATCCTGAAATGAATATGCATCCAAATTCTGCTCACGCAATAGATGTTCTATATGTTCCCTTTCGACGACTTCTATATCGGAAAGCAGCAGCTGCCTTATAAAATCATCCGCAACAATCTTGCCCGTAACACCGCCGCCTTCAAACGGAAGCACGGCAACTTTTTTTATGCGCGAAAAATCATATCCTTTTTTAACCGCTGCAGTCGGTGCGCATCCGTGCAGACAAAAGATTAATGCTGTTATAAAATAAATAAAAAGTTGTTTGTTCATTTTTCTGTTAAAAATTTAATGTGCTTTTTTGCTACGCGTTTAAGTTCGTTGTTTTTCGACAATGCTATAAACGTATTCCAGGATTCAGCTGCTTTGTCAGGAAGTTTAAGCTTCTCATACAAAAGCCCCAGTGCAAAATAAACTGAATCCATGCGGGGATCCAATTCTTCTGCTTTTAAAAAAGCTTCCAGCGCTTGGATATCTTTACCGGATTTTTCAGATAATAAACCTAAGGCCATATACACATTTTCATCAGCCTCATCATCCTGTACAGCTGCTTGCAGCTCCTGTATGGCTTCATTTATTTCACCCGCATCAGCGAGTTCAAGAGCTTTTGTATAATGATCCTGAGTTTGCTCTGCCTGCACATAGGTGCTGCTCAACAGCAGAAAACAACAAATTAAAACCCCCGCATTGCGCATTGTGTTCCTCCACATAAAAGTCTTATACGTTAACGTCTATTTCTTTGCCCCTGGTTTCTCGGATGATTTTCCTCGAATCCATTTTTCCTGCTCCATACGGGCATCCATGATATACTCGCTTAAGTTCATTCGTTCAACCGGATCTTGTTTTATAAAATTAACACCGTAAATCTGCTGATTATCCCCGCCAGCTTTAGTAACCACTTTGCCGATAAAGATACATCCGAGATTGTTCGGTAATACAAATTTCATTTTTAAATTTGCATTGAGTTCGACCTGCTCGCTGCTTGCAAAACGCATGCCGCTTAATGAGACATCAATCATCTGGCCATTCATCTCGCCTTCACTTCTTTCCGAATGAAACGTAATCGGCACTGAAGTAAATACCCTGATTTGCCGCCTTTTCTCCTCGCCTTTCATAAATACCTCCATTTTTTATTTATTTGTTTTTTATAAAATTCATTTTATGCCGACAATTCAATACCCTTAAAACATTATATTTTATGAAATCCGAAATACGAATAACGAAATTCGAAACAAATTCGAATTCAGAAATCCCAAACCTGAAGTCATTAAAGATAAAACCAAATTTCATACCCCATATTTCGTATTTTGTATTTCGTATTTCGTATTTGTTTCTGTATTTTTAATACTTAACTATTGCCGTAAACTGATCGGCTTTTAAACAAGCACCGCCTACCAAAGCACCGTCAATATCGGCCTGAAGCATTAATCCTTTAATATTTTCAGGCTTAACTGAACCGCCGTATAAAATACGGATTTCTTCTGCCTTATTTTTAAATAACCCGGCCAGTTTCTTTCTGATAAACACATGCACCTCCTGAGCTTGATCAGTTGTTGCGGTTTTACCGGTACCGATAGCCCATACCGGTTCATATGCAACGACCAATTGATCAGGGCTTGTCAGTCTGATATCAGCTAATCCCCGGGTAAGCTGTGTTTCAATAATGTTGAATGTCGATCCTGATTCGCGCTCCTGCAATGTTTCCCCAACACACATAATGGGTTTAAGATGTACCCGATGGACCGCTTTAATTTTTTTATTGACCGTTGTTTCAGTTTCGCCGAAATACTGTCTTCGTTCAGAATGACCGACAATAATATACGAACATCCCGCATCTTTAAGCATTTCAGCTGAAAGCTCGCCGGTGAAAGCTCCTTCTTTTTCCCAATGCAGATTCTGTGCACCAAGCGCAATATTTGTTCCGTCAAAAACTTCACGCAGCACATGCAAAGATGCATACGGCGGACACATACAAATATCCCGGTCTTTTACCCCTGATAAGCTGCTCGCCAATCCTTCAGCCAATTCTTCAGCTTCACGCTGAGTCTTAAACATCTTCATGTTTCCTGCCAGCAAAGGTCTTCTCAATGTCTGTCTCCTTTCATTTGCTTTTTTTAAAAAATACTATTCTTAAAACTTTGTATTACCCGCAATTTCGCAGGGTAAATAACAGCTGAAATAATAAAATCAAGCTGAATCCGATAATCAGCAATGTCGAAAAATTATCTTTAATCTGTTTCAATATGCTTATTTTTCCCCGGGTAAAAACCGGCCGCGGAGTTTGACGGTCTCCGGATGCAAACTTATCCTCTCTTATTTCACTTAAAATACTGTTAATCGATTCACCTGATTGCACCCTTCGAATAATCATTTTCGCTTCAATGGGAATGTTTAAATCTTCCGAAGTGTAATTCTTGCCGTCAATCCGCACGGCGATCAGATGAGAACCCTTAAAAATCTGAATATCCCTGCGCGGTGTTTTAATAATTTCCTGGCCGGTTTTAGTACGGATACGGTTAAAACCGCTGTCCGGATTATCGAAGTCAATCTCCGGTTTCTGAGCAGGCGGCGACGGCGGCCGCTCTTTGTTTGACTGCCCTCCTTCAGGAACAAACAAATAACTTTTTTTAATAATAACCCCATGGTCATTCCGGTCTTTTTGATTTTCCAACGGGCTGAAACATGCCCAGCAAAACTCTCGATCGTCTTCATTGTCCTTGCCGCAATGAGGACATTTTTTCATCTTTTTTTCGGCTTTTGTAATGCCGGGGGGCGGTTCCGGTTTTTTTTCAGGTGATTCATGCCCGGGCTTCATTTCACCCAGCAGGCTCCAGGTCTGAACGGATTCATCGGATTCATTATCCGATGAACCGCCGGTATCGTGTTGTGCATGTTGTTTCTTTTTGTTATCGTCTTTTTTATTCATATATATTTTTTTACGGTAATTTTACCAGCATATCACTTAAGACATAGGCTGCTTCGATTCCCCGTTCGGAGACATACGAACAATGCCGGTACATCTCGCCCATTTTAAGCGAAGAAACCATATCTTTAGTCTGATCCAATTTATCGCATGCTTCTGCGGACATGTGCTTGATTACCATACCGGTTTCTTTTATATGGACAGCATGATCAAAGCTTTCTTCTTTATTACATAACATACTTCGTAAACACGCCGTAATATCATTACATACATGAAAAACTGTCCAAGACATGTCCTGAAGCATCTGGTCGGGAGAAATTTTAAATGTTACGATTTCCTCTACCAGCATGCATGCACGGTATAATATATCATCCAGGATCTGCGAGAGGCTGAGCATGTCTTCTCGATCCACGTGAGAATTAAATGACCTGCACAGATATTCAACTGCCATACGCCTATATCCATCAGCATACTGCTTTAGATTTAAAAACTTGTGCCCATTCTCTAAAGAAGGCTCAACCATAAAATCAACCAAGATCCGTATTCCTTCATTGGTTTTTTCGGATTGTTTCAGCAAAATTTTAAAACTATTTTTCCGCACATGCCCCTCACTATGTGTAAATAGCG
>JBDRMW010000199.1:0-2124 GCA_043811735.1 bacterium
AAAATTATCGTCACCAAAAAATATAGGTTTTCTTAATTGGTTGGTTGTGTGATTGATCAGATCAATTGAGGTGTCGATATCGATATATCTAAATTTGCGACCAAAGTTTTCTACCACTGCGCAGTAAGCGCAATCAAAAGGGCAGCCACGTGATAGGTTGATAACTGTATGAGTTATTTTTTTCAAGCCATCCTTTGAATAAACGGGAAATGGAAGACTAGATAGTTCTTCGCAGGTTAAAAATGGCCTCGGTTTGGTCATAGTAGTATGGCCATGTTTATCTCTAAAGGCGATGCCATCAACGGAATTTAGATCGGGGTTTATTATATTTTCTGAGATTACGTTCAGAAGTTCTGTAAAGGTGTGATCGCCTTCTCGCATTGCAACAATGTCTGTATGGTTTAGTGCTTCTTCTGGAAGTGCGCTTACATGAGGTCCCCCTACGATAACCCAGGTTCTTGGTGACGTGCGTTTAATTTCATCAGCCAGTTGATAGGATATATCGATCGTTCGTGTGATGGCAGAAATAGCAACAACATCAGAAGATATAAGCCGCTGTCTTTGGGCAATGGTCAGCTGGCCTGGTGTTTCGTTAAATTTAGTATTGATTGTAACAACGTCACTATAACCTTTTTTCTTTGCCAGGGCTTCCAGAAGATCAGTGGCCCTGGATGGAAGCGTTAGATGAGAATATAAGTCATCTGCTATGGGGCCGTTTAGTTTTCCGTTTAAAGTAGCTGCTAATTCTATGAGTGTAATTTTTAAATTTTTCATATCAGTCATCCTATATTAAAAATCGCGTAGCTTAATATTAGTAAATTAATATTTATGAATAAACATAGTTATTGATTCATGAAACGCCCTTTGTATTGACCCCGACCTTCTGTATACTCAAAGATGAATTGACAAATTCTTGTTCCAGGGTGAATCGCTAATGGATATGGGCTAGCATTATACATTTCCAAAACTTGATGATTGCTAATTCCTGGTTGCATAAAACTTGCTGTGATGTGAACCAAAAGACCTAATCTTGCAAAACGGCTTCTACCTTCCAGTCGGCCGCAAATATTATCTGGTAACGTAATTTTTTCCTTTGTTAGAGCAAGAACTGATTTGCCAGGCATTAAAATAAAGTGATCTTTAACTTCGATATGTTCCGTAATATCTTCAAAATCAGCGTCATCTACAACATGCAATACATTTTTGACTTCTTTATAAACAATAAATTTGTTACCAACATGTAGGTCAATGGAGCCCGGCCCAATTTGGTCATCATTTGGAGCAGGTTCAATTTTTATCGTTCCATTTTTAACTAGTTTCCTTAACTCAGACTGTGCAATAACACTCATTTTTCCTCCATTTAAAAACTCGGGATTTTATATCAGACAAACATAATATATGCAAGTCTTGGTCTTAAGATACTTTACCATCCCTCTTAAGTATGGTAAAAATCTAAAGAAATGAAGGGGATATGTAGGATGAAGGTGTTTTTTCGGATATCTGCTGTGCTAATAATGGCTTTTTTACTGGCTTCTTGCCAGTTTAAGGTGCCATATGACCCCTATACCATAAATCTTCACATGCTTGCCGAACCAAGAACTTTAAATCCATTAACGTCTACTGATGCGTATGCGGGTAGCATTAATAGATATATTTATGAGACCTTGTTGGAAACAGACAACCAAACCTTGGGTTCTAAGCCGCTTCTGGCAGAAAGATGGACAATATCAAAAGATGGGATGCAATTTACATTTTATTTAAGAAAGAATGTTTACTGGCAAGACGGAGTAAAATTTACAGCAGAAGATGTTTTGTATTCTTACAACCAGATAATGAATCCGAAAGTGGATGCTGCGCGTTTAAGAAATTACTACAGAGATGTAAAGATGTGTGAGAAGCTGGATGACTACACTATCCGGTTTACGTATAAAGAGCCATATTTTAGAGCGCTGATAATGTTGGGGGCTATTCAGATAATCCCAAAGCATCTTTTTGATGATGGTACGGAGTTTAATAGTCATAGATTAAGTCGTGCACCAATTGGTACTGGGCCATACAAGTTTCTGGAATGGAAAACTGGACGTGAAATAGTTCTTGTCAGGGACGAAAAATATTGGAGGAAGA
>JBDRMW010000200.1:0-7102 GCA_043811735.1 bacterium
AGGTTTTTTCTTCACCGGGCAGCAGGGTGGTTGATGCATGCCAGCTAAAAGATGGGGGAGATTTTTTTTCAGTGCTTGCCTTAAGGCAGGTATAATCCTTAACATCAATGGGAATTAGTGCTGCCAAAAAATATCTATTGTCTATCGCAGCCCATTTAAAAACTTCGCTATGGGTTTCGTGTGTCCGCAGTTTAACTAATTTCCCCTGCCCAAACCCGATTGAGCGCAGATGCCGGCTGTTTTCTTTTTGTTCACGCTCGGTGGTGTTCAGCCCCGGGCCCCATCCGATAGACCAATCCGGCACGGCAACTACCCCGCGTCCGGTGTTTTTTAATGCGAGGTCGAGACCTGCCATATAACTCCGGGCATCTATATGGAAGGTTTTAGTGATATGCACCCCGTCATCAGTTAATGCCGTAAAGGAAATCTCCCCGGATTCTTCTTCCGCTGTGAGGTTTAGTGAGTTAACACTGGGCAGGAACGTTATCCCGGGGAATGTTTCTAACGGCATAAGAGATTCCTTAGTCAGCATCACCAGGTCAACCCAGCCGGAAATATCTTTAATCTCCCATTTAGTAATACCCGCTGATCGTGTATTAAACACAATCCGTACATGAGGAGTTTCAACTAATACTTCTTTTGCTTTTAATCCGGCGGTTTTTATTTCTTTGGTTTCAGGCAGATCTGTTTTTTTTGCTTCTTCAGGATGACTTTCAGCAGAATAAGATGGTTTTTCCATTACACTGCCTGGTCTATTTTTTGCCGCAAATGAATACCAAAAAATAAGAAATGCGGTTGATAAGAGAATAGCAAGAAGCGTATTTTTTTCCATGTTTAAGTATGCATCTTTCCGTTGCCGCATGTTTTTGCAGCGGGCACTACCACGGGATCATCCCCGCCGGGATGAAAGGGATGACATTTAAGGATACGCTTGATCCCCAAGAATATACCGATCAATACACCTTTATATTTAACCGCCTGAGCAGTATACTCTGAGCAGCTGGGATAAAATCTGCAGTTTGCACGCCACATGTGTTTTGAACAGATTTGATATAACCGGATAAGTCCTGCTATAAGTTTTTTCATTGTATAATTTTTGCTTTCTTGCATAATGACATAAAATCCCGTTCCATATCATGATATGCATCTTGTACGCGTTGAGCATTAGGAACAGCCACGATATCGCATCCGGGGATAAGCGTGTGTTTATTCAAACGGAATACTTCGCGAATAAGTCTTTTTACCCGATTACGAACAACAGCTATTCCGACTCGTTTACTGACCACTAATCCTAAGCGCGGCGGATTATTATTGGTGGTGCGCAAAATCTGTAATGTTAATCCATTACAAATAAAATAACGGCCATTCTGTTTTACACGCATAAAATCGCGTGAAAAGATAAGCCGTTCGCTGCGTTTAAATGTATAGCGGACGGTCATAGCCGTTTATTATGCAGATAACGTGCGCCGGCCTTTGTTTCTGCGCCGTCGCAGGACATTTCTGCCGCCCGGGGTTTTCATACGTGCTCGAAAACCTATTTTTTTCTTCCGGCGTCTTCTATTTGGTTGAAATTCTCTTTTCATAGTAATATTTTAATATTTTTTTATTATGGTAATGTTGGTCATTATAGCTAATAACCTATTCTATGTCAAGATTAAGATTGGGCGGGGCATATTCCCCTGCGTTTTTGCTTGACTTCATCTTCATTATTAATTATAATCATTCAATATAATTTATCTCTAACTGCTTTTCCCTTTAAAAGCACAGTTAACACAATTATTTTATTATGATATTGAAATTCATGTTTAATTTTAAGGGCATTTTATACTTTTATTGTAGTTATCCACATATGTGTACAACTTGTGGATAATGTTTTTTTTTAGTCGGAAGATTTTTAGGAGGTTGCGATATGATTTCAAAAACTAATATTCATGATATATGGAAGCAAACGTTGGAAATGCTGCGGCCGCAAATGAATGAAGAAACATTTGAGTTGTGGTTTAAGCCGACTAAAGCAAAAAGTATAGAAAACAATATTCTTCATTTGCAGGTCCCTAATAAATTTTATGCGAATTGGCTCAAAGAGCGGTATCAACAAAAGATTGAAGCCCTAATAAAGGAACAAACCGGCGAGGAGGTAACCATCAACTATGCGGTTACTCAGGAATTAGGCGATATTATTAAAAATGCCACTGCTCAAATTCCTCCTATTTCTGATGCTAAACCGGAAAATGTCTTCAGCGAAGCTCAGTTTAATCCCAAGTATACATTTGAGACATATATTGTAGGATCTTCAAACCGTTTTGCACAGGCTGCCGCCGAAGCAGTTTCACGTGAACCTGGCAAGGCATTTAATCCCTTGTTTTTGTACGGGGGTGTGGGTTTAGGCAAAACCCATTTGATGCATGCTATCGGACATCAGACACGGCAATTGCATCCCAATGCGCGCGTGTTATATATCACATCTGAAAGATTTATTAATGAGTTTATTGATTCATTGCGTTCTGATAAACCCTCTCATTTCAGAAATAAATACCGTAATCTTGACTGTTTACTTATAGATGATATACAATTCTTGATGGGTAAGGGCCGTTCTGAAGAAGAATTTTTTTACACCTTTAATTCATTGTTTGATTCACATAAACAGATTGTTATTTCATCCGACAGGCCGCCTAAAGAAATATCATCATTGGAAGAACGGTTGATCTCCCGGTTTGAGTGGGGGGTTGTCGCTGATATTCAGCCGCCGGATCTTGAAACACGCATAGCTATTTTACGGAAAAAAGCTGAAACAGAAAAATTGTATGTTCCTGATGATGTTATTTTGTTTATAGCCAGCCGGATAAAATCAAATATCCGTGAATTAGAAGGCTCATTTATACGCGTGGTCGCCTTTTCCTCATTAACGCGTACTCAACTTACGGTAGATACAGCCAAAGAGATCATTAAAGATATCATTGTTAAAGAAGAAATATCAGCACCGATCACTATTGAAAATATTCAAAAAATAGTTTCAAAGCATTTTAATCTTGATTTAAAAGATATGCGCTCTAAAAAACGCACTGATGCGATCGCCTTCCCCCGGCAGATAGCCATGTATTTATCCCGCACGCTTACCGAGCTTTCCACCACAGATATAGGTGACGGGTTCGGCGGGAAAGACCATACGACTGTGATGCATGCATGTAATAAAATAAAAACAAGGCTTTCTACTGATCCTTTTTTTGCTGCATTAGTAAATAAGATCACCCATGAAATTAAGACAGGCGAAGCGGTTTCCCCTGAGAATTTAAGTGTTGTGGGTAAAAGCTAACACCAGGCGGATTATTCTGTATAACATTGATTATAGTGTATTCTGTTGATAAGTAATCAGGGTTACACACATCATAATCACCTTTAAGGGCTGGTTAAATTTTTCTTGGTTTCTTAGTTTTTTTATGCTACAAATTATATATCCACATATCCACACAGCCTACTACTACGACTACTATTATTTAATAAATATAGAAGGGGGAGTGTCATGAAAATAATTTGTTCTAAAGAAGCTTTATTAAACGGGATTCAAATTGTCCAAACAGCCGTGGCGCATAAAAGCACCTTGCCTATTTTATCCAACTTGGTTATCGAAACTGAGAAAGATAAGATAAAACTCATGGCAACAGATCTGGAGATCGGCATTCATTGTTTAATAAAAGGAGAAATTGTTACAGAAGGAAGCATTACTATCCCGGCAAAAAAATTCGGCGATATTGTAAGAGAACTCTCAGATACGCATGACGTGGAGATAGAAACCGATGATTCCTTAAAAACAACAATCACCAGCGGGAAAACATGTTTTTCTTTAAAAGGTCTCCCCAAAGAGGATTATCCGGTTATCCCTGAGTTTTCTGATGAAAAAGCGTTTTCAGTTAAAAAAGATGTCTTAAAAGAAATGTTTAAAAAGACTATTTTTGCAGCTTCTACTGATACCACCCGGTACGTGCTTAATGGCATATTGTTTAATATTTTAAACGGGCCGCTTAAAGTCGTTGCAACGGACGGAAAGAGGCTTTCTCTTATTTCTAATAACGGAGGAAATGGATCAAGTAAAATAATAAACAGTAATATAATTATTCCCACCAAGACAGCCAATGAATTAATACGGCTCATTGGTTTGGAAAACCCCGAACAGGATATACTGGTTAATATTACAGAAAACCAGGTTGCCTTTAAATCAAACAATTGGTCGTTAATATCCCGGCTGGTTGATGGGTCATATCCTAATTATGAACAGGTTATTCCTAAATCAAATCAGATAAAGATATCTTTAAAAAAAGACGATCTCATGGCAGTAACCAAACGGGCAGCGCTGTGCATGGCAGATAAAATTGGGCTCGTCCGTTACGGATTCAGCAACGGCCTCTTAAAAATATCTGCCTCATATCAAGGTATTACTGAATTTAATGATGAACTGGAATGTAATTACCAAGGTTCTAAGATAGAAATATCATTTAATCCCACTTATGTCATAGATGTATTAAAAAATATGAACACCGAAAACGTAAGTTTGGAGTTTTCAACTGCAGTAGGTCCGGTATTGATAAGGCCGGAAGGGGACACCGAATACATCTATGTGGTTATGCCCATGAAAACTTCTTAACATGCCCATGTATCTTGCGTCTCTCACCCTGCGGCAATTCCGGAATTATACTGATGTATCTTTTACCTTACATCCAGGATTAAATGTTATTGTGGGAGAAAATGCGGCCGGGAAAACAAACATATTAGAAGCGGTCTTTTTTTTAGCAACCTTACATACCCACCGGACACAAAATAATAAAGAACTCATTCATCATGGAGAACAGGGGATGTTTTTACAGGGGTCTTTTATTGATACCCCGCCGCACGAGGTACAAATCAAAATGTATCAAAACGGGAAAAAAGAAGTTCTTTTGAATTCTAAAAAATGTTCCAAACAAACAGAAATAATGGGCATAATCCCGGTAGTCTGGTTTTCACCGGATGATTTAAGATTAGTTAAAGGCGAGCCGAACATGAGACGCCGGTGGATTAATTTTATTCTTTCGCAGACCATCCCGGGATATGCGAAAGTTTTAAAAAGATATCATAAAGCGCTTATGGAAAGAAATGCCGCACTTAAAAACATACAGGAAGGCAAACTCAGTGAAAATATGCTGTCCGTGTGGGATGAAGAACTTGCCAAATCAGGAGTAACACTTATTTCTTTCCGGCATGCGCTTATTAAAGATATGCAGTCTTTTTTACACACAACACACGACGCGTTAAGTGATGGCAAAGAAATATTAAAAGTGATTTATAAACCGTCTATTAGCACAGAGATTTCACCGGACCCCTATACGTCTTTTATAACTTATTTGCAAAATCACCGTCATGCGGAAAAACTTATGTGTACGACGCTCGGCGGCCCGCATCGGGATGAACTGGAATTTTTAATCAATGAGAAGAGCGTGCGCTCATTTGGCTCACAAGGCCAGCAGAGAAGCGTGGTCTTATCGCTTAAACTTTCTGAAATAGAATATATAAAGAAAAAACTCAAACTTCATCCTATCGGACTCTTTGATGATGTGCTGTCCGAACTGGATGATAATCGAAGCAGAAGATTTTGGGAAATATTGTGCGCGCAGAATCCCGATACGCAAGGAAGTAATGTATTGGGCATACAATGTTTATTAACAGCGGTTAAAGCTCCGGCATATATTTCTCAGGTACATAATCCGCATTGGATTCCGGTCTCTCAATAAATTAAGATGAAAAACTTTGCGCATGTAAAAGACGGCTTGAACAGCGTACTTAAAAAATTAGGAATTACTACTGACAACTACGCGGTATTTGAAATTTGGGAAAAAGAGGCTGGTGTACTGGCGCGCGCCTGCAAAGATATATACATACGCAACAAAATATTATATATTTATATGGAGTCACCCGTACACATGCAGGAGCTTATGCTGCGGAAAAATGATATAATAAAGAAAATTAATAATCATTTTGCAAAACCCGTAGTACGTGATATGAGGTGTAAGCCGGCGAGATAAGGGATGGCCAGTATATGAGTGATTTAGAAGACAAAGACAAGAAAAAGATTATACATAATATTGAATCCCCAGGAGGCATGTCCATGGCAGTTGATGAAACAGCTACAGAAAATTATGATGCATCTAAAATACAAATATTAGAAGGCTTAGAAGGAGTGCGCAAGCGGCCTGCTATGTATATCGGTTCAACCGGATCATTGGGACTGCACCATATGGTCTATGAAGTGGTAGATAACTCTATTGATGAAGTTCTCGCCGGACATTGTACGTCAATTGATGTTACTATTCATGCGGATAATTCAGTCACCGTGTTGGATGACGGCAGAGGAATCCCGGTTGAACCGCATCCTAAACATAAGGATAAATCAGCCTTAGAAGTAGTGATGACGATGCTTCATGCAGGCGGTAAATTTGATCATGAGTCATATAAAGTCTCAGGCGGGCTTCATGGGGTAGGCGTATCAGTGGTGAATGCGCTCTCCGAATTTATGCGGGTTGAAGTATACCGCAACGGCCACATCTGGGCGCAAGAATTCCATTTTGGTAAAACAATAGCCCCGGTAAAGAAAGCAGGCACCACTGATGAACGCGGAACCAAGGTTATGTTTTATGCTGACCGCTCAATTTTTAAAGAAATAAAATATTCATTCGATATACTTTCCAATAGATTTCGAGAACTCGCTTTTTTAAATCCCGGCATGCGGATTACGATTATTGATGAAAAAGCAGACAAAGAACATACGTTTAAATATGAAGGCGGGATACAAACATTTGTTAAATATTTAAATTCAAATAAAAATCTTCTGCATCCACAGCCGATTTATTTTAAAAAAGATAAAGACAATGTGAGTGTCGAGGCTGCTCTGCAGTATAATGACGGATATAATGAGCAGATATTCTCATTTGTTAACAACATTAATACGATCGAGGGCGGTACGCATTTAACCGGATTCAGGTCAGCATTAACCCGCGTAGTAAATGATTATATTAAAAGAAATAATATCGGGAAAAAAACTGATATTACTTTATCCGGTGATGACGCGCGTGAA